>NZ_WKJP01000004.1 GCF_009674585.1 Haloferax marinisediminis | reverse complement strand
GACTGGTGAGCCTCCTCGAGAACGCTCTCGTCGAGGGTTTCGTACTCGTTGTACACCCGGACGAGGAGCGCCAGCGCGACCGCCGTGACACTCACACCGACGACGATGGCCGTCAGGATGAGGACGTGTGGGAGGGGGTTGACTACCGGACCAGTTCCCGAAAGGAGTGGCGCACTCCCATCGCTACGGTACGCACTCGTGATGAAAAACAAGAACACGCCCGTCTGGAAGAGATTCAGCCCGACGACCTTCTTCAGGAGGTTGTCGGAGTCGACGAGGACGAACACACCGACGCCGACCAGTAGAACGAACGCGACGTATGCGACCCGAGAGCTAAATATCATGACGAGGTCAGTCATTGTCGACACCCCCGGATAGGCGGACGAACAGGCTGATGACGACACCAGCGACAGTCGCTCCGATCCCGAGTTCGATGAACTCCGTCGCGTAGACTGAAGGTTTGGGGATGGGAAGCACGTCGAACTGGAGGAACGACCCGCCCGCGAGGATGCCACTAAACGCGACCAGTACGAACGCGAGGGGGCCCGCAGCGACGAGTATGAGAAGCCAGCGCGGTGAGAGCCACGCGGTGGTCTTCTCAATCCCGACTCCGAAGGCGAGGATGATGACGGCGGCCGCAGCGATGACTCCGCCCTGGAATCCGCCACCGACAGACGACGTGCCGTGAAACAGGGTAAACAGAGCGAACGTTAGAACGAACGTCGCGATGAATCGGACAGTCACCGTCACGACTGGACTGTCCGTCGTCATCGTCGTCGCCGTCCGGTTCGTCATTCCGCTCCTCCCTGTCGCAGGACCGCGACAACAGCGACGACTGCGGTGAACACCACCGCGATTTCACCGAACGTGTCGAACCCACGGTAGACGACGAGAATCGCGGTAACGACGTTGTCGATGTCACGTGCGGCAGAGTCGGCAAGATAGTACTCAGTCACCGCCCCGAAACCGGGAGTGTCCGCTGCTCCGACGACGGGGAGGGCGGGAACCGTCAGGAGTAACCCACCGGTTACGATGCCCGCCACCACAACCGATAGACGTCCGACATTCCTGACTCGAGACACCACTGTCGCTCCACGGGTCAGGTTTCGTGGACCACTCGAATCACGTGCGCCAGTTGCAGTCTCCGAAGTATCGACCGCAACTCGGGAATCTACGTCGTTTGCATCACTGTAATTATCTGAATAATTCTCCCCGCCTATGGGTTGCGAAGGAGATAGGGTTGGACCAAACCCAACGGTTCGAGCGACGACGACGAGGAACAGCGCAGTCGTCACACCCGCGCCGACGGCAGCTTCGGTGAGTGCAACGTCGGGGGCACGGAAGACGAGCCACACGACGGACAGGCCGAGGCTGTAGGCTCCGAACGCCGCGAGAGTCGTGAGAATACCCCGTGCGAGTGCAGCAACGACTGCGGCAACGACGACGAGCGAGAGGAGTACGGTGGCGATTAACTCAGTGGTCATCTCACTTCTCACCTCCCGTTGCGGTGTGGGTGGATGCTCTCGTCTTTTCGCTGGATGAATCAGTCCGAGACCACGGTTTCTCACCCGAACGCACCGCAGCGCGAACGATTGCGTGGGCGGCAGTCGGCCCTGTCACGAGGACGAACAGTGCGAGAACACCCACCTTGAGGGTCGCCTGTCCATCGTCGAGCGCGAGTGCTGCAGCGCCAAGCCCCAACAATGCACCCAACGTCTCTGCCTTCGATGCGGCGTGTGCTCGGGCGAACACATCCGGAAGTCGGACGAACCCGACGAGCGTGATGAGAGAGAACGCGACGCTCCCTGCGACGAGTGTGAGGACGAACACGTCGAAGGGCGTCACCGCGTCTCACCGCCATCGAGAGAGAGCCGTGCGAGGCCAAGCGAGAGGAGGAAGTTCAACAGTCCGTAGACGAGTGCGACGTCGAGGAACCCGACCTCTCCAAGGGCCACACCGAGCAGTGCGATGATAACGACGACGCTCGTCCCGATGACGTTCACGGCGATGACGCGGTCCGCAGTCGTCGGACCAACGACGACACGCCAGAGGAGGGCGATACTCACGAGCCCGAGGGCTGCTGCGCCGACGAGCAACCCGTTCGAAAGAAGGACAGACGTCATCGCGCCCGCTCCTGCGTCTGTGAGGGAGAGACGTCGAGGGCTGCGTTCTCTGCCTCTACAGTGCCGTGGCCGACGACGAAGTTGACAGCACGTACGAGTTCGCCTGTGAGGAGTTCCTCACGAGTCTCGTGAGTAAGTGTGTGGACGACGAGGGAGTCACCGTCGATGTCGACGGTGAGCGTTCCCGGTGTCAGTGTGATGCTGTTCGCCAAGAGGGCCGTCGCGAGCCGTCCCTCCGGTGCGGGAAGACGGACGACGGTCGGGTCGATTGGGAGCCGTGGGTCCAAAAGCACGGCAGCGAGTGAGAGATTTGCCCGCACGACTGCGAACAGCAAGTAGGGAAGGAACACCAGTGCGCGAGCAATCGTTCCTAGCGTTTGGACTGTCGGTGGTCGCTCGAAGACGACGCGTCCCATGACGATGGCGACGACAACAGCACTGATGGCACCGGTCACTATATCGAACCAATCTGTTGGGTCGCCGAGAAAGATGTAGAAGGCGAATGCGACGAGTGCTGTCGCGATTCGGGAGCCGATAGCTGCGTTCCCGAGTCCACTCGGTGCAGTGGGCTGGAAGAGCGAACTCACGGCCTGCCACCCTTCCTGCAGTTTTCGACCAGATACCGAACGTACACCTCCATTTCAATCACATATTGGTACTATCTCGGCAGTATATTACCATACCGGTAAAAAATAGTACTAGTTTATGCTCACTCGGGAACAGAGTACGGCTATGGATACGACCGACCGTCTACCCATCAACGCCACGAAACGCCACCTACCCGGTCCGGTGGGGTGAACTCATGGTAGGAAAACGAATCGAAGACGACCGGGTCTGGGCACTCGCCTTCGGTCTCACTCTCGTGACGATGCCCGCGGTGACACTGATACTCGCCTTCGCCGTCCTGAGTGCGACCCAAAGTGCTATCGTCGAACAACTCACCCCGCTCGAACTCGTGGAGTTGTACGTCGTCGAACTCGTCGCGTTCGCGCTGTTCAGCTACATCCTCTACCGACTCGCGCAGTACGCGTGGGCGCGACACGATGAACTGACGACCGAGCGTGAGGCAGTCGAATCGGAGACGGTGACGAGCGCAGAATCGGTCAACCGGGAGGGCAGTGGATGAGTCTTCCTCCGCAGCAGTCGGCGAACGGCACCGACGGTGGGACACGACCCGACCGAGCACGGAGTGGCGCGCCTGCTGCCGGTGAGGCAGTCGGTGACCGGTTTTCGACAGACGAAATCTTCCAGCGCGTCGTCGCGACGGCGGACGAAGAAGTCGAGTCTGAAACGCTCAAGCTGTATCTGAGTGGTCTCGCTGCGGGGTTCGCGATTACGCTCACGTTCTTCCTGTACGCGACCGGGAGAGCAGCGTTCCCGAACGATGCGACCGGACTCCTCGCACCCCTTCTCTACCCGCTCGGATTCGTCTACATCATCATGGGTCGCTACCAGCTCTACACAGAAAACACGCTGACCCCGGTGACGCTCGTGTTGACTCGCGTCGCGAGCATTCCGTCGTTGCTCCGAGTGTGGGTGAGTGTGCTCGCTGGGAACCTCACTGGTGCGCTCATCGGGACGTTCGTCCTCGCCTCGACGGGCGTGTTCTCACCCGCCGCTGCCGACGCAGCTGTTGGAATCGGAATTCAGGGTATCGAGACGCCGTGGTGGGACCTCGTGTTCAAAGCGATGTTCGCGGGGTGGCTCGTCGCTGGTCTCGTCTGGCTCGAACACGCCGTTCGGGACTCCATCTCTCGGGTGGTGCTCATCTATCTCGTCATCTACGCGATTCCAGCATCCGGGCTCTACCACATCGTCGTGAGCTCTGCCGACGTGTTCTACCTCGTGTTTACGGGAAACGTCGCGCTCACGACCGGGCTATGGGAGTTTGCCGTTCCGGTTCTGCTCGGAAACACGATTGGTGGCGTGTTCCTCGTCACCCTCATCAACTACGGTCAAACCGAGAATCGCTTCCCAGACGGGGAAGGCCCACGTCGCCGCCTCGACCTCTCCGACTGGCTGTTCAGACAGCGCATCAGTAAGCCACGGTAACATACGGTCCGTGGGTCAGACTTCGGACGAGAGCCCAGCAATCCACACAACTACGCTGATATATCTCTTCTCAGTCCCACAGACACGGTAGGAGAACACACCACCATGCAATGCGACCTCGTCGAACAGTTCACTGGCCTCGTCGTCGAGAGCCTCTACGTCACGCAAGATTTTGGGACAGCAACGGTTGGGTGTCGCCAGTGTCCTGATACCACGCTGGTGTCAGGTGATCGCGTGACGGTTGCACTGTCGTGTTACGAGGACTTTAGCTGGGAGATAGAGGGCGTCTACTGTGCGTCCCACGGCATCGACTCGGTCGAATCGGTGATGGATATCCGTGCCGAGCAACAGGCTGTCGTCAGTGCAGTGTTGGAAGCGTCGGGCTACTACCCGCCACGAGGGCGCTTCCAACCAGACGCGTTGACCCTCGGTGAGGTCGGTCTTCTCGATTTTAGTCCAACTGAAGCGGGGTACTGAACGGCAGAATCACTCCCAGAGGTCGTACATGTCGTCGCGAACGCCGCCCGTGTAGAACTGTCCATCGTAGACGACACCTGCGTCGTCTTCGTCTGCCACTTCGTCGACTGTCGCGACGACCGTCGCGTCGATATCCTCTGCGTCGAGTGCCGCCAGTATCTCTTCGGCTTCGTCGGCGGGAACCGTTGCGAGCAGCGCACCCGACCCGAGAACCCGAAGTGGGTCCACACCCATCGCGTCACAAAGCGTGCGTGTCTCGGGACGTATCGGTACATCGGTTCTCTCGACGTCGATGCGAACGCCTGAGGCGCAGGCGAGTTCGACGAGTCCGTTGAGAACGCCACCTTCGGTCGGGTCGTGCATCGCAGTTGCGACCGGGCCGAGGACGGCGGACTCTGGGAGGACACTGATGTCCTCGAAGAAATCCGTCGCACGGTCGACCATCTCAGAATCGACGCCGGCCTCGTCGAGGTCGTCGCTGAAGTCGGTTGCGAGGACGGCAGTCCCTTCGATACCCGCGCCTTTCGTGAGAATCACGGCGTCACCGGGTTCAGCGCCCGAGGTTGGGATGTACCGGTCGGTTGGCCCCATACAGGTGAGTGAGAGCAGTGGTCGCGAGAGGCCAGCGACGGTTTCGGTGTGACCGCCAACGATGGTGATTCCTAACCGTCTCGCTTCAGCGTCGAGCTGGGCGGTGATGTCGTCGAGGAGGTCGACGTCAGGCTCGGGCATGAGGATGGTGCTCACGAGCCACTTGGGGATACCGCCACAGGTGGCGACGTCGTTGCTCGCAATTGCGACGCCGAGTGTTCCGATGCGTTCGGCGGCGAGTGAGATGGGGTCGGTACTGACGACCATCGTTCCTTCGTCGGTCGCGACGGCAGCGGCGTCCTCGCCGTACCCTGCGCCGACGAGCAGGTCGTCGTTGGCCGCACCCGTCCGCGAGAAGATGTAGCGGTCGAGGTCCGCGGGCGAGAGTTTGCTCATGTGCTCAACTGTGTGGAGTGGCTTTTGTGTCTTCCCGTTCTGAAGCGACTGCCACCGAATCCCCTACGGATAAATCGTTTCCCTCGAAACGGACTCCTATGCAAATGACACCCGGCCCGACGGCAGTTCCGTCACGGGTCCGTGACCGCCTGAGCGACCCGATGCCGAACCCAGACGTCGAACAAGCGTTCTTCGACATGTACGCCGACGTCTGTTCGAAACTCCAGCGCGTCTACGACACCGACGACGACGTAATCGTCATGGGTGGCGAGGGAATTCTCGGCCTCGAAGCCGCCATCGCTTCGACAGTCGCGCCAGGGGACGACGTGCTCTGCATCTCGAACGGCCTCTACGGCGACGGCTTCGCCGACTTCGTAGAAAACTACGGCGGCGAGCCGACGCTCATCGGTGCCGACTACACCGACTCACTCGACGTAGACAGTGTCGAAGCCGCACTCGACGAGGGCGACTACAAGGTCGCAACGATGGTTCACTGTGAGACACCAACGGGGACGCTCAACGACATCGCACCGGTGCTCGAACTCCTCCACGACCACGACGTACTGACAGTCGTCGACGCCGTCTCCTCACTCGGTGGGACACCCGTCCCGAGCGAACACATCGACATCAATCTGGGTGCTTCACAGAAGGCGTTCAGCTCACCCCCGGGACTGACGACTGTCGCCGTCAGCGACCGTGCCTGGGAGGTTGCCGAAGAGCGTGACCCGAACTCACTCTACACGAACCTCCTCCCGTGGCGTGACACGAGTGAGATGTTCCCGTACACGCATCTCGTGGCCAACGTCGCTGCGCTCGACGAGTCACTGTCGATGCTTCTCGAAGAGGGAATCGACTCGGTCTACGAACGCCACGAGACGGCCGCTGCGCACTGCCGTGAACGCGGTTCGGCGTTGGGTCTTGACCTGTACCCCGACGTCGAACGAAGTTCACCCACGGTGACTGCATTCCACATGCCCGGTGAGGCGAAGGCGGTCCAGCAAGAACTCGAGGAAGACCACGACATCGTCCTCTCGACTGGCCTTGCTGACCTCGCCGACGATATCCTCCGTGTGGGTCACATGGGTTACAATGCTAAAGTCGAGAAAGTCGACCACGTGATGGATGCGTTGGCAACCGTTCTAGAGTCGTAGAAAGCCACGTCCGACGTACCGGAGTCATCGTTTCGGTTTTCAGACTGCTTCACTCTCATTCGAAGAAGCCACACGAAAGTGGGCTGAAGCGTGAGTTCGACACTCTCAGCCCCAGCGTCTGCTGACCCAGACTACTCGTTCGGTTTGACGAGAATCTTGACGTGGTCACTCTCCGGGTTGAGGAGTTGCTCGAATCCGTTGTCGACGATTTCTTCGAGACCGATTCGACCGGTGATGAACGGGTCGGGGTCGAGTCGACCGTTTGCGAGCATCTCTATCACCATCCCGTACTCTTCGTCAGAGCGTGGTCCACCGAGATACGCGAGCGTGCCGGTAACCGTTCGTTCGCCCAGCACCAGATTGTTCGGGTGGGTGCTCACTTCCTCTTCCCAGATGCTCACGACAGTCGTCGTTCCACTGGGTCTCGTACTCTGAATCGCGTCGTTCAACGACGCTTCGACGCCTGCAACTTCGAACGTCACGTCTGCACCGCCATCGGCAGCAGACGTGATGTACTCGACCGCATCCGTCGTCGTCGGGTCGATTAGTTCGTCAGCGCCACAGTCGGCGGCGCGTTCGCGACGTGCCTTTCGTGGTTCAGACACGTAGATTGTCCCTGCACCTGCTGCTCGGGCACACTGAATCACTGACAATCCAATTGGACCGCTACCGAAGACTGCAACTGAGTCACCCGCCTGTAACCCAGACCGGCGGACTGCGTGCAATCCAACGGCCAGTGGCTCGACTAACGCACCGTATTCGAGTGGCACGTCGTCACCCAGCGGGACGGCGTGTACCTCATCGACGACGACGCTCTCTGCAAATCCACCATTTCCTCCGGAGAGTCCGAGGAACCCGATCGAATCGCAGATGTGGTAGTTCCCCTCGCGGCACTGTCGGCACTCACCACAGCTCAGAATGGGATTGATGGCGACTGCATCGCCCACGCTGACGCTGGTAACCGAGTCACCGACCTCCGAGACAGTTCCACTGAACTCGTGGCCCATCCGGATGGGTGCTGTCTCCTGGGACAGTGGGTGCGGGTCGCCAACGGGCACGAAAATCGGACCGGCTGTGTACTCGTGGAGGTCGGAGCCACAGATTCCACACGAGTCGACGTCGACTCGTACTTGTCCATCGCCGACGGTCCCTTCGTCGATCTCTTCGACACGGATATCTTTTCGGTCGTGGTATAACGCTGCTCTCATAGCAACCACTAGACGATTGACACTGTGTTAAGTGTACAGTGCAATTCTCATTCTCTCCAGCGGTGAAATATCTGTCAATAAATAACCAACATTGAGTTGACAATATTGCGAGGGCTTCTGATACGACGTGACGAGTTCGAATATCTGTGTGAGTGATATCTATACTCATTTAGGCTCGCTCTGAGAGGGTACGCGCATGAATCGGTGGTCCCTCCTCGCCTCGCTCGGCGCGACGGCAGCGTCCTTCACTGCCGGATGCCTCTCATCTGTCAAAGAGTCTCTCGACCGACGACCAGACTCGGGTGGTTTGGCGTACACAACACCGACACCGACCCACACCAATTCGACCTGCGGGTGGAGCGAGACGGGTCAGAGGTACACTACTCATCTCACGACGTTCGCGGGAGGGACGGGTGTCTCAACCATGGTGCGGTTGCAGACTGCACTTGGGGAAGTACCCCCGGCCAGTACGAATTGGGTGTCCGAGTCGATGGTGGTGACTGGGTAGCGCGGTCCGTCACACCGAACGAAGCAAGAGAGGCGGATTGTGTCGTTGCAGATGCTGAGTATGTGAACAACAACAACTTCTCCCGGTACGTCGATGGATACAGCCTCGATATCTTTATTCGCGAAGACAGCTGTCACAGAGGCTACGTTGGGAAGTGCCCGTTCGTGACTCGATAGACCCCGGAAGAACCTGACTCAGAGTTCGGTGTGTTCCTCCAGAGCCCGTCCTCGATATCCAACACGCCGAAATTGTCACTACCACGTGGCTCGAATACCGAGGAAACAGTGACTGATTATGGTATACTCCGAACCCCTTGGAAACGCAATTACTGAGCTCAGATATGGCCAACTAACTGTCGCAGACTACGTCGAGAGACTCAGGAAACGGTTCGACGAGTTGGAACCCCAGATCGAGTCGTTCGTCCCGGAAGACGGACGCTGGGAACGGGTCCTGAGTGATGCAGACGAACTCGAAGCGCGATTTCCGAACCCTGCAGACCGACCACCATTGTACGGCGTCCCAATCGGTGTGAAGGATATATTCCACGTCGATGGACTGCCGACTCATGCGGGGTCGGCACTCCCGCCCGATGTCTTGACCGGCCAACAGGGCGAAGCAGTCCAGCGCATGCGAGACGCCGGAGCACTCGTACTCGGCAAGACGGTCACGACGGAGTTTGCGTACTTCGAACCGGGACCAACTCGAAACCCACACGACACAGCGCACACACCCGGTGGGTCGAGCAGTGGTTCCGCTGCTGCAGTTGCAGCGGGACTCTGTCCGTTCGCATTCGGGACACAGACAGTTGGGTCTGTCATCAGGCCTGCAGCGTTCTGTGGCGTCGTCGGATACAAACCAAGTTATGGCCGTATTCCAATCTCTGGTGTCATTCCATTCTCAGAGTCAGTCGACCACGTCGGATTCTTTACGCAGGATACTGAGGGCGCCGAACTCGCAGCAGCGTGTCTCTGTGATAACTGGCGTCAGTTACCCTCTCAGCGTGAAAAACCAGTTCTTGGCGTCCCTGAAGGGGCGTATCTCGACCAGGCCAGTGACGAGGGCCGCCAGGGCTTCGAAACACACCTCGAACTGCTTCGAGACGCTGGCTTCGACGTGGTCGATGTCCCAATCCTCGAGGACATCGAGTCGATAAACGAGCGTCACGAACGGCTGAACGCCGCCGAACTGGCGCTTGCACACGAAGCGTGGTACGAAGCGTATGGTGACGAGTACTCAGAGACGACACGGAAACTCATCGAGGAGGGTCGAACGATTCCAACGAAAGCGCTCGCACGTGGTCGCCAGAGCAGGCTCGAGCTGCGCGAACGCTTCGAAACAGCGATGAACGACGCTGGGGTCGACCTCTGGATTGCTCCCTCGGCACCGGGTCCTGCGCCAACGGGAATCGATTCGACTGGTGACCCTGTGATGAATCTCCCGTGGACACACTCTGGACTTCCAACTATCGCACTCCCCGGTACCACGTCCGCGGATGGGCTCCCACTCGGCGTTCAGTGTGCAGCGCCGTTTGGCGCTGACGAGCGACTTCTCGATTGGTCACACGCATTGGCTTCGGCGCTCACGTAACTCTCTCCCAATTTTGACAGCCTCCACTTCGAATCCCGACCGCTGACGTGAACTGTTTCGGTGAGACCGGAAAATCCCCGACGCAATGGCGGCGAGGTCAGACCTGTGGTGTCGGGACGGTCTCGGTCGCGGCAGTTCGCCACGACCGTGTCGGCTCCCAGTCGAGGAGTTTGCTGGCTTTTGTGGTATCGTACGCCGACGCGTCACCCTCGACAGCGCAGTTCTCCGGGACAGTCCCGTAGAACTCAGTCATCAGTTCACGGAGCGGGCGACCGAGTGCGTTGTCCGGGGCGACGCAGTTGAACGCTTCGTGCCCGGTCAGGTCGCTCGTGAGTGCGGCTTCGACCATATCGGCAACATCTCGCACGTCTACGTACGACCAGTAGTTTCCAGCACCAGCAGCGAGGTTCGACGTGTACTCGTCGTCTCGGCACGGGTACTCACCTGGGATCTGAATCCACGATGGCCGGATTGACGCCACTGAGACATCGTCGCGTCGTGCAATCGTCTTGCCAATCTCTTCGGTCACGATTTTCGAGAGCCCGTAGTCGTCTTCTGGGCGGAGTGCGTGAGACTCGCTGATTGGGAGTTCGTCCGGAACTGGTGTCTCGTCGGCGAAGAAGAACCCGTACGCCCCGTCCGAGGAGGCCTGTACGACACGCGCCCCGATACGACCGGCAGCGGTCAGAACACTGTGTGCTGCCAGTGTGTTGTTTCGGTAGGTGTCTACACCAGGTCTGATTCCGGCGGCGGGTATCGCGGCCCAGTGGACGACAGCGTCCGGTTCGAGGTCGGTGAGGACGTCGAAGACACTGCCTTGGTCTGTGAGGTCCACCGCTCGATAGTCGACTTCTGGGTGCCCATCATTCCCGGGGTGGTCCCGGTCGAAGCACGTAACGGTGTGGTCTTCGACGAGTCGGTCGACGACCCAGCGCCCGGTTTGACCACGGCCGCCCGTGACTGCAATCTTCATGGTGGAGGGTTTGGGAGACGAGTGATAACACTCGCGGACTCACCCGAGGTGAGCAGACAATCCGTGAGTTGTAATCGGTGTGGAAACTGGCGCCGTGGAGTGTAAAAATGTAGATTCGCGTTATTGTACTCCTCAATCAGTGATCGGGTTCTGAGACCGTGCTGAACGCAGGGCGCGAGTCGGTCATTCGAACACTTTGGACACAGAGGAACCACGAGAATAGTAGTTGTTCAGTGGCAAATCTTTACAGTTGGAAGTCCACGGAACATACGATGGCTACCGAGGCTACGTTTACGATTCCGTCAGACCAGTTCCCCTTAGGGACAGTGTTCAATCAACTGCCGAACGTGACAGTCGAGCTGGAACGAATTATCCCCGCTCGGGACGTGGTGATTCCCTACTTCTGGGTACGGGGAACCGAAGTCAACGACATCGAGAGTGCATTCACCGAACACCCGGGCGTGAAGGATATTCGTCTCGTTGACTCTGTTGACGACGAGTACCTGTTACGCGTTGAGTGGACGTTGGAGTACGAAGACGTGCTAACCATATTGACGGAGATAGAGGTGCCGCTCATCGAGGCCATTGGCACAAAACAGCAATGGACGTTCGAGATTCGCGGCGACCAACAAAGCGACATCGCAGACTTTCAACGACGCTGTCGAGAACTGGACATTCCTATCACGCTGACGGCGTTGCACGCGCTCACACCGGTTGAGACGGCGACTGAATCCGTCCTTACTGACACCCAGCTAGAGGCACTAGTCCTCGCCTACGAGCGTGGCTACTTCGAGTCTCCGCGGGAGGTCACGATGGCAGAGCTCGGCGAGGAACTCGGTATCTCACAGCAGGCTGTCGCCTCCCGCCTCCGACGCGGAATCAAGCATGTCCTCGGGAATACGCTCTCCGCCATCACAGTCCAACCCTGACCAATCGGTTAAAAACGTTTTGTATACTAAAACCCTATTGTGAAGTCAGACCGGGACCTTCACTCGGCATGATGACTGAGCACCCGATTGCCTTCGACTCGGTACTTGGCCTGTGTCAACACCAATATCGTCGAATCGTGCTTGCGGTGCTCACAGAAGAACAGCGGTCGTTGACGCTGGATGACCTCGCTGAGACCGTCCACAAGTACAATCATCAGGCGACCAGTACTGAGGCGCCTGAGGACGTGATAACAAAGGTTCGCCTCTCGTTACATCACATCCACCTCCCAAAGTTGGCCTCGGGAGGGGTCATAAACTATGATCCAGAGCGACAGTTCGTGGAACCAACCGAACAACTCGAACAGGTGCAACCAACCCTGTCTACGATCCTCGGTGCCGACCCCTCACTCAATACACCAATGGAACTATAGTGCCGACCAACTGCTCTCCATTCTGGCTCAGCATGAGGTCGTTCCATCGAGAAAACGAAGACGACGAACAAGACACAGTCGTTCAACGTGGCCGATTCAGTGCAGAGTGGTCAATTCAACTGATAGAGAATTGTTGAATATCCTCTGAGTCGGTCGCGGCTTCCTGACAGAAGCTGAGTAGTTAGAACGAGCCGTGCTGAATACAAGGCGCAAGTCGGTCAGGCGATGGAAAAATTCACACTCAGTAGACAATACCGAACAATATGAACCGCCGCGCCTTCCTTGGAACTGCTTCCGTAGCCGGGATATCATCTTTTGCTGGGTGTAACACCTTCGAAAAGTTGGAAGAACCCTTCGTCAAATACCAACTAGACGGTATCTTCACAGACAACGCCGTAGACGAAGCAATTGAGTTCACAGTAGAGATACTGGATGGAACTGAACCGATATACGAAACAACCGTTTCACTCAGTGCGCTAGACGCTGACGACGGCGACTCCTCAAAGGTGGTTGAAGAACCGTGGATGGATGAAAAAGCACGGTACGGGATTCGAGTTACATCGGCAGACGGTGAACAGGTCGCTCTGACGCTGGACGACGTGTTAAATCTCAGAACAAAAGAAGTCCATGACAAGCCTTACATCGAATACACAGTCACCTACACCGGATTTTACAGACTCTCTGTGAATTTCTACGACGAACCCCGACTGACAACGGTAGAGTAGAGGGGAAAATCAGGGAACTATTCGCTATCTGTAACCAAGGTCGAGACCTTCGCTTGCTGAACTCACTCTCTGAGTGTTGCACGTCGCTTCTGACAGTCCTCAGGTAGGTTTCTGTGGCCTTGCTGCATACAGGGCGCGAGTCGGTCACTCGACTCTGCCGGTATCGATGTTTGGAATAGAAGCACTACCGAACGCTACTGTGGCTGTCTTCCGAATTTTTTTGTCCCCGAAGTTACACCAGAGTCGTATGCGTCGACGTGCCCTCCTTGCCTCCCTCGGTGCGACAGCTACGCTTAGTGCAGGATGTCTCACGACGGTCACTGACCGACTCGACGAGTCGGTTCAACTCGGTTGGTTCGGGGCTCACAATCTCGATAGCGACGTGCATCAATTCGAACTACGAGTAGAACGAGGCGACACACAAGTCCACGATTCGACTCATGTAATCCAACCAAAAGAGGACAATCACGTCCACGGAGCGGTCGCCGAGTGTACTTGGGGGAGTAAGTCGGGTGACTACACCGTTCTCGCCCGAGTTGACGACAACGATTGGGTTGAAGAGTCCCTCACCGAATTTGCTGCGTCATGGAACTCGGACGTCGACTGTGTAACTGCAGATGCGATGTATCATGGAGAGGGCGACCTTGGGATATCTCTCGGAAACGGCTGTGACCGACACTACGACGGAATGTGTTCAGTCACCGACCGATAGGTTCGCACACCTACCTCACTGGTGTTTCGCCGTTGGGGTTGTGAAACAAACAACATCCGTTTGCGGAACACACCCTCTCTATTCAGCACGCGATTTCTGTCAAAACCTGAGAGATTTCAACAGAGCCTGTAGGTTAATCAGGACTGGTCAGGTTTCTCGTCTCTGTTGAGGTTCTTTCCTTGAAACCAGTCGAACCTGTCCTATCACCGTTCGAATCCGTTCTGTACACCCGTGGAATCTCCCGCAACATCTGTGCGATATTAACGGCGTAAACTGAGATATTCGAACTCTGCTGAGTACCACACAACCTGGACGTGGCTCTGCCAACACCAACATCATGTCGAGAACAGACTCGAGAGGTATGTGAGCGATTGATAACACGAAAAAGCCGGGTTGTCGAACAAGTACTGTGAGTAGTCGTCAAACCGCCCTCAACCGGCTCTCAGTAGCATTCCTAATCGGCCGATACACCCCACTAACGGCAGGGTGTACTGGGTATTAGCAATATCTTCTGGCCGTGAGTTCGCCGTATTGAACCCCCCAACAGGCATCTCAATTGTGGATCAACATGTGGAGTTCTGCACATTGGAGTGTTCTCTGGGCTGTTTTCGAGCAAATCGAATCGATTGTCAATGGAAAACGAGTGCTCAAATGGGACTCGCGTACACCCCCGAGCAGTTGCAACCGAGTACACCCTTGCGGGGAACCGGCATGGGTGTACACCCCCGTAGACCAAGGGTGTAGGGGTTGAGATATGATATCTCCACGATTTCAGGGGTGTAGAATAGTACCGAATTTTGTCACGGGTGTATCGGTCGTCATCCGACTGTAGTCCGGTTGTCCGAGGTTGTAGACAAGCCACTTCGAAGGGAACGAGGGTACCTTACGTTGAGATCAACGTTTACCCCCACGATGAGAGGGTATTTGTATGCTCTTCGTGGCGACGATGAGGGCGTGTTGACTCACCCAACCATGGCTGTCCAAGGTGGCACAAACTGGCTTTGCCATCGCCCAAGTACCATCGCCTGCCGTGTCAGGAGTAGTCCCAAGAGATACGCCTATTATAGAGTAAACATACTGAACCGGTAATCGTGGTCCAACGCGAACTTCCCAACCGAGATATCACACAGGGGGGTCAATAGAACAGTGCTTCGAGCCACAATTGTATTGGAACTAGACGAGGACTACATCCTCTCCCACGTGAGTGAACACGCTAATGAACCATTCGTCGTGACAAACTGCGAGGTTCTCGGGGAGACAGATATTCGGTTCGTCATAGACGCTGGAGCAGAGCGTAACGAGATGGCAGAGACGTTGAATGCAAGTGACGTCGTGCGCGACGTCGAACGTGTTGGGGACGACCAATTACTGATTACGAAACGTTCGTCTGGCGCGCTTCCGATAATTCGTGAGAATCACGGCATGCTCCAGAAGATGAGCCAGTTCTACGGGAGAACACGTGTCTTCGACGTCGTCGTCTTTCGGCGGGCGGACCTCAAAGCCATTATCAACGGCCTTCGGTCTCTCGGGTCTGTCGAACTTCGGAAATTGAAGCCGTTCTCTGGGCCATCAACACGACTCTCGAAGCGGCAGGCAGAAGTCGTGGGCTATGCGCTTGAGCAGGGGTACTACGATTGGCCACGAGGAATCAGTGTCGAGATGATCGCCGCTGAATTTGATTTAAGCCGTCCAACGGTGTTAGAACACCTCCGAAGAGCCGAAAAGAAACTGCTCACAGATGCGCTAGCTGACGCTTCCACTCCGACGAATCCCAGTTAGAAACCACTGGGTGCGACACGATTTGTCTGCACAGATTACCTATATTCCTTAAATTCTGCATATACCTTGAGTGAGTATGTAATCTCTATTTAAAGAGCCAACAGGGGTAGGCACCATTGCCGTCACCAATAGGAGAGTAGATGTGTTCGCAATTACCATGAACGATGAGAAACAATCGCAAGGTGGTCGGACGGAGAAGGGTCGAGGGTCGTCGCGTCGTGGATTCCTAACGGCTGTTGGGAGTGCTGCAGCAGTTGCAACAGCAGGCTGCCTCGGTGGGGGAGATTCTGGTGGTTCGAACAAACCGATTCGATACCTGACGGACCGCGGTGACTCCAAGGAGGTCATGGACGAAATCATCGCCGAATTCGAAGAAGAGACCGGATACACAGTCGAGATGATTTACACAGCGAAGGGTACCTCATCCGACGCAGAGATGCAGAAGATGGTCGCAGCAGGCAACCCCCCGGACCTTCTGTTCGACACCTCGACAGACGCATACCGGCTCCAACGAGACGGAGTCCTCGCTCCTGTCACGAGTGCAGTCCAGGATAACGACCTTCCAGATCCGGTTAACGTCGGTGGCGATTCGTATTTCGCAGCCGCAATGGTCGAGCCACTGATGGCATGGTACCGAAACGACATCTACACTGAGCGACCGTCTTCGTGGAGTGAATGGGTTGAGGCTGCGGGTGATGTGTCTTCGAACGAGTCGATGGAGGGGTACGTCATCCAGTCTGGACAGACGAACAACGCAGACACCCAGATGACGCAGTATCTCTGGCAGAACGATGTCGATATCTACAGTGGTCCGTCCGATGGAATCGAGGTTACACTCGACGGCGACGGAAATCGAGAGGCTGCAATCGAGACGTTCGAGTGGGTACAGGCGATGGCAGAGCATTCTCCAAACGGCTCTGGATGGGGATGGGGAGATGCTATTGGAGCCCTTCAGCAGGAAAACGCCGCAGCCATAGCCAGTGTTGGTGGGCTTCCAATCTTGACGATCGAGGGGAACCGACCGGACCTCGTGGAAAAACTCAGTCCTATGGGGTTCCCGGTGCCAGAAGGTGGCGACCAAGACAAGTGGTGGGCATACATGGAAGGCCACCTCGTTCGAAACGATGGACAGAACACTGAAGGTGCACAGGCGTTCGTCGACTTCTTCACGCAGTCGTCTCGATTCTACGACTTCGTCCTGTCGGCACCATTGTTCCAGTTCCCGCCGACGAGAGAGCAACTCGACGCACCCGAAGTGACCGAAAACGAGGTCATCCAGCAGTACCCAGAAGTGATCGAGCTTGTCCGAAACAACTGGGACGCGTTCACGACCGTTCTTGCCACCGGTGACGACGGTGCTCCAAACATCGTTGCGGCTGACGCGTACGGTGAACAACTCTTCGGACAGGCGGCAGACCAACTTCTCGTGGGCGGACTCACACCCGAAGAGACCGTCGATTGGTTGGCCGAGCAACTTCGCGGACTGCAATGAGTACGGCGCTCAAATCACGGGTGGCAGCAGCCCAACGTGCGCTTCGTGAGCATGAACTCGACGGCACGACACTCCTACTAGCGGCGTGTTTCGTCCCGATGCTCGTCTTCTTCCTCGTCGTGTGGGTGATCCCAATCGTTTACGCGCTGGGGATGAGCCTGTTCACGTCGCCGGTTCGAAACCCAGAGTTCGTCGGCCTCGGGAACTACATCTCGCTTCTCGGGAGCGGCGAGTTCTGGGGCTTCCTCTGGAACAGCATCGTTTACGCAGTCTCGACAACGGCCCTGAGTCTCGTCATTGGGCTCGGACTTGCGCTCGTCATCAACCAGCGCATCCGTGGTGGCGACGCGCTGCGGACGTTGATGATCTTCCCATACCTGCTACCCACGCTCGTTGTCATCTTCATGTGGAAGTTCATCTTGGATCCAAACATCGGGATTCTGAACCAGTTCCTCGTCGAAGCAGGTCTAATCGACAAACCCATCGCGTTCTTTTCGACGCTCGAGTTTGCGATGCCTGCCGTCGTCATCACGAGTGTCTGGAAGTTCGCGAGTTTCGCGTTTTTCATCTTGCTCGCTCGACTGCAAGCAATCGACCCTGACCTCTATGAACGGGCACGAGTCGAAGGGGCAACCACGTGGCAAGCGTTTCGCGACATCACGTTCCCACATCTCCGTGGAGCGATCTTAATCATCCTCCTCGTTCGAGGGATCTGGATGTTCAACAAGTTCGACATCATCTACCTATCGACCCACGGAGGCCCACTCAAACAGACGACCACACTCCCGATTCGCGTCTACCAAATCGCGTTCAGTGAGGTTAACTTCGGTATGGCGACAGCCCTCGCCGGAATCATGTTCTTCCTCCTCGCGGTCGTTGCAGTGGTCTACTTCCGCGCGTTCGCCCCCGAAAAGGAGGTCGCATAACATGGCAACATCGAAATCAAAATCCAACAGCCTCGTCTCGCACGAGACCCAGAAGCGACTCCAGCGAATCGCCGTCTACCTGACGGCACTGCTCATCTCGGTATTCACCATCATTCCAGTGTACATTATGGTGGTTATCGCAATTCAGTCACCTGCGTCGACGTTCGCCGGTGGACGGGTGAACCTGCTGCCGACACAGCCATCGCTCCGTAACTTCGTCGTGCTATTAGGGACGACCGACACAGTCCGATACTTCGTCAATAGTCTCATCGTCACACTCGGGTCGACAATCCTGTCGACCTCGATCGCAGTTGCCGCAGGCTATGGATTAACTCGATTCGACTTCACTGGAAAATCAATCGCAGCACGGGCGGTGCTGTTCTCGTACATGTTCAGCCCAATTGTGCTCGCGATTCCGCTGTACGTCGTGTTCTCGACGCTCGGACTTCTCAACAGTCACTTCGCGCTTACACTCGCATTGACTGCGATCTCTGCCCCATTCTGCATCTGGCTGATGTGGCAGTATTTCCAGACAGTCCCTATCGCACTCGAAGAGTCTGCCTGGGTTCGTGGCGCGAGCAGATGGCGCACGGTCAAGGACGTCGTCTTGCCCGTCGCTCGCCCAGGGTACATCTCCGCTGCAATCTTCGCGTTTGCTGTCGCGTGGAACGACTTCACCATGGCCCGCGTCGTGATGAGTCGAGATGAGATGTACACAATCACCGTCGGTGCGTCGCTGTTCTTAGACCGCGTCAGCATCGGCTGGGGTGAGACGATGGCCGTCTCGCTTCTTATCGCTCTCCCGCCGTTCCTCATCGCATTGTTCCTGCAACGATATCTCCTCCAAGGCTTCAGCGTTGGAGGCCTCGAATAATGGCAACTAGCATTCACTTAGACACCGTCAGAAAGGAGTTTCGCACCCTCGGAAACACTCACGTCGCCGTTGACGACCTCTCGCTCGACATCCCTGAAGGCTCGTTTACCACCTTCGTCGGGCCATCGGGTTGTGGTAAGACGACGACACTCCGCATGTTAGCAGGGTTGGAGACGCCGACATCCGGCACTGTGTCTTTCGGTGAGGAGGATGTGACCGACCTCCCGCCACAAGAACGCAACGTGTCGATGGTGTTCCAGTCAATCGCGCTCTATCCGCATATGTCCGTCCGCGAGAACATCGGATACGGCCTGAAGATACACGGCGTTCCCAAATCCGAGCGCGACGAGCGAATTGATGAGGCAGCAGAGGTCCTCCAAATCGAACAGCAACTGGAGAAGATGCCATCAGAACTCTCTGGCGGTCAGCAACAGCGTGTTGCGCTCGGCGGTGCGTTTGTGCAAGATCCAGACGTACTCCTCTTAGACGAGCCGATGTCAGACCTCGACGCGAAACTCAAATCCGACCTTCGCGTTGAAATTCAGCGACTCCATCAAGAACTCGACACGACGGTCGTCTACGTCACGCACGACCAGACCGAAGCGATGACGATGAGCGACCAAGTCGTCCTCCTTCGAGAAGGTGAACTTGCACAAGTCGACCCACCCAAACGGTTGTTCGACTACCCCAACTCAGAGTACGTTGCACAGTTCATCGGCATGCCATCGACGAACGTCGTCGAATGTACAGTCACCCAGCAAGACGGTGTGACCTCGCTCGAGGGGCCCGGAATGACGGTTCCACTCCCTGCGAGTGTCGACACCCCTGCCTCGAGTTACGTCAGACTAGGTATTCGACCCCAGTATCTCGACGTTGGAACGTCGGGTCCGTGTACGCTCACAGTCGATGTCGAAGTCATCGAGACGCTCGGGACAGAGTCCGTTGTCCACGGTCGACTTGCCGACGGAACCAACTTCGACGTCGTTAGCGACGCAGTCGACGACGTCGCTGCTGGTGACCAACTCAACGTCTCGTTCGACATCTCAGATGCGTTTGTCTTTGGTGACGACGGAAAGACGATTCTCTTCGGGACAGAGCATGCCGATGACACGTCAGTCTCTCGGTCGACGGGAGGAGTCGTCTAATGAGTGGTGTCGACGAAGAAACGGCCCAATCTTCGTCTGAGACGACGGATACGGCAGCACAAAATCTCCCGCTCGATGGAGTTCGAGTGCTCGAACTTGGGCACATCATCGCCGGACCATTCTGTTCGATGATTCTCGCCGACCTTGGTGCAGACGTCATCAAAGTCGAACACCCGAACGGTGGTGACCTCATCCGTGGTTCATCACCCGTCGGAAACAGTTCGTTCAATTACGTCAACCGAGACAAACGCAGCCTCACACTCAATCTCAAATCAGACGCAGCGTTGGAGGCGTTCTTTGACCTGCTCGAAGAGACGGACGTCATCGTCGAGAACTATGCACCGGGGACCGCAGAGCGCCTCGGAATCGGGTACGAAAGCCTCAAGCAAACGTATCCTGGACTCGTCTACTGCTCAATTAAGGGATTCAATCCGGGGCCATACGAGTCGTATCCTGCGCTCGACCCAATCGCTGAGGCACTTTCGGGGATGATGAGCGTCACCGGTCACGAAGGCATGCCACCAGTTCGCTCTGGGACGAGTATCGCTGATATGGCAGCGTCGCTCTACGGCGCAATTGCCGTTCTCGGAGCACTGTATCGCCGAAATAAGACTGGTGTCGGGTCGAAGGTGACAGCACCGCTGTTCGAATCGACGGTTTCGCTGATGGGCTATTGGCTCGCGTACACCGAGGCCTACGACGATATCCCTGGCCCAATGGGCGCATCGCATCCGAACTGGGCACCGTACGACGTGTTCAAGACTGGTGACGATGAGTGGGTTTTCATCGGTCCATCCGGTGAACAACAGTGGGAAGCCCTGTGCAACGCACTGAACCTCGACCTTCACACCGACGACCGATTCGAGACACTCGTCGATAGACGAGAAAACCTCGACGAACTCATGGACATCCTGAAAGCAGAGTGTCGGTCGTACACGTCCGCCGACCTCGTTGCATCGCTCCGAGAAGCAGGTGTCCCCGTCGCGAAGGTCAATTCGATGGACGAAGTGGTGGATGACCCACACCTCCAGGCGACAGACTTCTTCACCGAAGTCAGTACGGCAGAAGGGACAACCCGTTCGGTCAACGTTCCCCGTTTCCCGGTCGTTTCGAGCGGGTTCGACCGTCTCAAATCGAGCGGCCCACCAAAACTTGGTGAACACACGGAGGCAATCCTCTCGTCGATTGGCTACGACGAGTCTGATATCGACAACCTTCGGCGCGAAGGTGGGGTGTGAATGGCTGAGAATCGCCCGGTCTTACTCGATGTGACGTGCCGTGAGGGAGAACAGCGACCTGGGTGCTCGTACGCCACCGAGCAGAAGGCCGAAGCTGTCCGTGCTCTCGACAGACTCGGCGTAGAGTACGTTCAAGTGGGATTCCCGATTGCGGGACCACAGACAGACGATGTCTGCAATGCCGTTGCGGTGGATACGAAACTTACGGGCATCGCTCGTGCTGTACCACGAGATATCGATGCTGCTGTCGACGCAGGTGTCGACGTCATCGATGTCTTCGCACCGACGAGCGAACGGCAACGAACAGAACTGCTGGGCAAAGACGAGGATGAACTTCGGTCGCTCGTCGGTGAAACAGTAGACACCGCCCGTGAGACTGGACTCGAAGTCCACTTCACAGCCATGGATGGGTTCAGGACCGACCCGGGCGTCCTCGACCGCTTGTTTAATTCGATAACTGCGGAGTACCTCACGATTGCAGATACCGTTGGCGCCAAAACACCGTTCGAGGTCTCTTCATACCTTGACGAACTCACGACTGACCCTTCCCAACTGGGCGTCCATTTCCACGACGACCTCGGTGTCGCTACCGCGAACGCGCTCACAGCAGTGACACAGGGAGTTCAGAAGGTAGACGTCTCAGTAGCTGGTATCGGTGAGCGGGCGGGGAACGTCCCTCTCGAAGAGTTCGTTGTCTCGATCGCGACGAGCGATGCTGTGAGCCCACCCGCTATCGACCAGTCAACTCTCATCCCTCGAGCGAACGATGTCTTGGATTCACTCGACGAATCCGTTCCGGGAGAGAAATCGATTCTTGGTGAGGACGTGTTCTCTCACGAGTCTGGCCTTCACACTGCAGCGATGCTCGACGACCCTTCGACGTTCGAGCCGTTCGACCCATCGATGTTCGGTGGGTCGCGCACGCTATACTTTGGTCACCAGAGTGGTGCCGGTGCTGCCCGACGATTATTAATCCGAGCCGGTATCGATCCAACAGACAACAGTGTAGACCGCCTTCTCGAGGAGCTCCACAATCTCGACGAACCGGTTCCGACGGAAGAAGCACTCGACATCGCACAGAGACTCTGAGGTCCCTACTTGCGCGAGTACATCATCAGGGGCCGAACGCTGCGATGTCGGCACCGACTGTCGCCAGTGCATCGGCGGGGTTCGGGTCACTGTCTGCCAGGTGCGTGTACCGGTGGTTCGGAATGGTTGCCAATGCAATTTCGATAGCTTCGCTATACGCCTCGACGCCTAGCTCTGTCGGGTCGTCGCCCTGCCAGACGTCACGGATGACCGTCATCGAGTCGATGCGAACCTCTACGTCACGTGGTTCGTAGCGAGCCAGCAGTTCCGACAGGCCGAGTTGGAGAGCGACGTACTCTGCCATGTTATTTCCACTCCGAGACCCGACGGGACGACCGAGACGAGCGAGTTCGTTTTCCTCGGCGTCCATGATGACAGCACCTGCACCCGCGGGGCCGGGATTGCCGCGCGAACTCCCATCGACGTAGAGAACAAACGAATCGCCTGTCGGTTCGGGGACGGGTGGCCGAGAGAGTTCTGATGCCAGGAGAGATTCGAGTGCTTGCCGCAACTCTGTCGACGTAGTCGCAGGGTCGAACAGGCCGCCGTAACCGGGGACAGCGTCGTCGATGACCTCGGTGGCAGTTGCCACCTCGTACCCCACGCGTGCGAGTACCTCGTCGACGAGCGTGGCGAGCGGTGAGAGGTATTCAGCGGGGAGTGGTTCGTTAGTCACGTTATCTCCCGCTTCGTCCTTCGCTGTCGAAGTTCACACTCACGCTCACGAGTGTCATCGCCGCTCGAATCTGTAGGTGACGACCTCGTCGCTGTCGTCCCACTCGAACGAACCGGGATGGACGCGTTCCATCCGCTGTTTGTAGGCTTCGAGGGATGGCGACCCTTCTCTGCGGGCGTCGGCGTCAGTGAAGTCACCGAGTGTCCGTTCGGTAACGCTGACGATATCGAACGTCTCACCGTCGAGTTCGAACGTATCACCTTCGTCAGCGTAGCGGTTCGACGCGCCGCGAGTGAGCTGTGTGACGTTTCCAGCAGACACCGATTGTTTCACGCGGTCGTTCGGGAGAAGGTCGTCGACGTCGATTTCAGACATTAGTGAAGAGTATGGGGCGATGGCTGAAAAACCTCATCGGGGCGAGCCACTCAGCGGTGTTGGCTGGGTGTGCTTCGTCTCGGGGAGCACCGAGGACCACAGACGTGAGAACGAAGTTATGCCGGTGCGTCAGCCGCGTTATAGCGTAACTAGTTCGCCGTCTTTTGGGATGTGGACGTTCTCTGTGTTCGCTCGTAACTCGTCGCGCGTGAGCAGACAGTGATTGATGGCCTCCATGTGAACGGCGAGGATCTGGGCGTCGGTCGCCTCTCGAACGGCAGTGACATCCGACACACCCATCGTTATCGGGTCTCCGTAGTTGAATCGTGCTTCGCCGGCGTTGAGAACGACGGTATCGGGGTCGAACCGGTCGAGTGTCTCTTCGATTGCATCGTACCAGATGGTGTCACCTGCAATGTAGAGTGTCTCGTCGGTTTCGAGGACGAACCCCGAAACGGGTGCCATCTTCTCGGCGAGTTCGCCATGTCCGTGCTGGCCAGGTGTTCGATGGATGGTGATACCGTTGAATACCGCTGTCTCGTCGACTGGATGGACATTCGTGAAGCCGTCTTCGACGAACGCTTCCTCATCTGCCGGTTGACAAAACAACGGGACGTCGCTGTCGAGCGCCGCCTTCGCAGCCTCGTCGAAATGGTCAGTGTGTCGGTGCGTGACCACGACAGCATCGTACGTCAGTTCGACGTCTGGCATCGAAACCAGTGGGTTGTCGCGTTGGTTCGGTGTATCCTGTATCGGTGGGTTGTCGCCGGGAGACGCGAACATCGGATCAACGAGCAGTGTGGTATCCTCGACTGTCACGAGAAGAGTGGCGTGTCGTACGAGGCGAATACTGGAGTTCGTCGACATACGGAGTCTCTCCGTGTTGCATCGGGTTGAGAGTTACTTCGAAAACCCTTCGCGCTCTTTGTAGAGTAGTTCGAGAGGATATGACCGGTCGGATGGCCTCTGATCTGTCTTTTTTCGAGGGCGAGAATTTTGCCCTCTAGACAGTGTGTGAAGCCGACACTTCTTCCACAGTCGCCGTCGGTTTCAGGCTAAATACTCAACGACTGTGACCCTTTTCGAAATATCTCTCGTAACCGTTCACGCCTGAACGTCTCACTTGAAAGACAATCTGTCTGCGATGAATCATCATTTCACAGATAAGTATATGGTAGGTTCTCACCTGCCTTCGGTAGAGACGATTGGGGGCTCCAGTGGGTGTCGAAGGTCTCGGGAGATAGAATGAAGCGAATCACTCAGGTCGGTATAAGCGGGGTATTGCTTGCGGCAGGGTTCACGTTGGCCGTCGAACTCGGCGTTCTCACGCTTCCGCCAGAAGCGACCCGTACCTTCGAACTCGTCGCACAGGCCTGGGCTTTTGTCCGCGAATCACCCGAGATGGTGATGACGCTCGTCCTCTGGCAACTCGTTCTCCTGTACACCCTCCCTGTCAGCTTCTGGCTCTACGAGGTTGCGCTCTACTGTTGGCATCGCTCCCGGCAGCGTTCCCGTCCTCGCACGGAGGACGAAGTCATATGGCCACTCGACCACGTCCAAGCCCGCATCCTCACCATCGACAATCAGGCAGTGGTCCAGGAAACAGTCGACGCGCTCCCGCCCGAGTTGACCGACGTCCTCGTCGTAGCGGAGGTCCCCATTGAAATCGACGGAGCGGAGGTACTCGTCGTGCCTGAGTCGTTCACGTGTCACGCTCGTCACAAAGGCCGAGCGGTCGAATACGCTCGCTTGCACCATCCGACTACCAAGGAGTACGTGCTGTATCTCGACGAGGACACTCAGGCCACCACACTCGATGGAATCCCGTCCAACGCAGATATCGTGCAGTTTCGCGAGCGTCCCGTTCGGACAGGAGGGTTGCTTCCCTATCTAGCAGAGATCCACCGCATCGGGTTCAACATCGAACAGAAGGCGTTCCAGTTTCAGAAAGTCCCGTTCTACGCGTGGGGCGGTGGTATCGCCATCCGACGGACACTCGAAGACCGAGTCACTTGGGACGAAGCCACCATCGTCGAGGATTCCGTCTTCACCTGGCGGGCAGTCCTCGTGGAGGGTGCGACCTTCGAGGTCGTCGACGTGTTCTTCGAGAACCAGGCCCCGCCCTCGATCGAGGCGATGGTCACACAGCGACGACGGTGGTTGACGGGTACGCGCTCGAAATCCTCGTTGCTCCCGCTGGATTACCGAGTCCTCTATCACTTCCGCGATATCGGGTGGGCAATCTCAGTCTTCGGCCCGACGCTCTGGGCCATATCCCTCCTCACGTATCTCGGGATTCCTCTTCTCTCGCTGCAAATCGTGTTTTACCCGAAGATTTATTTCGCGCTGTCCTCCCTCCTGCTCGGGCTAGTCTACCTGTGGTCGATCCTGGGCTTGGCGTTCTACAGAGAGCAACCTGTCATCTGGCTCGTGCTGTTGGTGTTGACCCCAATTGTGGTCTTGGTCCACTCCCTGGGCGCTCTCTTTGGGCTATTCGTCCCGGCGGAAGAGTTCGCGGTTACCACCAAAGTCGCAGACTTCGTGACCCCCGATGACGACTTGGAGGTCGTAATCGAGGAGGTCACAGAGACACACCCGAACGACTGACTTCTCGACCGAATTTCAATCTGCAGATGACGCTGTGTTCTGGCAGGCCACATAAAACATTAAATCGTTATGGATTGTATTTGACACAGTATCCCAACATGACTGACGTAACACTTGAAGTCGCGAAACAACTCGTAGACGCTGCCGAAGAGAAAGCAGCGGAGATCGACGTACCGATGTGTATCGCAGTAATGGACGACGCTGCAAACCTCGTTGCATTCCATCGGATGGACGATGCACTCCTCGCCAGTATCGACATTGCACAGGACAAAGCCTACACCGCAGTGTCCCTCAAATTAGACACTGAGACAGTGTGGGAAGTCTCACAGCCCGGTGAGTCTCTGTATGGACTCGGGAATACGAACGACGGCCGAATCATCACGTTCGGCGGGGGGATTCCACTCGAAGTCGATGGAACTGTCGTCGGCGGCATCGGCGTCTCTGGTGGGAGTGCCGAAGAAGACGTCACTGTTGCGTCTGCGGCCGTCGAAGCATTCGAGTCCTCGTAGGTCTCTCCGGCTCGCAGTGCCCCACAAGTCGTGCCGCTCTGAACGTCTACTGTTTTCCACAGTTCAGGTGGACAAGCCTCTGATGACGCTGCGTGGTACTGAGAAATCAGAGAATAGTGTATAGCGGTCGTATTATAATTAGAGCTGTACGCGACAACCGTCGCATTCGACGTGATGCGAGCAAATCGAGACGCTGTTTGAGAGTGGGGATTGGTTCGATGGACGCCAATGAGAAGTGCCACTCTGGGTAACTCACACGAATTCAGCGGAGAGTAACCCGCCCGCTGTGTGTTTGGGTAATTCTGAGTGTAGGGTTCTGATTAGTTAACGACAATTCTACAGTCAATTAATATGTTAGCTTGTGCAGGAGTGCGCCATACACAACGCCAATTAGTAAGATTAGGCCAGTAAGATGCCAAATGCCTGTATATCGTATATCGCAATACAAAATTTGATTCGGTATCGGCCCCACAGTTCGGAGGGTAGCAGTGTTGCATGCCTCGGGTTGCGGATTTATTTACAGTCAAGAATACCGTCAACTACTATAGAGGATAAATGTTGCAGGGACACGTAATTGACATTGTATCTGGCGCTGGATACCAAGGCGTCGTATACGATCAATGGGTATATCTCCGAGTAGGAGTCAAATCCCGTGTATCATAGTCGACTTTCTATGATATCACAGACATTCCCATATGGCGTCGCAAAAGAGACGCATGGTTGGTGATTCGAACTCCAATTCTACGCCGTGGTTATCAACGCTTTCCACGGTAGAAATAAATTGATTAGCGCCAGTACTCGGCAACGCCCATGATTGTACAGAGTACGACGAGGAAGAGAATCGAGATCGAGATTGAAAGACTCGCGAAGCACAGCTCGATAGAAGAGAGGAGCGGGATAAAACATCAGAAACGAGGGTGAATTCTGATTTTTTGGGATTTCGCCTGGAAGATTAGTATACCGTGTTTGCGGCATTCTACACCCATGAAATTCCCCGCAAGGTACCCCGTAAATCGATGGTCAAACGATGTCAATCTCCATTGGCCGACAAAAACCAACGTCTCCATCCCAGACAGACAACCGTCGTTTCATGTCGAAATCTGCCCCAATACGAGCTCACGAGCATCAAAACGCAGAAAGAGGAATTGTGGAAATGAACACTTTGAACAGCCATTGAGTCACCCAAACTAGGCAATGTCGAAATTCGAAATCAGTGGATACACCCCACCAACGTCGGGGTGTACTGGGGAATCGGCGATGTTAGAAGAGCAATCCAGGAGCCTTTCGAGGTCACTCCCACCTTCGATGGACGCCATCCGAAGAGTGGGTTCACAGGGTAGCAGGCCTCTCGTGCCCGTCAGTGAGCGAATTGAATGCACAAATTATCGAGCATGGGGGAGAAATAGAGATTCGAATACGCCCCTTGTTTGAGACCTATTCGAGTACACCCGTGCGGGAAAAGTGCGTGAGAGTACACCCCTGTGGACCAAGGGTGTAGAATCCGAGAACCCCAAGTATATCTGTGAATTCAGGGGAGTGGAGTCACCTTATTTCGGTCAAGGGTGTACTGGTCAAATCAACCACGAGTCTTACATAAAATACCTCGGTGCACCAGTATCGAGATTCAGTGGTAGTTTGCCAAGGGTGTGTTGACGAATTATCAAACTGGAATCTGAGCAACTGCGTCAAGCGTGGATACTCCTTCGAGTAGCATGTGTTCTAAGAAAGTATCGTAGTAGTTGGTAAGCCGAAGAGAGTCAACCTCTCAAGAGTCTAAGCAAGCTGAATGAACGTGGATAATCGAGGGCGCCACTGGAGTCACACTTATTCAAAACTGGCTGGAACTCACTACAATGGCAGACGAGTACAGTTCCGTTGTGGAAGAAGCCCATCCAAGGGCCGACGAGACACTTACAAGGGCGATTGTGTGGAATCCCGTCGTGCAGACACTCACGCTGATGGTCATCGTCTCGATGGCAACGTGGGCAACTGCGTTCGTGGGTTACGGTCGTGACCTGTTTGTCCTCACCGCACCGTTAGGTGCACACCCCTGGACGCTCGTCACGAGTGTGTATGCACACATCGGCCCGGGACACCTCCTCAGTAACGCAGTAGTGCTCGTCGTTGCTGGGGGATTGGTAGCGATGTCGACATCGTGGCTTCGCTTCCACCTCTACTTCATCGCGACCGGGGCAACAGCTGGGGCGGTTCAGGTCCTCGCACTATCTCTGATTGGTCTCCCAATCGGCGTCCTCGGTGCAAGTGGTGCTGTGTTCGCACTCGTCGGCTACGTCGTGACTTCGAACATCCTCTCGAGAGTCATCCTCGACCGACTGAGCGTCCCCCAGTGGGCTGTCGTGCTGGCAATCGTAGGGGTGGCCCTCGTGCTCACACTGCAATACAGCGCGCCAGGGAGTGCACTCCTCGCCCACTTCACAGGAGCGTTGATTGGTCTGGCCGCTGGGCGGTTCAGACTGTTGCACGTGTGATCGACTCACCACCTGCAGTGTAGGTACTCATGTAAATTATAACGCCAGCGTTGAGTTCATCCACGTGGATCATAGGCGAGTCGCCGCAAAGGACATCGAGACAGGTGTCGCCTCCTTCGGTCATGACCGTGCTGAGACACTGCGGATGCCTGCTGGTGAACTCGATGTCTACCACCGGAAGGGTGAACCGTAGACGAGCACTCTCTCACAGAAACTCTCTCATACTTTTCCCGGGGGAGCCAATCAAAATTATGAGCCTCTCGGTTGGGCAAGCGGGGAAGTTTGTACTTCCTCTGTCGAGTGAACCAACTAACTCCACTGAACTTGATCTCCTGAACCGTAGCAATCGAGAATCAAGGACCGAACGGAGTGATCGAGTGGGGAGGGGAAGTTAGCTCATCGACACGATGGCGAATCAAGCGGTCTCGACTGTCACCGACTCCAAGATTACGTCGTTGACCGGCCGGTCAGCGCTGTCAGTTTCGACCGCACCAATCGCTTCGACGACGCCCATCCCCTCAATTACCTGTCCGAAGACGGCGTGTCGGCCGTCGAGATGCGGCTGTGCGTCAAGCGTGATAAAGAACTGCGAGCCGTTCGTGTCGGGACCTGCATTGGCCATCGAAACCACACCGGGGCCATCGTGCCGGAGTTCTTCATGGAATTCGTCGTCGAATTGGTAGCCTGGGCCGCCACGGCCGGTCCCGGTCGGGTCGCCGGTCTGGATCATGAAATCGTCGATGACCCGGTGGAAAAGGACGTCCTCGTAGAGCGGTTCACCATCGACCGACTCACCGGTTTGGGGGTCGACCCACGTTTTCGAACCGGTAGCGAGGCCGACGAAGTTCTCGACCGTTCGGGGTGCGCGGTCACCGTAGAGCTCGACCACGATGTCACCTTTCGTCGTCCGCAACGTCGCAATCAGCTGCCCGCTCGGGCGAGTTGACTCCGTGGATTCGGACGCCTCGTTTTCTATGGGCTCCTCTATGGGCACCTCATTGTCTGTGGACTCCTGACTCGAAGTGCAACCAGCGAGGGTTCCGCCGACTCCAGCGGCGGCTAGCGCAAGAAGAGAGCGTCGTCGTAGTGCCATTGACGCTGCTTGATGACAGAAAATGATGAACGTAGCGGTCCAGGACAGCGATTCAGACGAAGCGCCATCTGCGCTGGAATGCTCTTCTCGCAGCGGCCGATGACGTCAGTGTTACCCTGAGTTCTGATGGTGAGCGAAACCCAAAGCAACCACTCTTCACGGAGAGCACGGCCATTCGGCCGACGCTTGAACTCTGCACGGACCATTGAGTCATCAGGGACGCCCCTGAAGGCTACTGCAGTCACGTGGTGAGCAGATCGACACATTGAGTGTACAATTGACTCAGCCCGTGGGGCCGCCCCGCTCGTACGAATCAACGAACAACATGTCGATATCCTAATTATTTTGATAATCCGTGAAATAGTTAGTACGATTCGAACATACTGGTATTTATTTACGCAATTATATAACAGACCGGTCCTATTTGAGATGTAGCACCCCAGTTATTGACAGAACATCCACTGGGGCACCCAATCTGATTATGACGTACATGATGACACGAGAATGCGGTGGCATACCAGATGGCCCACCGATGAACCGAACCACGGTGCGAGAAGAGACATGAAAGAATTAGAGCGAGACCTCGGTCTGCCGTCAGTGCTCGCAATTAGCACCGGTGCGATGATAGGAAGTGGCATCTTCATCTTGCCCGCTCTTGCCCTCGAAATTGCAGGACCCGCGGTCATCGTCGCGTATGCGCTCGCTGGATTGCTGGTCGTCCCTGCAGCGCTCTCGAAATCTGAAATGGCAACCGCCATGCCGGAAGCCGGTGGCACGTACATCTACATCGAACGTGGAATGGGACCCTTACTCGGAACCATCGCGGGTGTGGGTACGTGGTTTTCATTGTCGTTCAAGGGTGCGCTCGCACTCGTTGGGGGCGTTCCGTACCTGCTGTTGTTGTTTGACCTTCCGTTGAAGCCAGTCGCGCTGGGACTCGCGGCACTCTTGATTATCGTCAACGTCATCGGGGCGAAACAGACAGGGCGACTCCAAATTGCCATCGTTGTCGTGATGCTTGCTGCACTCGGTTGGTTCGCAGCCTGGAGCGCCCCAAGCGCCCAGTCAGCGAATTACGCGAATTTCTTTGACGCCGGTCTCTCCGGCCTGCTCGCTGCCACTGGTCTCGTATTCGTCTCCTATGCAGGTGTCACAAAAGTGGCGAGCGTCGCAGAAGAGGTCGAATCCCCCGGTCGGAACATCCCGCTTGGAATCCTCGGGTCGCTCGTCTTCACCACGCTGCTGTACATCACGATTGTGGCAGTCCTCGTCGGCGTGACGGAGCCAGGGTCAGTCGCCGGTTCACTGACACCAGTCGCCGTCGCTGCAGAGTCCACCCTCGGACAGGCCGGCGTCGTCGCGGTCATCCTCGCTGCAGTGCTCGCACTGATCTCCACAGCGAACGCCGGAATCCTCTCTTCGTCTCGATACCCGCTCGCGATGAGTCGTGATTTGCTCGCACCACCGTCGCTCTCGAAAGTGAGCGACCGCTTTGGGACGCCCGTCCCCGCAATCACACTGACGGGCGCCGTGTTGCTCCTGCTCATCGCGTTCATCCCAATCTTGGAGATTGCGAAATTGGCGAGCGCCTTCCAGATTCTCGTGTTCTCGCTCATCAACGTGGCTGTCGTGGCGTTCCGCGAGGGAAGCACGGAGTACAATCCCGAATTTACCTCGCCGTTCTATCCGTGGGTGCAGGTGTTCGGTGCTGTAACTGGTGTGTTGTTGTTGACCCAGATGGGCCCCGTCGCGCTTGTCGGTGCCTTCGTAATCGTGGTCGGGAGCGTCGCTTGGTACTTCGCGTACGCTCGTTCACGCGTGAACCGCTCGGGTGTCGCGACGAACGCGATTCGCCGTCAAGTGAACAAGAACGCCGTAACAAACGTCGTGTCGGCAACCGACGAACACACGAAAGAAGTGCTCGTTGCATTCACGAAAGACGTCGGACCCGAACGCGAACGAGCGCTCGTGGACTTCGCCGCTGATCTCGTCGCTCGTGACGGTGGCCGGATTGTCGCCGTGCGGTTTGACGAAGTCCCAGACCAGGTTCCACTGACAGACGACGTCACAGTCCAGTCTCCGTCTGACCTTTCTTTCGAGGCCCGAATGTCGGCCTTCGCAGACGACGCTGCGGTTGCTATCGAGGCAGACGAGATTGTCAGTCACGATACGAAACACGCGGTGGTCAACTTCGCCGACAAACGCGGTGTCGACACCATCGTCGCCGAACACGAACCGCTTCGACTCCAGTCGCGGTTGTTCGGCGACCCCATCGATTGGGTCGTCCGGCACGCCCCCTGTGATGTTATCCTCGTCGACAACCTCGGCTACGACGAACCGAAGCGGGTGACGCTCACCGGCGCTACCAGCTCGTACTCTCCACTCGCGGTCAGCATCGCCGAACGCATCGCGGCGGCAAATCGAGGGACGATTTCGATTCAGCACACGACCGAGGAATCCGACGAATCCGACCAGTGGGAGGTCATAAACGAGTACCGTACCGACCTCGCCGACGTGTTGTCTGTCCCAGTTCGGACAGAGGCACTCTTCACCGACGGTGGTCGGCGTGTCTATCCCGACATCGTCGTGCAACCAAGCCCCGACCGTCGAATCAGAACCGCGCTCCTCGGAACGTTGTCGTCGACGCCGAGCCACAACTGCACGAGGCTGACAGTGTACTCGCATGCATCTCGTCGACCTTCAGTGGGCGAGCGATTGCTCGAACGTCTCGCATTCTGAACCGGACGAGGAAGCGATTCGAGGCGACTGCGAAAGGCCAAGAGTCCATTGAGGGTCTCGATGATCTCGTCGATGGTCTGGAGCAGAGCATCAACGTTAACGTCGGTGTGCTCTCGGTCGTTCCAATTGGCTACAAAGACACGCGGAATGAACAGATAATTCCTCGAGGCTTGTACCCGGGGCCGGGACTGAATCTATTGTAGACGAATTAGCGCTGTCCGTCCAAGACTGCAACGACGTTATCGACGGTGAACAACCGCACGTCATCACGCTCTGCGGCCACTTCTTCGACCGATTGCTTGAACCCACTCCGCGAAAAGAGGGCGTAGGTTTCCTCACGGGGTCCACCGTTGTCCGGTGTCCTGCGGAGTTCCTCGGTCCGATCGACGAACCAATCCATATCTGCTCCTCGGTGCGCTATCGGTGAAAATATTTGAACACTAATTGAATTACAGACACGTACAGACCATTGTCATCGAAGAAATTTGTCCGGCTCATGATGATTGCTGCAGCCGTGATAGTCACGGCGGTTGTCGCAACAGTCCCAACGACGGACTCACTTACTGTTGCTGGACAGTACGCAATTGCGACGATGGTTTTTGCGGCAATACTCTGGGTTACGGGAGCGCTTCCGCTCCCGCTCACTGCCTTGCTTATCCCGATTGTCCTGACAGTGTTCGGCGTTTATCCAGACTTTGGCGATGCAGTCGCAGGTTTTGCCAACCCAGTGATTTTTCTGCTTCTCGCTGGTTTCATGCTTGCAGAGGCGTTCCAGGCGCACGATATCGACCGACGGATTGCCTATTCGATACTCATCCGGTTTGGAACGACAGCGAGAGGACTGGTCTTGGGCGTCATGGTCGCAACAGCGCTTCTCTCGATGCTCATCTCCAACACTGCAACGGTTGCGATGATGGTCCCAATCGTACTCGGAATCGTCGAGAGCGTCACGGACCTCACGAGACTAGACGAGGGTAGGACCTCGTCACGCGCTTCGAACCTCCAGATTGGGATGTTGCTTGGCACCGCATACGCAGCGAGTCTGGGAGGTGTGGGAACACTGATTGGAACACCACCAAACGTGATCGTCGTCGGTCAGATAAGCGAACTACTTGGCTACGAAATTACCTTCGTCGATTGGTTGGCAATCGGTCTCCCCATGGTAATCGTCACACTTCCGGTCGCGTGGGTGCTTCTGACGTATGTCGTGTATCCCCCCGAACAGTTCGACGTGAGCTATGCACGGACGCGCGCCCGGAGTGAGCTTCAATCGATGGGCTCCCTCTCGAATCAGGGCCGCCGAACCGTCGCAATCTTCGCTGTAACCGCGTCCTTGTGGCTTCTCGGGGGATTCGGGTTTCTGTTTGCTGATGTGCTACCTCGCCCATGGTATGTCACACTGTTCGGTGGTGCAGAGACCAACGTCTTCGGAACAATCGGCCACGAGGGACTCTTGTTTTACGTCCTCGTCGGGCTGCTTGCTGTACCCACACTGGTCATCAGTGGTGCGACAACGTGGGATGACCTGATCGATATCGACTGGGGAACGCTGTTGCTTCTGGGTGGTGGTATCTCGTTGGCAAACGCGTTGGCCGACACGAATGCCACTGCGTGGCTCGCTGAGGTGACACTCGGGTCACTGGAAGGCACACCAATTGTCGTGGTACTTCTCGTGATGATTACGATGGTCGTCGTCGTCGGTGAGTTGGCGTCGAATACCGCGATGGCAGCCATCATCGCCCCGCTTTTGATCAACATCGGTCCGATGTATGCCGAAGCACTCGGTACGTCGACGGAACTCGCGTCAGTTCTGTTGGCGGTGACCGGTGCCATCGCTGCCAGCTATGGATTCGCGTTACCGGTTGCAACGCCGCCCAACGCGATTGTTTTCGGAACGGGATACATAGAGCGCGACCATATGCTCCGTGCGGGTGCGTTGCTCGATGGTGTCGTTATCCTCCTCACGACAGGTATTGCATACCTCCTCATTCGGTTTCTCTGGCCGCTCGTCCTCGGTTGACGACGTAACCGATGTTGAACCAACCGACGATGGGCTCAATTTCATTCTCAGTGACCCCGGTATCGACTACGAGCCAACGGACGCCGGTTCAGAAGGGGTGACGACGGTGGACTAGACCGTGTTACTCTCGCCGAGACGGACACTGATGATGTGGCCGTATACGACTCCCCTCACGATGTGCCCGATGAGAAAGACGAGACGGGGTTGTTCGGCCGCATTCGGAGTCTGCTGAGATAACTACTAATTGAATAGAATCCATTCTGAATACAGCGTGTGACCTACTTGTTGGAATAACCGCTGGTATTTGAACTTCACACCCCACTGTTTCCGGAGAACTATTGGTTCCTCTTCGACGTCATTGAGCAATTTTCGGGTTGGGCATAGATTTAACCAACAAATTGGACAGTGAGCCCCAGTTGGTCTTTTCAAGTCACAACGAGACAGCGGTGTCGGACAGGCCCGACACTTACCACCATCGAACTCGTCGAGAGAGGCTCAGTTGCATTTCTCCTGAAAATAACACCGTTCAGTGAAAAGGCACGCAACACTTCCATCCACCGAAGTTGTGCGGGTCACAGAATCAGCGTTTGAATCCGGCTCTTCAAAAAGTATGTTGTACCCGAGGCGGTCACACAGACAAGCGTCCACACAGTTATCCGAATTGAGCTCCTATTTTAAAAGATGTCAGGTGACATACGTGGCCGAGACGAGAACCCAGAGGACGAACAGCGACAACAGCCAGAGCGGAAGCGAGAAGAAGTACGTGACCGAGCTCGTGAAGACCGAGCGATAAGCGGCGATTCTGATGGGCGCCTTGGTGGCCTCGATGAGGTACTCGAAGCCCAGGACTATCCAATCACGACGGATGAATTGGTCGAGGCCTATGGCGACTACGAAATAGAAACCCAGGGTGGGACGGAATCCCTCGAAGAAGTGCTTGCTCCAACCGATAACCAAACGTACGACTCCGCCGATGACGTTCGAAGCCGATTACTGGGATTGATACATCGCTAACCCTGGAGTCTCGATATCGTTTTTCAAGGCGAGAATCTCCGTCGAGTACGGAGATTTCACCGATCAAAAGCACTGCCGAGAATCTCAATCACCGGAGAATGTTCGTCACACCAGTTACGGCACTTATCTCCTTTCCGGACGTAGCTGCGAGTATGGCTCGCGAAATTAAGTTCAGTGATATTTCGACCGTGCTCGATGAAATCGGGTATCCCATCGGACGGTCTACAGCATCGGAGGAACTCTCTGATGTCAGGTTGATATTGGCCGACGGTGATACAAACCTGGGCAAATTGGTTTCTGAGACGTCACTTGAGTCGTTCGAATCGGCTGCTGATATTGAGTCCGCACTCCACAACGTACTTCCACGGAAAGCGGTCGGGGAACCGTATCAGTCTGAGGGAGACGCGTAACCCATCGGACACTCGCTGTCTTCGATGGAACGGAGATGGTGAGATTCCGACGGAGATGTACGAGGCGTTCACGGTGGAGTACGAACGTGAGAAAGAGCGGCTTCGAACAGTCATTCCAAGACTTCTCGCTGCGAACCCGGAAGTTGGGCGCGAAGAGTTCATGATGGGCGAGCGACGCGTCTTGCAGGAGGAGAAAAGTGCCGTGCTCGATTTGATTCGAACCGGTGCCGACAGCGGTGAGGTCGGTGAGATACGCCGATCACTCCTCACGGGACTCGTACGTGTTTTCGGATATGTCGTCGGCGAAGAAGCCGAACGTCTCGTCGTCACGCAGGAGGTAGTCGTTTTCGAGTACTTCTGAGACCGTCCGGCCGAGGGTGTCGAGTTCCAACTCGATATCGTCCACGACTTCGGTGTCGAGCACGTCACGAGCCGCTTGCGGGAGCGTCGGTGACTGGTAGCCGACCTCGTCCGTCTGGGCGTCCCAGTAGAAGTCGAACTCGTCGATAAGGTTGTACTCGACGACCACCTCGAAGGTAGCTGTGGTCAGCCCAGTCTGGGCCGCCCACTCCTCGAAGGCATCGTTCCACGCGCCGTTCGTCAGGATTGTCTCGATCTCTTCCCGGCGATAGTCGTCCTCTGGGTCCTTGACTGGATTATCAATCGCTTCGTACTCACCCCTGGGCTGTGGCCCGTGGAGAGACGGAGGATTCGGGGTCGGAACGTCGAGAGTCATACTAAAATATTGGCTATGCAATAGCAAATACACTCTGCCTCTCGCGATGGTTGACAGGAGGAAACAGCCAGTCTGACTGTCGTACACCACTGTTCGTCGGCGTATTCTGCGCGTAGTTCGCCTCGTGCATCCTCGTCCGGTTGCCGAATCTCTACCGCTCTCTCGTCATAGCCGTCGAGAGGGAGGGAGCAGAATAGACCTCCGTGTTACCCAAGCGTGATCTCGACCAGGGACATCTCGTTCGCAGGAACGACACTTTCGAGGACGGTCTCCACCTCGGACCATGTCTCTGGCCGGTAGCTATCGATCCCGAAGCTCTCGGCGAATCGTTCGAAGTTGGGGTTCGTCAGTTCGGTTCCGAAGTGTTCACCGGTGTGTGCGAGCTGGTTCTCCGAGATGAGGCCGTAGTTGTCGTCGTTGTACACGACAATCGTATAACCGAGGTCGAGGCGGGTGGCCGTCTCTATCTCAGCTGCATTCATCAGAAACCCACCATCACCGGTCGCGACGACGACGTTCGCATCGGTCGCGAGATCGGCAGCGATTCCGCCGGGGACGGCAATTCCCATACTTGCCAACCCGTTCGAGATGATGCACGTGTTGGGTTCGTAGGTAGGGAAATTCTGTGCGATTGCCATCTTGTGACTCCCAACGTCGGAGAGCAGAATGTCTTCGTCGGCCATCACTTCCCGGAGGAACGGCAGCGTCCGTTTCACCGAGAATGTGTCGTCTGACTCGGGTTTTCGTTGCACGTCCGCGACGATTCGCTCGCGCAGTTCCTGGCACCACTCCGGCCCAGGCGCTGATTCGAGATGCATCCGTAGCTCTCGGAGGACCGTCGAGATGTCCGCGACAATTTCCACGTCAGGATTGTAGTGTCGGTATACTTCTGCAGGCTCGTGATCGACGTGGATGATGGCCTTATCGAGGTCGGCGTTCCACGAGCGAGGGTCGTGCTCAGCGATGTCGTAGCCGACTGCGAGTACACAATCGGCCCGGGAGATTGCCGTGGACGCCTCGGACTGCGGTCCAGAACCGAGTGTCATAAGCGAATTATCGAGACGATCCGAGACCGCTCCCTTTCCCATATACGTCGAAACGACGGGCATCCCAGCGTGGTCGACAAGTTCGCGCAACCGGTTCGATGTTGACGTTCGGACGGCACCGTTACCGGCTAACACCAGCGGGGTGTCTGCGTTCTCGAGGAGTTCGACGGCGTGGTCGAGTGACCGTTCGTCGGGGGCAGCCCGTCGCACACGTGGCCGAGTTGGAAGAGGCTCTGCGTCGAGTTCTTGTGCTGCAACGTCCTCGGGGAACTCGAGGTGGGTCGCACCGGGTTTCTCGTACTCGGCGAGCTTGAACGCCTTGCGTACTGACTCCGGGATGATCTCGGCATCGGTGATCTGTGTGTTCCACTTCACGACCGGCTCGAACATGTGGACGATATCGAGGGCCTGGTGGCTCTCCTGATGGAGGCGCTCGAGCCCCCCTTGTCCCGTAATCGCGACAAGTGGGGACTTGTCCAGATGGGCGTCCGCGACGCCCGTGAGAAGATTCGTGGCACCCGGCCCCAACGTGGAGAGGCAGACACCAGCTTCGCCTGTCAACCGACCGTGGACGTCGGCCATGAACGCCGCACCCTGTTCGTGTCGAACTGGGATGAACTGGATGTCCGAATCTCGAAGTGAGAACAGCAGGCCCTCGAGTTCTTCTCCCGGGAGCCCGAACACGTACTCGACACCCTCTGTTTCGAGGCATCTGACGAGGAGGTCGGACGCCTTCATTATTCCACCCAGACGGTCTTGCGATTGACGAACTCCATGATGCCCGCATTCGAGAGTTCTCGGCCGTAGCCAGATTCCTTGACCCCACCGAACGGGACCCGTGGATCGGACTTCACTAGCTGATTCACGTACACGTTACCGGCGTCGATCTGTCGAGCGAGTCGCTCGCCGCGCTCACGGTCTTCGGTCCAGATGCTCGCACCCAGACCGAACTCGGTATCGTTGGCTTTCTCGATCGCCGTGGTCTCGTCTGGGACTTCGTAGACAGCGGCGACGGGCCCGAACGTCTCCTCGCTGTCGGCCGGGCAGCCCTCAGGGATATCGGCAAGGATTGTCGGGGAGTAGTACGCACCCTGCCGGTCGAGGGGTTCACCACCTGTGACGACTCGTGCGCCCGCCTCGACACTCGCCTCTACCTGTCCGTGGAGGGACTCCAGGAGGTCTTGACGGGCCTGTGGACCGACGTCGGTCTCCTCGTCCATCGGATCGCCAACCGTGAGTGACGAGACCACCTCGGTGAACCGGTCGAGGAACGCCTGATACACGTCCGTGTGAACGATGAATCGTTTGGCTGCGATACAGGACTGCCCACCGTTCTGGTTTCGCGCCCACGCGCCGGTCTCCGCGGCGGCCGAAATATCAGCGTCGTCGAGAACGATGAACGGGTCGCTTCCACCGAGTTCCAGAACTGTCTTCTTGAGGTGCTCGCCCGCTGTCGACGCGACGGCCCTCCCAGCCGGTCCACTTCCGGTCAGTGTCGCGGCCCGGACGCGTTCGTCCGCGAGGATTTCGTCGACGAACTCCGACGGGACCAACAGTGATTGGAAGACTCCCTCGGGGTAACCAGCCTCGCGAAACACCTCCTCGATTGCCATCGAACAGCCGGGGACGTTGGAGGCGTGTTTCAGCAGACCGACGTTCCCCGCCGTCAGCGACGGGGCGGCGAATCTGAACACCTGCCAGAACGGGAAGTTCCACGGCATAACTGCGAGGACTGGTCCCAGTGGCTCGTAGACGGTTTCGACCGCCGCTCCCGGTGGACTGGGGTGTCCCTCGGGTTCCAGGTACGCACTCGCATGTTCCGCGTAGTGATCACAGCCCCACGCACACTTTTCGACCTCTGCGAGAGCTTGTGAGAGCGGTTTTCCCATCTCACGAGTCATCGTTTCGGCGTACTTGCGTTTGTTCTCGCGTAGGACCTCACCGGCAGCTGCAAGCAGTTCTTCGCGTTCCCGAACTGGCCGGAGGCGCCAGTCTTCGAACGCTGCATTCGCCCGATCGAGCGCTTTTTCGACCCCCGATTGGGTGTGTTCCGCGTACGATTCGATTCGCTCGCCAGTCGACGGGTCAACTACGTCCATGCCCGTGTGAATTAGGTGTGCAAGAGGTTAACTCACAGGGGCGCCGTCGACTCCTGTCCGTCGGCGGGCGGAGTGCACGGCACCGAGATGCCAACCACATCGAGCACCAAGGGTGCGTTCAGGTTACCAACGACTGAAGTGGCTGGCTTTCTCCTTGCATCTCTGTGAATGTGTCAGCCAGAACGGGTACTCATCTGGTTGTAGACATCGATCCGATTACCCGCCAAGCCACCAGCCGTAGAGCTGTGCCTGCTCGTCAGTGTCGGGATGCTTCTTCGAGTCGCCGTAGGTCTTCCCCTTGAGCAGTTGACGTTCGACCGCGTTCGCGGCGAGTCGGAGAGCGTGAGAGGCACCGTATCCCTCCCCATCGGCCGTGAAGTAGCCGCGGTCGGTGACCAGCCGAATTCGTGCGAGCACCAGCGGCACACCCCGATTTTGTTCCTTGTGCTCCTGCAGTTCGATGCTGGCCTTGATCACGCTCATCTCAGCGTACTTCGAGGTCATACTTTCGATCAGGTTGGCGACGTCGTCGTAGTCCATCCCCTCAAGCAGGTCGAGACCGAACACCTGGACGGCGTTCCGGTCGTCGCGCTCCCAGGTGAGCGCCTCGATGACGTCCGTTTTTGTGATGATACCGATCGGCTCGTCGGTGTCGTCGGCCGTGACGACGAGAGAAGAGACCTCCCGCTCGAACATCGTCTCGACGACTGCCTCAAGCGTCGCGCTCCGCTCGACCGTCGCGACTGCATCGGACATCAGATTCCGCACTGGCAGGTCGAGCATCCGGTCGGCATCGCCTTCGCGCGCCCCGAACCCACCACGATTTTGTCCGCCACCGCCGCGGCCACCGAATCCACTCGACGAACCGCCCTGGCTCTTGCTTCCGCCTCGTGTCGTGAACTCGATGACGTCGTACAGGCTCAGCAGACCCACGAGGTCGCCCTCGTCGACGACCGGGAGATGGGCGATTCCGGCTTCCCGAAGCATATTGAGTGCTTCCCCAATCGTGGTGTCAGGGGTCGCACTGATCAACTCCGTTGTGTAGGCATCATCGACAGTCACCGCGTCGAGAAACGGACGGACAGCCTCGAGCACGGCATCGCCAGTCACCACACCGATAACACGGTCGCCGTCTAGTATGGGGAGCGTTTTGGCGTCGCTACCGATCATGAGCCGTGCGACCTCACGGACGTCCTCGGTGGGGTCGACCGTCGGGACGTGCTGTACCTGTGAGCCGACCTTTGCCGAGGGCTGGTTGGACGAAGAAGCTAGCTGTCGGCGGCTGACGACTCCACAGTACTCGTCACCGTCTGTTACCATGACCGAATCGAGTTCCTGATTCTCGAACGCTCCGGCGACCTTCGAGAGCGGTGTACCGATATCGAACTCCGTAAATTTTGGGGAGAGTATCTCAGAGATATCCATTGTGACTCTCTAGTCAGAGGGTCGCTGGACGGTTATGCTTGTTCCACTCCCCATTCATTCTGTACGAGTCTGTCTAAGTGACAATCTCCTGATTTGGAACTACCTGAATTTGTATAAGTTGGTCTGTTCAGGTTACAACGAGACACCCGCGACAGACCATTCATCCTGTCGAAACCGACCGCTCCGGTAGAAGACCTTGTTGTCGTATTCCAGCTGTAAAGACCAATGAATCGTTCATGTCACTACCGGCCGCTACGGCGAGCAGTCACAAAGCAGTTCTCACGGCACGCACCTTGCCGGTGGCCGACGGACGCCACCTGCGTTCGGCGACGGAGCGATGAGAGCCGTACTACTATGTAGACTCCACTGGTACCCATACATAGTTGATTCTGTGACGAACGGACTGCACACTCTCGCACTGGCGACGCCAACACTCCTCCAGCAGACCCCGGTAGCGTTGCCAGTCTCGATTGACGTGGTCGTCGTGCTCGCCGTCGTCACCGTCGCGCTCGTCCTGTTCGTCCTCCAGCCAGTCTCGATCGATACGACTGCCATCGCGCTGATGGTCGCGCTCATCCTCCTCGGTCCGTGGACGGGCGTCTCCCCAGAGGAGGGCGTCTCGGGTTTCTCGAACCCCGCGACGCTCACTGTGCTGGCGATGTTCATCCTCAGCGAGGGGGTGAGACAGACCGGCGTCATCCAGATCCTCACACAGAAGATAGAGTCGTTCGCGGGCGACAGTGAATTTCGACAGCTCCTCGCGACGGTCGGACTGGCCGGCCCGTCAGCGGGCTTCGTCAACAACACGCCCATCGTCGCAGTATTCATCCCCGTCGTCACGAACCTCGCCAAGAAGACCGGAACCTCACCGTCGAAGCTGCTGATTCCCCTCTCCTATGCCTCGATGCTCGGCGGGACTCTTACCGTCATCGGGACGTCGACGAACCTGCTCGCGAGCGCCATCTGGGCGCAGATTGGGCCGACCGGTGAGCCGTTCTCGCTGTTCGAGTTCACACAACTGGGGGCCGTCGTACTGGCCGTCGGTACCGTCTATCTGCTGACCGTCGGGCGGTATCTCACACCTGCCCGAATCACCGCCGAAGGGTCCCCCACAGACCAGTTCGGGATGGCTGACTACCTGACCGACGTCGTCGTCCACGAGGACTCCGACCTCGTCGGGTCGCAGGTGCGAGAGCTGCGGCGCGGCGACCTCGACCTAGACGTGTTCGAGATCGTGCGCAACGGCCGCAGCATCGTCCGAGGCCTCCCGAGCGAGCGGATCCACGCCGGAGACGTCCTTTCCGTAAGAGCGAGCCAGGAGACGCTCGAACAGGTCATCGGGGACGACCACCTCGACTTCCTGCCGGAACTCCTCGACGCCGCAGAGGATGGGTACGAACCGCTCCCCGAAGGATTCGTGCCCGAACACCACGCGTGGAGCCGACCGTCGGCGACACCCGACCCGAACACGAACGACGACGAGAGCACGGAGAGAACGGAGGAAGCCGAAGATGAAGTTTCGCTCATGGAGATTGTGTTGCTCCCCGGGGCGTGGTTGAACAGACGGAACGGCGTTGCTGGATTCGAGCGCGACTACGACGCGACCGTGCTTGCCGTCCGCCGGGGGAACGAAGTGATTCGCCAGCGCCTCCGGAACGTGCGTCTGCAGGGCGGTGACGTATTGCTCATCCAGACGACCGAGGACGTTCTGGACCGACTCCAAGCAGACAACAAGATCGTCGTCTTCAGTGACAGACGCTGGGAGGAGTTCGACCGGACACAGATCCCCATCGCACTGGGCATCGTCGCCGGCGTCGTCGGACTGGCCGCCCTCGAGGTCCTCCCCATCATGGTCAGCGCCCTCGCCGGTGTCGTGGCGATGCTCTTCTCCGGTATTCTCCGCCCCGCGGACGCCTATGAGGCCGTCGACTGGGATGTCATCTTCCTGATCGCGGGCGTCATCCCCTTGGGCATCGCATTTGAGGCGTCCGGGACCGCGGATCTGATCGCGACGGGTATCGTAGCCGGGAGTACCGTCCTCACACCGATAGCGATGCTCGCGACGTTTTACCTCGGCACCGCGATCATCACGGAGATGGTGAGCAACAACGCGAGCGTCGTGTTGATGCTTCCAATCGCTGTCGAGGTGGCAGGTCAACTCGACGTCAACGCCTTCGCGTTCGCCCTCGCGGTGACGTTCGCCGCCAGCACGCCGCTACTCAGCCCGGTCGGCTACCAAACGAACCTCATGGTCTATGGACCTGGCGGCTACAAGTTCACCGACTTCGCGCGCGTCGGTGCACCGCTCCAGCTCATCCTGACTGTCGTCACGACGGCCGGCATCGTGTTCTTCTGGGGAGTGTGACGCGACAAAATCACGACTGCAGTGTGCAAGGCGGCGAAACAGCAGCCTCCCCCCACGAGACACCACACTTAGAACGGAAACGGGGAGAAGTGGCTCTGTTGAAATCCTCAGAGAGTTACAGGTTCGGCCGTTAGTGTAGCGGAATGCAGGCCCTCCCAAAGTCCCGGTTGCTCCAGTTCGTTGAGCAAGCAATTCAGTTGGCTTGTCGAGCCGTTGCACGATACTCTTCGAAGTTCTCGAAACGGCGGTACATACTCTGTCAGCACATCGTCTTGCTCTGTCTCAAAAGGACGGAAGAATACGACGTACCGGATGCTTCTTGACGACCTCATCGAAATGCCTCGTATTCGAAGAGTAATCGGTCTTGAGGAGCTCCCGTACCCCTCAACGTTGTGTAAAGCGTTCGACCGACTCGATATGGCCGTGTGGCGTGTCCTTCTCAGCCTCTCGGTCACACACTTGTATAATGACTCACACTGGCCAACAGACAAGGATTCAGTAAGAGTAGAGCACGGTCATTAACGAACAGTTGTGGATGGGAACGGTCGTTATCTAAATTATCGCGACAGCGATCGCGTTGGCGACATTCCGGGAATCACAGGAGGCATAAAACACCATCTCATCTCAGAATAACCGCTGGTATTTGAACTTCACACCCCACTATTTACGGAGAAACGAAGTCAGTGTGAAGATGACTTGTCATCAGGTTTGGTTCAAGTTCAAAGTGGTCGTCGAGAAGTCACGAACCACTTCATCCCCCGAAGTTGTAACTGGGTGACTGTTTTCGATTGTCTTCTACGATCGTCTGAAGTGAGGCGGACTATTTTAGCAAGAGATAGCACGACAACTTGGGAGAGTCACTCTCGGGCGCATCCGGAATCGATGGGAGTTTCGGGAGTACGTCTGAGAGCATCGTTGCCCGGTCGTCGGTCCGTGCCGCGAGTATCGGCGGTTCCCCCGTCGCTGCGTGGAGAACCGACGTGACGTGGGAGACGAGTGGTTTTCCGGCGAACTGTGCGAGTGCTTTGTCGCTGTCGCCGAACCGCGTACTGTCACCTCCCGCGAGAACGACGCCACAGACCTCACGTGGTGAAATCCCCGTCATGAGTCAGTGTCCTCGACTTTCGGGTGCCGTTCGAGTGCAGTGGGGTCTGTCCCCGAGTCCAGACTCACTGCTTCGATTGCAACGACGTCTTTGACAGATCGCATCCCATCGATGTCTGGGACGACCAGCCGAGGTGCTTCCAACGGCTTTCCATCCTGTTCGACTGCAAGGAGTCCAGAAAGCGCATCTCGGATGGCGACGTAGACGTGACAATCATCGGCACTCGTTACGGCAATGTGAGTCGTCTCGGGGGGTGCATCGGCGAATTCGAGGACCGCACCCAGTGGAAAACCAGACCACTTGGACTCGTGTCTGAGTCCCGATGCACAGGAGATAGCTATCTTCTCTGTCTCTCGTGGGAGGTCAGCCAACACCTCTCGGTCGATCGGCACTGCTTCGTGCCCACGAACGAGTATCGGCGTGGTCATCGTCGAACGCTTCGGGGGCGCTTCGTATTAAGCTACAGTCGATTCTCAACGAGCTGTAAAGCGGAATTCTAACCAACGAATTAACGCTCTCGTGGCGACCCGTGAAGTTCGTTCGAAGTCTCAGATTCTGACTCCGTAAATCCAATGCTGTGTGTGGAGGAGAAAACAGCGCTTTCATGAAATGAGTTTCCTATGGAACTGCCCCAAACGGGTTCTTTTGCGCCCCAGAATGTCAACTACCCAACTGGATGAGTACACTAGACGGTATGACAGTACACATCGGGCAAAGTTTCTGAATTGTCAAGACTGCAGAATGGTGTTAAGACGGACTTAACATTAATTTCTTTGAAAATGTAATGATTCTTAATATATTAATAAAGCAATTCAGTGCGTGAAGAAAGAATGTATAAATTCCAAATACTAAATCGAGGGTTCAGATTTACAACATATGAAACTAACCGACTAAATAGCGGTACAATATGTTCTCAACATAATACAAAGCTATTCAAAATTCGACGATAGTAAATAGTTTAATTCATCTTATAAACATATAGATAGTAAATTAAACATATAATTAAATTGGTGTTTAAAATAGCAACTTTCGTTTTGTTATAATCCTAGACATACAATGTTTGTTCAATTAAGTTCCTGTTATCTACAATTTCATTCAAAAAAGATACTTATGTGTCCCTCTCATTCAGGAATCTGTGACAATGAGAGACGACGATCGTCCGAACGTCCCCGACGAAGAAACGAACGGTAGCTCCCTCCAACTAGGCCGCCGGCGCCTCCTCAAAATGTCCGGTGTCGGTGCAATGACGGTACTCGGTGCAGGAAGTTTCGGTGTGGGTTCCGCTGTAGTCGATGAAGGTGGTCCGCAGAATCAAGCAGATTGGAATCTCGCACTCGAAGACAACTTCGACTCTGGAACGCTCGACTCCAACAACTGGGGTATCGGTTTCGGTTGGGGAAGAGAGACGAACGGGTCGCCTGAGCGGATCGTAGATGAGAACGTCGAAATACGGAACAATCAACTACATCTGACGGGAACCCACGACGGCAACGACATCAAAGCAGGAGGCGTTCACTCACGCGGAAAACAGTACTTTGGTCCGGGAAGCTATTGGGAAGCCAAAATCAAGATGCCCGACCGTGTAGGGTTCCTCCCAGCATTCTGGGCGAAGCCAAACGACGAGTCTTGGCCGCCTGAGATCGACTTCGTCGAACTCTTCCAAACTGGTGACTCTTACGGCGACACCCACGTCTCGCACCACCACATCCACTACTCGTCGTCGGGAGTCAAAGGAGACTCCTCGACACACGAAGACGAGCCCGCGTCGTACGACGTTGGAGAGGACCTCTCACAAGACTTCCACATATACGGCTGCCAGTGGATGGAAGACCGTGTTGTCCACTACGTCGACGGTATCAAAGTCGCAGAGACAACCGACCCGACGATAATGACGTCTCTGAACAACGGAGCACCATTCTATATGATGCTCAACATTCACATCGACCGTATCGGTACTACCGACCGGTCTGAATCGTGGGGCGAATCCATGGTTGTCGATTGGGTCCGTGTGTGGGAGTACGCCCCTGGAAGCGGAACGACCGACAGCACCCAGACGACCACCGATTCGACGAGCACTACCAGTTCGACCGACACCGAACACTACATCTGGGTTCGCTCTGCCGACGGAAGCGAGGCCACCTACGAGTTCCACACGACGGGTGGGGAGATTCGCATCGACCCGAACGAGCAATCCAGCGGTGAGTCCGACGAGTGGATCTCTGCAGACGGTACTTCCGCAGGTGGCTCTGTCAGTGGTGGCTCCCTCAACGGCGACGGATTCTACTTCTTCGGAGAAGTCAACGACCTCGCCTACACCGGGCCCTTCGAAGTCTATATCGACGACCAACCCGTCGACGCTGACTCGCTCGTCACCGGTACGCAAACGAACGACACGTCGAGTGGTTCGACTTCGGACTCGACCACTGATACGACGACCGACAGCACCACCAGTACCGACTCCACGTCGGACTCCACGAGTTCCACGTCCGATTCCACTAGCTCAACGTCGGATTCAACCAGCACTGATTCCACGTCGGATACGTCTGGAAGCACGACGAGTACGGAACACTACGTGTGGGTTCGCTCGGGAGATGGCAGTGAAGTGACCTACGCCTTCGAGGTGAGCGGTGGCGACATCTCGATCGACCCGAACGAGCAATCCAGCGGTGAATCCGACGAATGGATCTCCGCAGACGGAACGATTGCTGGGGGAACCGTCAGCGGTGGCTCACTCAACGGCGACGGCTTCTGGTTCCGTGGAGAAATCATCGACCTGCAGTACACCGGACCACTCCAAGTGTACGTCGACGACAGCGCGGTCGACCCACAGAACCTCGTCGATGCTGGCCGTACTGGCCCGGTGAACCCAGACAACGAACCGGAGCCGCTTCCGAACGTGATCACGATCGATGGGAGCACATCCACGTCGCCCACGGCGTATTCTGTCTCGGTGAGTGACGCCATCCAATCGACCGACTCACTCGAAAGCACCGACTCCATCGACGGAGCAACCGCTACGGGAGAGGTCGACGGCGACCAAGACCAATACCGCTTCAGCGGGACGGTCGAGTCGCTCACTGCTGACGCAAACCTCGACGTCACGATAAACGGAACCGACGTGAATCTGCTCGTCGTGGAGCGTTCGCCAGACAGCAGCGGAACGGTCAACTACATTATCGAGACTGACGCTGAGCTCCTCGCTGCAGAGGTCGGGAGCGCGAACGTGAACACTGCAGACGACTACCAGAACGGGAAGGCATTCGGCTCTGTTAGTTCGGGAGCAGACGCCTACTGGGTAATCGGTGGTAGCGTCGTCGACGTGTCTACCTTCGGTGGCAGCGTCGTAACCACCTACGACGGGACTGAGACCGACTTTACGAACTAACGTTCGTCGTCGGCTGAGCCCTTTTTGAGAGGCGATACGAGCTACTGAGGAGTATTTTCTGAGCAGACAGGTAGCTATCGTTGCCACACACGAAGGTAGTCAATCTGCATCACTTCTGGCAGGTCCTCGTCTCTCGGGGTCCCGAGGAACGATGCGTCGATGCCGAAGTTGAAGATGAGATGCATCTCGTCTTGTGTGACTCTCGGGCCCGTGAATCTAAACTGCTCTTGACCGTCGATGTACCAGACGATTTTTTCGGGGGCCCAGTCGACTGCATACGTGTGAAAGTTTGAACTAGGATTAGGGACCGCCGCTGCTCCGTTAGCCTTCTTCTTCAGGCCCAAGAGGTCATTATAGTGATACGTCATGTGAGCCCTCGGGTCGTCCCCGAAAAATTCGAAAATGTCGATTTCTGGAGGCCACGCATCGACTGGCGTCATCCAAAATGCCGGCCAGAACCCAGTCGCAATTGGTGGAACCTTGACACTCGCCTCGAAGAATCCGTACGAGAAATCCCTTCGCGGAGACGCGACACCAGTCGTATACGTCTTGCCGTTCTGTGGTTTCTTCTCCGCTTTGATCACGAGCGTGTCCATGGATATGTAGACATTATTGGGGTCTGCGTACCCGTTGTAGTTGTGGACCCGTGACTTCCACGGATACTCTGTCCCCCACAGAGACTCGTCTAACGAGTCATCTTCAAAGGTATCTTCGAACGCAAGCGTCATCTGGGAAGTATCGACCGCGCCGTATTGCGGACCAACGTCACTGTGGTCCACCGAGACATCCGGTAGAGTGGACGCTTCGCTCTGTTCAATCGTACTTCTTAGAGGGGAGCCTACGCATCCTGCGGTCAGGACTGTTCCCCCCACCGCGAGTCCTCGAAGTACATCACGCTTGGTCAACTGATTCTCTGTCATTATCTGTTTGAGGTCGGTGAGTCAGACCTCCTGACGCCGAACTACGTACACCATCTACGTACTCACAGGATAAATACGCTTTTCCGATGACTGGTTGTCGATTATTTGCCGATACACGTCCAGATACTGCTTCGCGACATTTTCCCAAGAGAGTCGGTCAGCCATTTCGAGACTCCGTTTCGACATCTCTTCTCTCGCTTCGTCGTCTTTCAGTACGCCAATTATGGCAGTCGCGAGTTTGTGTGGGTCGTCCGGCGGAACGACAACACCCGCACCTGACTCACCAACGAGTTCGGGGAATTCGCTCGCAGTTGACGCGACGATTGGTTTCCCGAACGAGAATGCGGTGGCAACGACGCCACTGTGACCTTTCGTTCCCTGCTGGCTCCGATAGGGGGTGGTAACGACTTCTGCACGCGAGAACAGTTCGTTCACTTTGTCGTTTTCGATGAACCTGTTGTGAACTTCGAAGTTCTTCTCGTAGTTGTCGATGATTCGCTGTGAGTCGCTCGATATCTTTCCGTCTCCTGCGATAATCAGTTTCACGTCCGGAATCTCACGTGCAACCTGTGGAATCGCCTTGACTAGTGTATTGAGCCCCTTCGGAGGAACGATATTCCCGAAGAAGAGCAGGGTGTTCGGTTCAGGTTCAGCGACGTTCTCCTGAGCACTCCCGAATACAGAGTACACACCGTGAGGGATGACGCGTACGAGCTCTTGTGGGTACCCCCGGTTTACCAACACCTCCTTTTGTCTCTTCGTGTGAACGATCGATTGCTGTTCGTCCAGATTTGGAATCAAGAGGTCGACTACACTCTCGACGAATACTGGTGGCCGTGAGAGCGAAAATGGATTCGGCGGGACTTCGTGACGCGTCGTGACGAACGGGTACTGTTTGTCGATTCCGTGGATTTTTATGAAGAATTTCATCTGCGGAAACAGTCCCGTTGGGTCGTGGACGAGGTCGGCATCGAGGTCCCGAATGATCTCGATGTTATCGTAGGAGGAGAGACCTCGATAGACCTTACGTGGATCGAGGTCGAGTTTGTATATCTCGGGCATCGATATCGAGATTGGCTCGAAGACAGACAAAACGTCGACTTCCTCAGCGAACAGGTCATCGGCCGAAGTCACAGACGGTTTCAGCACTGTGACGTCGGCGTGCTCCGTCATCGCATTCGCTAACTCTGCTGCGTAGTGAGGCAATCCCCCACTACTCTGCCCGATTACGTATACTACATGCATTATTAGAGACAGATCTGCTTCCGGAACGTTGGCCCGACGAAGCTCGTGACAGGAAGTGGGAGTCGCTTCCAGATTTCTTTTAGTTGGTCGTACGAGTCGTCATCTGGGTCCGGGAGAGCAACCCGTTCGTTGGGGAAGTAGTGGTAATCGTCGTACCAGACTTTGTTCCCACCGAATCGTTTTTTGAACATGTAGACACCTGTCCCTTCGCGTGTCCGACCAAGTTCGTACGACCGGTATCCGTTTTCAGCACCCCACTCCATGGACTTCCAATGGAGTAAGCTGCCTCCGTTGAGCGACCGATGTTCGTAGTCTGAGACGACACCCCACTGGTAGATGGTGTCCCCAAGGCAGAAGTCGAGTACGCCGTTGATGAGGTCACCATCCTTGCGGATGAGCCTGAGTTTCAGATTGCCATCGTCGAAGAACCGTTCCCAGACGAGGCGGTAGAACGCGAACGAGTGTGGTGGCGTTCCATGCCCTCGCATCGTCTCGAGGTTCAACTGGTAGTACTCTCGGAGGTCAGAGAGAGAGTCGGCTTCTTCGTACACGATCGATTCATCTTGCGCTTGGAGAATACCGCGTTGGCGATTCTCGTCCATTCTCTCCCAGACTGCATCCGGACCCCCTTCGAGAGAGATATCGAAGGTCACGAACCGTCGCTCGTGGTCGAATCCGTCCGGGTCGCCGAGGTCAGACCCACGGAGACTAACGTAGTCTACACCCAGTTCCTGTGCGAGGCTCTTGGTCTGTTCGAGGAGTGCGTCGCGAACTCGCTCGGTGCTGTGTCCCGAAGTGAGTATCGACCCACGTTCCGCATAGGGTGGGGAGACGAGCTTGGACCCGAACAGCCGACTTTGAATGTACACGAGCGGAAGTACCCCTGCTATCTCGCCATCTTCGCGTGCAACGAGGTAATGTCGGTCGTGTCCGTACTGTGTACTCGCATCTCCCCACCCCCACAGCGCGTACGGGGAGCCATTGTGTTGTTCGACAAATCTGTCCCACTCGGCCGGAGAGTCGCACCATTCGACCGTAATCTGAGATTGTTGAGTTTGTGTTTTGCTCATAGTTTCGTTTGAGTTAGTGTACCTGCGTCGTCGACGTTCTGTCCGTGGTCTCGGTGAGTTCAGGAGACAGTACAGACTGCACTGTGTCGAATTCGAACTCGTGCAGAAGATTGTCGAGTTTCTGAATCGCCTTGTCCATTCCGTAGTAGCTCACGAGTCGCTTGTGGATAGGGAGCCCCTCGATCTGTACCTGCTCGTTGAACTCCCACGGGTGGAAATACAGATTTACTGGCCGGCCCTGTCGATTTACTTGGCGGACGAACCGTCGCAGAAGCATCGAAGGGAGTACACGGGCGTAGAATCCACCCGAAAACGGAATCCTCGTTGGGAACCCATATCCAGAGAACCGTTCGAGTGGTGTCTCGACGACAGAGATAGGGAACTCGACGATTCCACTCCCACTGTAAGCCATCCCAACGTCGAACGGGGACAGCGAAGACGACACCACGTAGGGCGCAGTTGGTGCATCCGAAACACCATACAGTGGTGTCTTCACGGGGAACACACTGGAATCGTATCTGTACTCGCTGGCATTTAACACGTCGAACGCCCACGCTGTCTTCGGTGTTATGGAGAAGTTCGGGGCTCGAAAACCGATTGGGTCGACTCCTGTCGCCTGACGAATCGCGTTCGCAGACTGTTCGAGTTCTTCTGCGAACTCTGCTTTCGTGAGTTCGAATAGCGGTGTGTGTGTATGACCGTGTGAGGCAACTTCGTGGCCCTTCTGCACGAGCGATCGAACGAGTGAGGGATACTCAGCAGCGACTTGACCGACGACGAAAAAAGTCGCTGAGACGTCGTGCTTGTCGAGAAGTTCGAGGACGATCTCTGTAGAGCGTTCGATGTGGTCTTCTGGCTCGGTAGTATCGTCAGCGACGAGTGTCGCAGAGTACCAGTGTTCGAGGTCGAAACTAAGTGCGTTCACCGGTTGGGGCTCCATCACAGGTTGAGAATGTATTTTAGATGTCATTGTTACAAGCGGGTTAAACGTCATCCTTCACGGTAACCGTGTGACACCAACTCAGTCCATCTATCTGTATTGAGAGTGTCACTCGGAAAGGCCGAGTCAGCCAGTCGCCAACGTCTTCGAACGAATAGTCTGCGTGCTGTCCAATCATCTCTGAGAAACAGTACCGACGTTTGGTTCGAGAACACGATTCATCGAGTGGAGAATGATGCCGGTGAAGCACGCAAACATCCCGGCCAACGTGAACAACGCACACAACACGGCGATTCCGACAGGAAGTTGGCCATTCGTTAGATACTGGACCACGAATAAATACCCGAACATTACCCCAACGACCGTCGCAAGGAAGCCAGGAACACCGAGAGCGGTCATTGGTCGTTCGCGTTCGACGGTCCGCAGAATGTTCGATACGAGGTTCCACCCGTGTGAGATTGGGTTCGCGCTGTTCGCGTCTTCTACGTCGTACTCCACTCTGATTGGTATCTCTTCGATTCGGTAATTGTAGTGATGGGCATGATAGAGGATGTCCGTGCTCGCACTCATCTGGTCGCCAATCGTGTTATCTGCTGCAAGGGACTGGATTGCTTGCCTGTCGTATGCTCGAAAACCACTTTGAGTGTCAGACACCCACGACTCAGAGCGGACGACACCCATGCTCAGATTCGTGAGCACGTTGATTACTTTGATTCCGAACCGCCGATATAGGGGAGCGTTGCACGTGGCCCCATCGACGAACCGGCTCCCAACGACAATCGATGCGTCGGTCTCCCGTTGATGTTCAACTAATGCAGGGATGTCAGCAGCATTATGCTGTCCATCAGCGTCTAACGTCACGAGCGTCGTCGCACCGCGTTCGTCAGCCTCACGAAACGCGGTGTTGAGCGCGCCCCCGTATCCTCGGTTTCGTTCGTGCTCGATGACTGTCGCACCCGCCGCGCGCGCGACAGCAGGGGTTTCGTCACTACTTCCATCGTCGATGACGAGGACTTCGTCGACGTACGCGACCGCATCGCGGACGACCTCACCGACGGTTTTTTCTTCGTTGTGTGCTGGGATTGCAGCAATCGTCTTCTCTTCGTTCCGTAACGACTCGTTATTCGTTCGAATGGTAGCGTTGTTTGCATTCCCCATCCGCAACGAGTCACTCTCGATGTCGTTGGAATCAAATTGGGAGTCATCGACGTGATAGACGAACAATCGTGACCCCTTCTCCGATGCAGCATCGACGAGCCTCAGATATGGGGGACCCCGTTCGTCCGCAGACGGCACAAGCGACACGAGTTGCGGATCTAACTTCACGACGAACTCCAGCTCACGATCACTGATCGTCGAGTCGGGCGTAACCAGAACTTGATACCCCTCGCTCGTCGCGTCGACGATGCTCTGTGTGAGTTTCGCAAGGTTCGCTGACGTTGCGACGAACCCGATGACTGCCTTGTTATGTTTTTTCGATGTAGACTTTGACATTGTAGACTATTACCCATCACCAATTGGACGTCTGGGTGCCAGTGAACCGAGTTTGCGTTTTTAGCCGCATGGCTGTTGGTGCCAGTTACGTGTCATCGGCACCATCAGTTTGCGAACACCAACGCCTGCCAGCGGTGGGTTACTGTGGTGTAGTTAGAGGATTGTCAATACACTAATTATATCTTTTTCATAGATTGGTAGAATGTCACGACTGATTGACGTAATATCAACTAGTTCAGTCATTTCGATACAGAACTGCAATGGGATATGTTCTGTCCAGTCGAGTGGTCTCGTCTGTACGTCGAGCTTCGTTCGGACAGTGTTCTCGAATCTGCCCCGAAACGACCGTGAATTTCGACGTACTGCGACGAGATTCACCAGTGGCAGTCTCCACACGTGTCTATCTATCTATCTATGGCCATTGTGAGGTTGTTCGACACTCTCGGCTGAAAGTCAATTCGTCTCTTGACCGGGTCGCATATTCAGGTCCACCACTCAGACGTACAGATTCAGGCCGATTTTGCGACAAAAAAATGTCGCTCAGTGCGCAGATGTTTTACCCTTTGTCGTTGTTCTGTGAGTATGGATCTCGGGGAGTCTACATTCAGGCTTTTCATCGCGAAAGTGGGAAAAGCCGTTCTCATGTTTGCCGCAATTACGTATTTTGCCCGCGTACTTGGGGCGTCGCAGCTGGGGTCGTTCTTCCTCTTCTTCGCTGCACAAGGGCTCTTATCGATTCCTGCCGATATGGGCATGCGAGGTGCCTTAGAAAAGCGTCTCAGCGAAGGCGAGAACTTCGGAGAAAAGCTCAGTTCGGCTCTCCTCTTCAAACTCGTACTGTTGGTCTTCGTCTCGATCGGAATCTACCTCGCACGAGATTGGCTGAATGGCTACTTCGGTGCAAATCTCGCGATGTTGCTCATCGTCGCGGTGGTTGGTCGAGAACTCTCCTTGTTGTACATCCAAGCTGTCCGCGGTGAGCTTCGTGTCGCAGAGACAGCACCGATCGAACTCGGTCGACGATTGGTGTGGGTCGTCATCGGTTCGGTTCTCATCTCGAACGGATACGGTGTCGAGGGAGTCATCTACGGGTTGATCATCAGTTCCGCTGTCGCGCTGGTGTGGGCGTACGCGAAATGTTCGATTCGGTTGGAACGTCCGTCGCTGGAACAGATGCGGTCACTCCTCGCCTATTCGAAGTTCGACATCGTGACGTCTGTCGGTGGACGAGTGTATCAGTTCATGGACACTGCGATTATCGGCTTCTTCCTCGCACAGCAGTTCGTCGGCGCGTACGAAGTGGCTTGGCAAGTCACGCTCCTCGTCTTGATGCTGAGCAGTTCGATTTCACTCACCATATTCCCACAGATTAGCAGATGGAGCTCTGATTCGGCGGTGGACCAAATCGGCTCGACCATTACTACAGCCCTCGCCTTCTCTGTCTTCGCTTCTGTTCCTGCACTCGTCGGCGCGATTATTTACTCTGAAGAGATACTCCAGTATATCTTTGGACCAGAGTACGTCATCGCCTCACTCGTTCTCATCGTACTGATGTTCGAGAAGTTGGTGCAGTCGGTCAACGACATCGTCGGAATCTCCGTGCGAGCAATCAATCGTCCAGACTTGGCCGCAAAGGCGACTGTCATCTCCATCGGAATCAACCTCCTTCTGAGCCCCATACTCATACTCACAGTTGGGTTCGTCGGCGCTGCCATTGCGACCGGTTTCTCCTGGCTCGTGAACACCGCACTTCACACTCGATATCTCCGACAGTCCGTTACGTTCGAGTTCCCCGTACGGCTGTTTGGGTGGTACACGTTCGCATCGGTTATCATGGGCGTGTCGCTCCTCGCCATCAAGTCTGCAGTCCCAGTTACTGGAATTGCCATACTTGTTATTCAGGTCGCAATCGGTGCAGTCCTCTACGTCGCTGTTTCCCTCGTCGTCCCCGACATCCGAAGACAGATTATCTCGCCAGCGTTGTCCATGCTTAGTTCGCGTTTCACCGGCACTGCGTGAGACGGTTACTCACCGGACGTAACCTCCGCTGGGCGTTTCTCGTGGGGGAGACTGTCTTCGAACGGGCACTCACGTTCGAAACTACCGGTGGCAGTGCTAGATGTTCTCTGCTTCCCAGAAGAGTCGACGTGGGTCTGCATTCGGTCCGACGATCCGTCCCGGGTGGGGCCCGTACCACCAACCGTACAGCATCGTCTTTCGCGATTTGATGCGCTCTATGGTCTCTCCATCGATGACCTGTCGCTCGTTGAGTAACTCGTCTCTATCGTCGTACAGACGACCAACGATTCTCCACAGCGACGAGAGTCGCTTGGTCAACACGAGCGAGTACGCCGACCAGATGAGCGTCGTAAAGAAGACGTACCGCCACGGCAGATTCCGGAAAGCGAGTTTGATTCGGTTGCCAACGAGTCTCTCTTGTGTCTCTCTATCCGGTCGTCGACCTTCTGGAGACTTCTTGTGGTGGACGACGACGGATGGTGTGTACAGAATGTCGTAGCCGTTGTCGAGGGTTCGAAACGAGAGGTCCATCTCCTCGAATCCGTAGACGAAGCTCGCTGGATACCCTCCAGTTTTCTCCAATGTGGACCGTCGAATCGCATTTCCAACGCCGATGAAGAACGCGGTCCGAAACTCGTCTGTGGCGTCCATACCCAACGTTGGCGGGTCTGGAATCTCTTTCCGATTGATCTCGTCGGTGAAGTAGTTTCGAGACTGAAACGCGAGGATACCGATGTCCGGATTGTCTTCGAATTTCGAGACGATTGTGTCGGTCGCGTTGGGGTTTTTGAGGACAGCATCGTCGTCGATCGAGACGAGTATCTCTCCAGATGCACGGTCGAACCCAACGTTTCGTGCTTCCGGGACACCCATTCGTCCAGGTAGGTTGTAGTGTTTGACACAGTCCAAGTCGAACCGGCCTCCGCGACTAAACAACTCCGCTGTCTCGTCTGTCGAGTTACTGATTACGACAACTTCGATGGGGCGGTACTCTTGTCTGAGAATCGAATCAATCGCTTCGGTCAAGTCATCAGGCCGGTTGTACGTCGCGACGACGTACGACACAAGTGGAGAATGTGTTTCGGATTTCACGGCTAGTATCGACATGATAGACAATCGGGGATGAGGAAAATATAACGGAATATTCACATGTTCGTGAATAACTGCGTGACTACATCACCAATCCGCTACTCTCCTGGCCTCTGGTCGATCTCGACGATGGTCACATCCTCGTTTTCGAAGATTATCGTCCCCGAGTCAGTGATGGCAGAGACGTCTTCTGGAGAGAGCTGTGAAATCGGGAGAACCTCTCCACTCGAATCCTCCGCGATGCTACGCTTTCGGATGAACACGTACCCCTCCTCCAGTCTGCTCTCGTCGAACTCTGGTTCCCACGGACTTCGGAGTCGTTCGACACGAACGTCGTAGTAGTCTTCCGGCATGACGCTTCTGAACAGTTGGTACGTCACAGAGTCGGTGTAGACCGTAACTGTACTCTCAGATTCCACAGCACCAGGTCTGTACGCCCCCTCGTCAGAGAAGCCAACGTGTTGTTTGAGCCAGAATGCGCCTGCTCGCTCTTCGTCGGTGAACGAGTAATCGTTTGACGACGAATCGAACGTGGACGTATTAGCGTCCCCGGCAGCAGCGAAGGCGGCCCCCGAGTTCAACACGAGGAGGACGCTGAGAACGACGGCGAACAGTGCCCACAGCGGGCGAGGATGTATCGAGCTACCGAGCCGTTTGAGTACCGAGCCGAAGACGACGAACAAGAAGTGGAATCCAAGCGCCGCGAGTGGCGCGAGGAAGACCAACACCATCTGGTAGACTCGGTCAGCCCAGAGGTTGGCGATGATGACGAACGACGCTGCGAGGAACAAGAACATCGGTATCGCCACCGCAGTGTACTCAGGATAGATCGTTCGCCCGTCGCGTCTGATGTCGGCCGCGTTCTTCCCGACGCGCCATACGAGTCCGAGACCCAGTAACGCCGTCAACGTGAGATAGACCAGCACATTGAGGACTCTGAGAACGCCCATCTGTTGTTGAACGTAACTCGCGCCACTCCCTACGACGGGGTCCTGCAACAGGGTCGCTACTTGCTGGATGATCGAGAGCGGGATTTGTGCGATCGACTCTACCAATGCTGTCGTCGTGATGCTGTACCAAACAGTCCCCAGTGTGAGAACTGCCACAGGATACGCCAGAGAGAGTTCGTGGTCGAAGTCGTCGACTATCAGTGAGACGACTGTGAGCAGAAGGAACCCAGCGAGGAGCGAACCGCCGAGCACGTACGTCGAGCCGTAGTGCGAGTGTATGAGTCCAACAGTGAAGAGTAGTCCTGCAACTTTCCCACCGGACGTCGAAAGACGGCCCGTCACGAACAACAGGACGAGGAGGATGAGGAAGACTTCTGAGAACAGTTGCTTTCCGGGGGTGAAATAGAACGTTCCGTGATAGAACACGAAAAACAGACTTCCGAACAGTCCTTCGTTGGTACCAAACACCTTTCGTCCCACGAAATAGATTCCAACAGGAACGAGAGAAAACACACCGACGTAGACGACTTTGAACACGGTCGCGACCGACAAGCCCGTGAATATCGAGATGATGGCAGGGACTGAACTGACCATTGGTAATGCCATGAGCGGACCACTAGCGATCGGTGACCACGCCTGTGTCTCGATAATTCGTTGGGCAATGAAATACTGGAGTTGGATGTCCGCACCGACGACTCCGCTAGTGAGAAGGTTCCTATGCAGGAAGGTTCCGAGCGCGATAAGGAAAACAGTCGCAGGATACAGATTCGAAGAGACGAATCTCGTCGGTAGCAAGAGAACAGCAGCAACCACGAGAATCACGAACAGATACATCAACAGTGGATTACCAAGTTCGTTCATCGCACCTGCGGCGGCAACAGCGACGATCGGGATTGCCGCGTAGAACACAATCACTGGCGAATACGCACGCCAATCGAAATGAATCGGTTGGTACTCAGACTGCGATTGTGCCACCAGAAGTACGACCAGCACGGCCGTGAAAAGGAGTGCGATTGGTTGCAGCGAAAACGGCGCTGTGACACCCAAGATCGGTAAGGCGGTCCCGACAACGACCGAAAGGACCGAAACAATCGAGAGACTCAAACCGACGACGAGTAGCAGAATCTCACTGAGACGGTCGACTTCGAGATCGAGTAGCCGCACCAACAAGACACCTGGAACGAGCAGTAAGAGTACGAGACCACTCACCAGGCGTGCACCCGCTGCAAGGGCGCCGGATGTTCTAAACTCAAAACTTGCCAGGAATATCGAGAGTAACGCCACTACTGTGACTTGTATCAATACGGTTTGTGCACGAGACGGGAGAACCATCCGGTTTAATCTGGATGACATGGTTACACTTCAGCTTGAAATTCGGCGTTTCTAACTGTAAATATCACTCAACCAATATAAGTAGTCGGTTGGTTATTCGATACTGTTGGATGGGGGTGTAATTCGCCGTTTGTTATACTTCTAGATTCAGCCGCCGTGGTGAATCGTGTTGCTCTTGGGTCGAGTAGCTCACACAGCGCAACTCTGTTGCTAGTGGCGACATCAGAAACGGTGTGACAGAACTGGTGACCGCAACCGAGTGAGCGCGTCGTAACACTGGTAAGTCGAGACCCAGCGCGAAGAATGCGTACTTGTGAGCAGTTGTGGAAGACCTCCTCAGGCGCCACTTTAGCAAGCACTTCGGTTCCAGTGGGCGACCAGCGTCCCAATTTTCGTGACGTGTTTATGCGTGCTGAGGAGTGTACGTTGAGGAAACTGTTCACCTGCCAAGTTCGTATTCCACGGTTTCGCACGTTCAGCCCGTGGTGTCCGTCGATGGGAGCACGATTCACCACGGCAGTCCCACCAACGATTGGTCGACGTCCGCTCGAAACGCTACGAAATCGACTAGAGTTCCTATCTCGCAGTTGATGGCCGTTCGCCAGAAATATCGTACAGTCAATGATATTTGAACTCTACTTTGCTAGAGAAGTACGGTCGTTCGTACTGTAACTCGTTCTGGACGGTTAGGTGATGTATACAGATAGTAGGGAATGCATATGACATACTCAATCAGGAGACTAGAAGCTATTCAGTGTCCACCACCACAGTAGTTGATTTAGGATGAAATTACATGCGTACAATCGTAATGTTTTGCAGTTCATCGCTGCGGATTACGAGAAAACTAATAGTGACACATTTCATATGAATCGGGCGAACTTCCGGTGACAGACTCGACACAGAATATTTAGACCACAAATCGGAATCGTCGAAATTCCCAAACAGCCGGTTAGAGAAAGAGACGTGAGGAATCTAATTCGTTCAGCTTGATCGAGTAGCCTCGATGCTAGAGAGCTAGAAGCACTTGAACGACACCACCACGAGGTGGGTGTCATACCAGAGGTTCGTGGTGGCCACCAATGTGTGAAATATACAATATCAATAGTAGCATGGTCGAGACCCAACGTCAAGTTAGTTGGACGAGATACTACCGGCCCAGTGATTTCGTTCACAGAAATATCTGTGTACCACACGATTGGACAGCACTACAGTTCGTGAATTTACATCCAGAATCCAACCATAGTCGCACTAATAAACCTGAGCAGTCCTGTTGGCTATACAGATTGCGCATTACAGACAATTAGCTGATTCGGCGAAAAGCCGTGCCGAGCATTCTACCAACTCAGAAGATAGCCAGTCGGTCGAACACCCAACGATATTGTATATTGTATATTATATACACATCTACTGACTCCACGGAGTACAACTCTCACTCGACGGAGAAGGTCGATGTGGAAGCTACTCAGTCAGCGATGGGCGTCATTCGATAGGCTCGCTTTGTTGACCACGAACGATTACAGCCCTACTGTTGTAATCCGATTCCGGTGCTTCATTTTGAGGGGACACCACGACACTGTTCAGAGATCTCATTGACTCTGTGATACCATTTACAGACCTATTACTGTAATTTGAGGGGCGCCTGTCTCCGGTCCAGGTCACTGCGGGTACGCCAGATTCAACTCGATCTCGTTCGCGAGGCCGAGCATGAAGTCTGGAATCTCGGATTCCAGTTGCGCACCCTTGAGGCGGAACGATGGACCAGAGACACTCAACGCCCCCAGCACCGTTCCATCAGCGCCCTTCACGTGCACGCCAACGGCGTTGAGTCCAGCGAGGTTTTCCTCTCTGTTGAAGGCGTACCCACGCTCACGAATTTCGTCGAGCTCTTCGTACAACTCCTCTTCATCGGTAATCGTGTGCTCGGTCACTGAACCGAGGCCGTGTCGTTCGATGATCTCTTGCACCTCCTCGCGGGGCATGTGCGCGAGGATTGCTTTCCCGGCAGCAGTCGAATGAAGCGGAATGTGCTTGCCAACCCCAGAGTCGGTCATCACCGCACGGCTCCCAGTCTTCCTGTAGATGTACACACCCTTTCCTTCCTCCTCGACGATGAACTGGGCTCGCTCTTCGAACCGTTCGGCCAACGCTTCGACGTGGTCGACCAAGATTCTGTACTCAGGTTGGAGATTTCGTACCTCTTCGCCGAGTTCGAGGAACCGCAAACTCAACCGATACGCGTTGTCTTCTTTGACGACGTACCCCAGGTTGGTGAGCGTCGTGAGGTGACTGTGTATCGTACTCTTTGCCAGGTCGGTTTCAGCCGTAAGTTCGGCAAGGGTCGTCTTCCCACGTCCTCGAAGCTGTTCAATGATGCCGAACGAAAGTTCGACCGAACGCAGGTTTGAATCAGTGTGTGGGATTTCGTCCATATGCAACGTTAGATATTAACTCTCATGTATTAACAGTATCTTCGAGCGAGATTTGGATTCGAACACTGTGCAATTCATCAACTCACTCACCATTCGCCCCTGCCGAACGCTGCTCGACGCGATATCCTGCACACGAGTTCCGTGACAATGTGTGCCAGTTGCCATGTTGTGTTCCAACACATGTGATTTCGCTCGAATACTGCCACGCATGGATTTCAGCGATGAGACCACAATGGTACCACTCAGTGGCCCAGTCCATTCGGCAGGAGTGAACGGTGGAGTGGTGGGGGTCACAGTGGTGCGAGTCGAGAGCGTTCGATTCCACTTCTCGTGTTCGCACGTGGTCGATGATACAGACCATCGATGATTAGTACGAACGGGGGAGACCCAGGACTTTCTCGCCGAGATAGTTCAGCACCAACTCTTGGGTGATGGGAACCAACCGTGTGAGTCGTGCTTCCCTGAAGTACCGCTCGACGTCGTACTCGGTCGCAACGCCGAAGCCACCGTGTGCCTGCACTGCAGCGTCAGCAGCAGCGAAAGCCGCTTCTGCGGCCAAGTACTTCGCCATGTTCGCTTGCGCCCCAACTGCCGCACCAGTGTCTTCGTCGACGACGGCGGCGGCGTTGTACGTCAGCATCTTCGCGGCCTGTAACTCGGCGTACGCTTTCGCCAGCGGGTGCTGAATCGCTTGGTTCTGTCCGATTGGCCGGCCGAAGACGACCCGCTCGTTTGCATAGTCGACACCCCGTTGGATTGCAAGTTCGCCGAGCCCGATGCACTCTGCAGCGATGACGAGACGTTCTTCGTTGAGACCATCCAGCACCTGGTAAAACCCGTTTCCTTCCTCACCGATGAGTCGGTCTGCAGAGAGCCGAAGGTCTTCGAACCAGAGTTCGTACGCGTGGACTGCATTGCTCGCCGATTTGGGGATTGCCTTCATCTCGAGACTCCCCTCGGACACTGCTTCGTCGATATCGACGAGGAACATCGAGATTCCGCGAGTTCGCTTTTCGACTTCCGATTTCGGCGTCGTTCGGGCGACGAGCACGATGTAGTCGCTCGCATCGACACGAGAGGTCCAGATTTTCTGGCCGTTGATAACGTACTCGTCACCCTGTTTTTTGGCAAACGTCTCGATCGATGTCGAGTCGGACCCTGCATTCGGTTCGGTGAGCCCGAACGACTGAATCGCAGTATCGCCGTTCGCCACAGACGGGAGGAGTTCTTCTTTCATCTCCTCGCTCCCGTAGCGGACGATGGGGACCGAGTTGTAGATTCCACCGTGAATTGCCTGTGCAGCAGAGAATCCACCTCCTGCTGCAGCAATCTCTTCCATCATCACCACAACTTCGGGCGTGCCCATACCGGCACCACCGTACTCTTCAGGAATCAGCACACCGAACCAACCGTGCGCTCCGAGTTCGTCGACGAATTCCGAAGGATACTCGCCGTCTTTGTCTTTTTGCCGCCAGTACTCGTGGTCGAAATCATCGCAGATATCCCGGATACTATCTCTGACGAGACGCTGTTGTGCTGATAGCTCTACGCTATCGGAAGTTACCGTCTTCATCGGTCCCCGTTGGAGTGAGGTTTGAATAAACCTATGGGCTCGTTAGGTCTCGCCGACATGAACTCGGGCGGTCGTGTCTCTGGAGAGTGGTGGACCGAAACGTGTTGCTGGAATCTGTACACAACGTTTATTCTATTTTCCGTCAGACCTGTACTGTGATTCCGATGAGTGGCACAGAGACACGACACCGTATCTGGATTCCCGCGCGACCAGAGCGGACCCCAGGTGAACGATGAACAGAAACCTCCCAGTCACAGACCGCATCGCCGACGGAGTTCCGACCGGCTCTCCCGAGGAGGCAGCAGCGCTAATCGATGACGACGCCACTCTCGTATTGAGCGGGTTCGGCAGGGCGGGATACCCGAAAGCCGTCCCGCTTGCACTCGCTGCGAGCGACAGAGACCTGTCACTGACCGTCATCAGTGGCGGCAGCGTCGGGGGTGAAGTCGATACCGCCCTGGTCGAAGCCGACGCGATCGAACGACGCTTCCCGTATCAGGCCACACCCACCGCCCGGACCGCAGTCAACGACGGCCACATCGCGTTCCACGACCGCCACATCTCCCGACTCGGCGACGAAGTCGCCTTCGGCCACTACGGCACTCCTAACGTCGCACTCGTCGAAGCAGTCGCCGTCGGTCCCGACTGGCTCATCCCGACCACGTCTGTCGGCCACACGCCGACGTACGTCCATAGCGCATCTCGACTCATCGTCGAAGTCAACGATGCACAACCGCTCGAACTACAACTCCTCCACGACGTCTATTCGCGGGCAACCCCACCGAACCGTGAACCGATTCCACTCAACGCCCCGGGCGACCGAATCGGTTCGCCGCGTATCAGTTTCGAACCCGAAAAACTGGAGATGGTCGTTCGGACTGACCGACCAGACAAATCCTACACGTTCAGAGAACCCACAGAGACCGACGAGAAGATTGCAGCCAACCTCGCGGCGTTTCTCGCGGACGAAGTCGAACGAAACCCGTTGTTCGCTTCGTCGGTGAATCTCCAATTCGGCGTTGGGAGTCTGGGCAACGCCTTGATGGGTGCGTTCAACGACGTCGACTTCGGCGACCGAACAGTCGCGTACTACGGTGAGGTCATTCAGGATGGACTCCTCGACATGATCGACGACGACAAACTCGTCTCGGCCAGTGCGGCCTCACTCGCGCTCTCCAGAGAGGGACAAGAACGCCTGTTCGCCGACATCGAGCGGTACGCTGAGCGCGTCATCGTTCGGAACGCCGATGTCTCCAACAACCCCGCACTCATCGACCGCTTCGGCGTCATCGGCGTCAACAGTGCACTAGAAGTCGACCTCTACGGCCACGTCAACTCGACCCATATCGCCGGGACACACGTCGCCAATGGCATCGGTGGAAGCGGTGACTTCACTCGTAACAGTGGCATCGGCGTCATCGCACTCGGGTCGACCGCCAAAGACGGGGCAATTCCGCGAATCGTGCCGATGGTTCCTCACGTGGACCACACAGAACACGACTTCTCGATTATCGTCACCGAACAGGGCGTCGCCGACCTTCGGGGACTCGCGCCTCGTGAACGCGCCGACGTGATGGTCAGTCAGTGTGCACATCCCTCGTTCCAGGACGACCTTCGCGACTATCTGGAGCGGGCTGACAAGGGTGGCGGACACATTCCTCACGACCTTACCACAGTCTTCGATTGGTACCTCGATTGAGGACCACCTCACCCTCGTCAAACGGTGGAACGCTCAGCGATGCAAACGTTGGTATAGGATGACTGCGTGTTCACGTGTGCCACACATGACCGAAGCGACTGACCACGAACGGCGACTAGCGAATGGCTGGGAAGGACGATACTACGAGGACTTCACTGTCGGAGATATCTACAAGCATCCCTACGGGCGGACTGTGACCGAGACAGACAACGTGTGGTTCACCAACATCACGATGAACCTCAACCCGATGCACTTCAACGAGGCGTACGCGGCCGAGACCGAGTTCGGTGAGCGGCTCGTCGACGGCACGTTCGTCATCGCACTCGCCGTCGGGATGAGCGTCATCGACGTCTCGGCGAATGCGACTGCAAATCTCGGATACGACGATATTCGACACCACGCACCTGTCTACCACGGGGACACCCTCTTCGCCGAGAGCGAGGTTCTGGAGAAACGGGAGAGTTCGTCTCGTCCACACGTCGGCATCGTCACGACCGAACTCAGGACGTACAACCAGGATAACGTCCTCGTGCTGTCGTTGAAACGCACCCCGATGGTCTTGAAACGGGAACACGCACAGCCCACGGCCGCCAAACCAACAGGGTGGCCTGAGGGTATTGGAACACAACCGTCTGACCTCTGAACAGGTAAACACAAGTAGATAGCCAATCAGATATCCAACCGGGAGAAGCCGAGTCACTGCTGTCAGAGGCACCACCCACGTCCCAAACGAGTCGGTTTGATAGTGGCGCGGATTCTCTCCTCCCCTCTCCGACCGCTAACGGCTTTATAATTTGAGCGTGTCGTGCTAGCGAGGAACATGAAAATCAAGGCGATAAATCCGAATACGACCCTCGAGATGACAGAGAACATCGGGCGTGTCGCAGACAGGTACACCCAAGATACGACCGAAATCATCGCCGTGTCACCAGAACGTGGCCCAGTGAGTATCGAGTCCTACTACGACGACTACCTCGCAGTCCCTGGATTGCTCGAAGAGATTCTCACAGCCGAGGACGATATCGACGCGTTCATCGTCGCGTGCTGGGGCGACCCGGGTATCGAAGCGTGTCGAGAAGTGACGGACAAACCGGTCGTTGGCATCGCCGAAGCGTCGATGTACATGGCGAATATGCTCGGTGCGAAGTTCTCAGTTGCGACGATTCTTCCACGTGCGCGTGACTTCATCGAAGCCGCGGTCAAAAAGACGGGGATGGAATCCAACTGTGCGTCAGTTCGGTGTACTGACCTAACCGTCATCGAGACGGAGACGGCACGGGAGGCGACGATCGAAGGGCTTCTTGAGGTTAGCTGGGAAGCCATCGAGGAAGACGGTGCTGAGGTTATCTGTCTCGGGTGTGCGGGCATGGGTGGCCTCGACGAGGCACTCGAAGCAGAACTGCCAGTCCCTGTCATCGACAGTGTGGGTGCAGCCGCCGTTCTCGCAGAGTCGCTCGTCACACTCGGCAAGTCTACGAGTTCAGTGATGACGTACAAGCGCCCCGAGTCGAAACTCCAGCGAGGCTACCCAGACCACTTCCAGTTCAGTGACGAGTCGCCGACGGCCGACGACTGAGACGCCACATTTTCGCCCCTCACGGGCCGCTAGTTATAATATTGGTGTGCGTGTCATTCTCAATGATGACCCGCGAAATCGATCCGATTACCCTGTCGGTCGTCCAGGGTGCACTGGAGACAGCGCAACGCGAGATGACGACCACGATGATGAACACAGCACGGTCGAGTGTTCTCAACATCGCCCGGGACTATTCGAACGCGCTGTTCGATGCAAAAGGGCAGATGCTCATTCAGGGCCAAGACATTCCCATCCACCTCGGGAGCCTCATGCCCGCGACCAAGGCCATAATCGAGCGGTTCGCAGACGACGTCCAACCCGGGGACGTGATGTATCACAACGACCCCGCACACAGCGGGAGTCACATCCTCGATTGTTGTATGTACAAACCGGTCTTCGTCGACGACGAACTCCAGTACTGGACCGTCTCGAAGGGACACGTAACCGACATCGGTGGGCCAGTTCCCAGTGGCTACAACCCCGAAGCGACCGAGATATACGCCGAAGGACTTCGAATTCCGCCGATTAAACTGTGGGACGCTGGTGAGCTGCGTGAGGACGTTCGAGACCTGTTGCTCGCCAACGTGCGATCTGAAGAAGATTGGAAAGGCGATTTGAACGCGCAACACGGTGCGGTTCAAATCGGTGAACGCCACCTGAAACGACTCGTCGAACGCTACGGTATCGACACCGTCAACACCTGTTTCGACCGGCTACTCGACCGGGCAGAAGAGCAGATGCGCGAGGAAATCGAGTCCATCCCGGACGGGACGTACACCGGGACGTCACCACTCGAAGACTCCGGTCACGGCCTCGGAGAGATAGATATCACTGCACACGTCACCATCGAGGGCGACGAGGCACACATCGAACTCGAATCTCCCGAACAGGTCCCGTACTACATCAACTCGTACGAAGCCAACTCCATGAGCGGAGTATACCTTGGCTTCATGATGTTCATGCAGCTCGACCCTCCCTACAACGAAGGGCTGTACCGCCCACTGACTGTCGACGTGGGCGAGCCGGGGACGATGACGAACGCCCAAGAACCGGCACCGCACGTAAACTGCACCACGACACCCAGCGAGACGATTACCGATGCAGTGCGAACTGCCCTGGAAGCGGCCGTCCCAGAGCGTGCTGTCGCCTCGTGGGGACACACGAGCGGTGTCAACGTCGCTGGAACGAAGCCAGAGACAGGGAAGGCGTACACCACGATGGTTCTCGCCTCGATTATCAGCGGGGCGGGGGCCGCCCACAACATGGACGGGTGGCACTCCCGCGGCCCACTCTGCTGTTTCGGTGCGCTCTCCAGCGGCGACGTCGAGATTATGGAACACATGTACCCCTTCATCCTCCACCGGTACTCACTCCGTCCAGATAGCGGCGGAGCGGGCAGACAGCGTGGCGGGTGCGGGACAGTGTGGGAGGTCGAACCGCGAGGCCACGAGATGCAGATAATCATGTGGGGCGAAGGCAGAAAGAACGGGACGCCGAACGCACTTGGGGCGTACAACTCACTCGAACGACCGAAACTCGGCTTCGTCGAACACGAACACGAAGACGGTAGTATCGAAGAGTACCGAGAGAACACAATCTTCGGTGTGAAACCAGGCGAGCGGTGTCGGAACTACAACCCCGGCGGCGGTGGCGTGGGCGACCCACTGACTCGCCCTGTCGAAAACGTCGTCGAGGACGTGAAAAACGGAATCGTCACGCAGGTCGGCGCGTACGAAGAGTACGGCGTCGTCATGCACGACGATGGAACGCTCGACGAAGAAGAGACAGAGAAGGTCCGGCAAGCGAGAAATGCAGGTTCTGAGACTGCCACTGCCGGAGGTGACGCCTGATGTACCGGCTTGGAATCGATAGCGGCGGGACGTTCACCGACTTCGTCCTTTCAGGCGAGGACACGCTCAACGTGTACAAGACCCCATCGACGCCGTCAGACCCATCACAGGCTGTCCGTGATGGTCTGGAACTCGTCGCCGACGACCTCGACACCGACATCGCCGGACTACTCTCGTCTATCGACATCATCATCCACGGGACGACGGTGGCGACGAACGCGATTATCGAGCACACGGGTGCGAAGACCGGCCTCATCTGTACGGCGGGTCACGAGGACTCACTCGAGATTCGTCTCGGGCACAAAGAAGACGGCCACCGATACGACATGGAGTACCCGATGGCAGAGATGCTCGTTCCACGCTACCTGCGGATGCCTGTTCGTGGGCGCATCCTCTCCGATGGGTCCGAGTACGAACCACTCCACGAAGACGACGTCTACAAGGCTATCGAACGGTTCAAACACGAAGGCGTCGAGGCCGTCGCTGTCTCACTGGTCTGGTCGTTCGCGAATCCAGAACACGAACGACGCGTGGTCGAAATCATCGAAGAGGAACTCCCGGACGTGTACACATCGGTCTCGTCGACTGTCCTTCCGCAGGTACGTGAGTACACCCGCACGAGCACGACTGTCGTCAACGCATACGTCAAACCAACGCTCGACAACTACGTCGAACAGGTCGACGAGTATCTCCACGAACACGGATTCGACGGACAGATTCGGTACATCCAGGCGAACGGCGGAATCGGAAGTAGCGAGTCGCTCCGGGCACGGCCGGCTTACGCGATCAACTCCGGGCCAGCAGGTGGTCCGGCCGCAGGCCTTCACCTTGGACGCCAGTTCGGCTCAGAGGACGTCATCACCATCGACATGGGTGGAACGAGTTTCGACGTCAGTCTCACACGAGATGGGTCGACGGAGATTCGCAAGGACTTCGACCTCATGCGGTATCGAATGGGACTTCCGATGCTCCAAGTCGAGACCATCGGTGCAGGTGGCGGCAGCATCGCTCAGTTGGACCGTGGGGTGTTGAAAGTCGGCCCCGAGAGTGCCGGCGCAGACCCGGGTCCGGCCTGTTACGACCGTGGAGGGACGCGTCCAACGACGACAGACGCGCTCGTCGTCCTCGGCTACCTCAACCAGACTGAACTCCTCGGTGGGCGAATGGCTATCGACGCTGACGCCTCGTGGCGTGCCGTCGCGGAACACATCGCCGACGAATCCAACCTCGACACCGAGACTGCTGCCGCTGGGATTCTCGAAATCGTCAACAAGACGATGGTCGACGGAATCCGCCAAGTGAGCATCGAGAAGGGTCACGACCCGCGTGACTTTACGATGGTCTGTGGTGGCGGCGCTGGGCCGGCCCACGCAACAGGGCTCGCCGACGAACTCGGCATCGGGAGAGTTCTCGTCCCGAAGACGGCGAGCGTCCTCTGTGCGTATGGTGAGGTCGTCTCTGATTACAAGCACAACACGCTCGCCTCCTACCCGTCTGCAATCACCGACGTCGACCCCGAAGACCTCGAAGCGGTGTTCGCTTCGCTGGAGGCCGAAGGTGTCGAGCAACTCCGCACAGAAGGAATCAGCGACGAAGACATCAGTCTCAAGCGTGTCTTCGAGATGCGGTACCAGAACCAGATCAAAGAGTGTGAAGTCGAGATGCCGGCCACAGAGATCACCGACGAGTGGCTCTCTGAGCTCCGTGAAGCCTTCGACCGACGCCACGAGGAACTCTACACCTACGCCGAACCAGAGACCGCTGTCGACCTCATCAACATCGAGAGCGTCGCCTACGGGAAGGTCACGCCACCGGACGTGGAGGGCGTTCTCTCGGCCGACAATGAACTGTCGGACGCGAAGTCCGGGACACGCGACGCCTACTTCGAGCGAGCAGGTGGGTTCGTCGAAACGACGGTCTACGATGGGTCACTCGTCCCATCGGGCGCCGAGATAGACGGCCCAGCCATCATCGAAGAAGACACGACGACGATCGTCGTCAACCCGGGATGGCACGCTCGACTCGACGAGGTGGGAGTCTACGAACTCACGACTGGAAACTGAGTTCACTGCGGTATTTTTTCGAAACAGAAGAGGAAGAACAGACGAGGCTCGCCGATCAGCTCTGTGCGATTTTACTGATGTCGACGAACCGCGTCAGGACGTAGACGACAGTGAAGATGATGACGAGGAGCGCAATCGAGAGCGCTGCTGCGTCGGGGTAGTTCAGACCAGTGTTGACAGACAGGTAGATGAGCGTCGTAATCGTTCCTTTCCCTCCCGAGAGGAACTGAGGAATGGTGAAGTCCCCGATAGAGAGAACGAACACGAAGATGACGCCAATGACCACACCTGGCAGACTTAATGGAAGCGTAACATATCTGAACGTATCGATTGGGTCACCGCGAAGCGTCTCGGACGCATCCAGCAGGTCCTCGTCGATCTGTGAGAGCGAGATGAAGATGGGTGCTGCCATGAACACGATGTAGGCCCCGAGGTACCCGACGATTTGTGAGAATGGCGAGAACAGGAGCGCCCCTATCGGCGCGTCGACGAGACCCCATTGGATGAGGAGTTTGTTAACCACGCCGGTCCTTCCGAGAATCGGGTACCAACCGATGGTACGGATGACTGCAGAGGTCCAGAATGGGATGACGAGGAACAGCAACAGTAGGATACCCCCATTCTGGCTGGTGTAGAAGCGCAGGTAGTACGCTAACGGGTATCCGAAGATGAGCGTCACGACGGTGACGGCCACGCCGATGAGCAGCGAGCGGATGAAGACGTCGTAGATAGTCGGTTGGAAGACGGCCTCCCACGCGTCGAGCGTCAGCGTGAACTCGACGTTGAAGCTCGAGTAGGTGAGGAAACTGTAATAGAGAATGACGAGGAGCGGAGCGATCAGGAACAAGAAGAACCACAGTATAGTTGGTCCCACAAGTACCTGAACCTCTCCGAGACGCACCCCTTTCAGTCGCTCGAGGATGCCTTTCTCGGCTTCTGGTTGCTGTTCTGCTTGTTCCGAACTTGCGGTCGGTCTGTAGCTATCTGACATTGTGTGATATCGTATCCAAAAATTTGATTCCGTATTCGTCTAGGCGCTCGTGAAGTCCTTCCACCGTTCGAGCATGTAGTCGGCGTTGCTGGGCCAGATTTGGAAGAACCCGATACGGTCGATACGTTCTTCCACAGGGCCACTGTTGCGCACCTGTCCATCTGAGCTCGGGTCACCTTCCTCCATCGACCACTCGTACTGTTGTGGGTCGAACAGCCCCGGTTCGTCGACGGCTTGGTAGGTCGCCTTGCCTTCGTACGCCCAGTCGTAGTACTCGGGACCCATTCCCTGACCAGAATCATCGGAACCGTCACGGACGAGTTCCTTGTTCGGGAAGTGCGGGACGGAGTAGCCCCAGCCCTGGATGTATCCGGGGAACCACGCGCCGTAGTGGACGTCGTTGATGAGGGTGTGAACCATATCGACGTTGTTGCGGTCCGTTGCACCGGGGTTCAGTGGAGCGATGCCACCGTACCAGTAGCGGTATCCTTGGACACCAGCACTCATGGTCGCGTACGTGCAGGGCGTTCCTGCCCGGCGAACGTCGAGACAGGCTGGTTGCCAGATGTCACCGAGGACTGCTTCTTCACTGGCCATGAGGTTGACCGAATTCCCGTAGGCGACCCAAGTCGACCGGAACTGACCTCTCTCCTTTTCCTTGATGAGGAAGTCGACTGCAGCGTCGAGTTGGTCCGTCGTCGGGTCGTTCAAGTCACCAACGTTCCCTTCGATCATGTCGTTGTCCAACATGTGCATCAGTGCCTCGGGGATGGTGATGGCTGACGTCGCACCCATCGCCACTTTCCCCTCGTACTGTGGGTCGAACAGGGCACTCCACGTGCTGACTGCCGACTCGTCGACCAGTTTCGGATTCAGGCCGATTGCGTCGAAGTTGTACACGTGTGGGGGGAAGAGTAGTTCTGTCTTCCCGTCGTCGGCCCACAGTTCGTCGAGAATCGTGTCGGTCTGTGCTCCGAGATAGCTCACACGTTCTCCGGGGTTCGTGAACAGTTCAGTAATCTTCTCTTCGTCCCACTTGTCGAGGGCGTCTTTCGGAACCGTTAGACTGGCGTTGTTGTCCTTGGTAATCGCACCCGCCCCGGAACTGTCGATAGAGAACGCGTCGAACGTCGCGCGGTCACCACTGAGCAACTTCTGCTGCGTCGTCGGAATGTCAGCAGTCGTCACCTCAATCGGGATGCCGGTCATCTCGGTGAACTTCTCTTTTTGGCCGTCGCGGACGGCCCACGCCGGACCCATCCAGCGCATTGGGCGTTCGCCAGCGGCACCACCCGAGTCACCAGAAGTAGTCGTACTGTCACCGCCACCGCCGCCGCCACCGTTTCCATTACCGCCGCCGGAACCCCCGCCGTTTTCGCCACCACCAGTGCAACCTGCTAGTGCCATCGTTCCTGATGTTGCGCCGAGGCCCAACATGAAGTTACGTCTACTGATACCGCGTGACATGATACCATTTGTGACTGCAACGTACTTATACTTTCACCTATTGTCGCCCAATCGTTGGATAATTTCGGGCATTGATGCCAAAGTTTGAACAATATACGGACAGAAATCTTACAGTTTTCGGGCCGCGGCGGCGAAAGAACTAACGACATCGTTCGTCGATTGGTGGTATGCGACCAGACATCGTCGTTCTCAGCACAGGTGGAACCATTGCGAGTACGTCGGGAGACGGTGGTGCGACACCACAAAAACGCGGTGCTGAACTCGTCGAAGCGGTCCCTGAACTCGAAAACTACGCGAATCTCACTGTCGAAGAAGTCGCCCAGCGGCCGAGTTTCGACATGGACTTCGAGACCATCACTGCCCTTCGTGAGGCAGTGGTCGATGCTGTCGACGCGGGTGCAGCTGGAATCGTCGTCACCCATGGGACGGATACGATGGAAGAATCAGCCTACGCACTCGACCTCACGCTCGACGTCGACGCACCCGTCGTGTTCACGGGAGCACAACGGCGTCCCGACGAGATTAGTTCGGACGGACCCGCAAACCTCCTCACAGCGGTCAGATTCGCGGCACACGAACAACTCACCGGTGTCGACGGCGTCTACATCGCGTTCGACGAGGAACTCCACGCCGCCAGAGACGTGACGAAGCAGCACACCAGTAAATTGGATACGTTCGGTTCGCCTGACAAGGGACCGGTTGCCGTGACGACTCGTGACGGTGTGCGGTTCTTCCGGGCGCCCGGCAGTCGGTCGGTGGACATCCCAGTGACAGAGCCAGCAGCATCCGTCGAGATGGTCAAGTCAGGTGTTGGGGTCGGCGCTGAACAGGTCGAGCGTGCCGTCGATGCAGGCGTCGATGGCCTCGTCGTCGAGGGGACCGGTCTCGGAAACGTCACCTCAGCACTCGGGGATACCATTGCAGACGCTATCGATGCCGGCGTCACCGTCGTCGTGACGTCTCGGTGTGGGGCAGGCTCCGTCAGCGGCGTCTACGGTACTGGCGGGGGTGGAGCGACACTCGCGAAGCACGGGGTCGTGTCTGGTGGAGACTTACCAGCACAGAAAGCACGCTTGAAACTCGTGTACGCACTGAGTGTCGTCGACGACGACGAATCCGTGCGTGAATTCTTCGAAGCGTAGAGCGGAGCCGTATGCCTCCTCGGCGACAGCTATTTGCTGTTTCCTGTGGTGTGTGTTCACATGTCTCGATTGGCGGGCAAAGTCGCTCTCGTGACGGGAGCGAGTTCTGGAATCGGTAATGCAATCGCAGCAACGTTCGGACGAGAAGGAGCGAGTGTCGTCGTCGCTGACGTCAGGCGGGACCCCAAACTCGATACGGAGCGGTCGGTGTTCGACAAACTCGACGAAGTCGGGGCCGACTACACGTTCGTGGAGATGGATGTAACCGACCCCGAGCAGATTCAGTCTGCAATCGACACCACCGTCTCGGAGTTCGGTGGCCTCGATATCCTCGTCAACAACGCGGGTATCTATTACCAGTACACCGTCGACGAGACCCCGCTGGACGAATGGGACGAAATCATGGACGTGAACCTCAGAGGACTGTTCCTCTGCTGTAAGCTGGCACTCCCACACCTCCGGGAGAGCGACAACGGGAAAATTATCAATCTCTCGTCGATTCTGGGCCTCGTCGGAGCTGGAAACAGCGGGGCATACTGTGCGTCGAAGGGTGCAGTATCCAACCTCACACGGCAGATGGCACTCGACTACGCTGCAGAAGAGATCAACGTGAACGCACTGGCCCCCGGTATCATCGAGACCGCCCAGAACGCAGAGTGGCGTGAGAACGACCCCGAGCTACTGGCGGACTGGCAAGCGTCGACCCCGTGGCCACGTTTCGGTCAACCCGAAGACATCGCCGATGCCGCACTCTTCCTCGCGAGCGACGAGAGCAACTTCGTCACCGGTCACATTCTGAGTGTCGACGGCGGGTGGACGGCCCGGTAACCACCATGACGCTCACACTCACCATCGGCGACGAGTCCTACACCATGACGTTGCTCGAAGACGAAGCCCCCGAGTCTGTCCGGGTACTTCGCTCTCTCCTTCCACTCGAGTCGGAGCTAATGCACGTCCGCTGGAGCGGGTACGCGGTCTGGGTGAACATCGACGACGAAGACCTCGGCGATGTTCCTCGAGAGAACCACACAGTCTATCCATCTCGCGGTGACGTACTCCTGTACCCCGGGTATCGGAACGAACAGGAGATACTCATCGCATGTGGGCCCACGTGTTTCAAGAGTCCGGCCGGTGAACTCGCCGGAAATCACGTGGGAATGCTCGATGCCACCCGCGAAGAGCTCGCAGCGCTCGAAGTGCGGACCTTACGCGACGGAGTGCAGAAAATAACCATCACCGAGTGACGGCGATGGAGTGAAAAATCGACTTTTAGCTTGGGAGATTAGCTGTTCCGTCCACGGAAGACGAGAATGCCAGCGATGGCGATGAGAAGCGTCGAGGCAATCGTCGTGATGCTTCCCAGTGCGAACAGGTCGGGGGTTGCCCGAGTCGCCGATGCGATAGAGAAGACCTCCAGCGGCATCGTGTTCTCGTTCCCCAGCAAGAGGAGACTACGCGTCGCTTCGTTGTACGAGAGCGTGAACGCGAACACGGCGGCGCCGAGCACTGTCGGTGCGATTTGTGGAAGGATAATCTGCCGGAGCACCGTGATGTTGTCGGCACCCATCACGCGTGCGGCCTCCTCGTTCTCTGCGAGGTTCGGTGGGAACCCCGCGAGCAAGACGATAACCGCGAACGGAAGCGTCCACACCACGTGCACGGGGACGGCCAACCAGAGACTTTTGCTGAGCCCGAGCAGCTCGTTCAAGAACAGGGTCGCACCGACACCGTAGGTGATTCCCGGCGTAATGATACCGATGATGAGCAGGAACAACAGCCCACGCTGTCCCCAGAAGTCATAGCGGTACGCGAGCGCCGCTGCCGTTCCCAGAATCGTCGTAATGATCATCACCACGACTGCGAGTTGCAGTGACCGTCCAACCGCCTCGACCATCGCGTCCGTCGCTAAGAGTTCAGAGTACCATCTGGTGGTGAACTCGACGAACGGGAACGTGAGCCCCCCAGAGTTGAACGAGAACGCGATGATGGAGATAATCGGGAGGTAGATGTACAGCGCTGCAAGAGCAAAGTACGCGATGAGGACGTGCTTTATGTTGATTCGTTCGACGAACGAAGCGAGGCCAGACCCCTGGGTTGCCTCGCTCGTCCGCGCGGCTTTTGTTGACATCTAACACGGAGAAGACCGTCCACCACTATAAATCCTCAGTTCCAGCAGCCTCGATTCGTGACAATACTTAGTGCATTGCATCACCACCGTCGGGGCTCAGTGTCTGCCCAGTGTAGTACGCACTGTCGTCGCTCGCGAGGAAGACTGCCGTCGGAACGACGTCTTCGACACGACCAAGACGCCCCATCGGGAGTTCGGCCTCTTTCGCAGCACGCCACTCCTCAGAGAGGTCACCGAGCAAGTCCGTCTCGATGGGGCCGGGCGCGATGGCGTTCACCCGTACTGTCGGTGATATCTCACGGGCCAGCGCTCGAGTGAACGTAATGACCCCTCCTTTCGCTGCCGAGTAGTGGACCAGTTCCGTCGCACCCTTGATACCCAGTTGCGATGCGACGTTGACGATGCTTCCTCGCCCGGCGTCGAGCATCCCAGGGAGGAAAAATCGCGTCACGAGAAACACCCCACGTAGGTCCACGGCCATCACTTCGTCCCACATCTCGACCGGCATCTCGGCGAGAGGTGATTGTGTGACGATGCCTGCATTGTTGACGAGTACGTCGGCCGGACCGTGTGCCGACTCGAACGTCTCGACCATCGCTCTGACACTCGCTTCATCGCTCACGTCTCCTTCGAGAGCGAATGCGTCACCTCCCGCCGCACGGATTTCGTCGACGACAGTAGCGGCTTTTTCAGCCTCTGTCGAATTCGGCGGGTGGTTGACCGCGACTGTCGCCCCCGCTTCGGCTAACCCCTTCGCGATACCGCGTCCAATTCCACTGCTTGCTCCCGTCACTACCGCTGTTTTTCCGTCGAGTGACTCCATGCGTGAGAGACACACCCATTTCGCAAAAGTGTTCACTCCCTCTTTCGGCCCCTCACGCATCGTTCGCACCGTTGAAAGAGTTATATCGCCATTCGTTGAACTCTACTGGTATGTCTTCGGACAAGCGTGCGACGTACGAACGGGCGAGTATGGACACCCGAGTCGGATACGGGGCACATCCAGCACTGCTAGTCGTCGATTTGCAGAAGGGGTTCACTGACCCCGAAAATCCACTTGGTGGTGACTTGACTGCGGTTATCGAGCGAACCAACCGATTGCTCGAAGCCGCCCACGACAACGACGTGCCGGTGGTGTTCACACGCATTATCACCAGCCACGAGACTGGTGCCGATTACGGCATCTGGATGAAGAAGATTCCCCGACTCGATACACTTGCAGCCGGAACCAAGTGGGTCGAAATCGACGACAGACTCGACGTCGCCGACACCGACCACATCCTCGACAAGCGGCAAGCAAGCGGCTTCCACGGTACAGAACTCTCGTCGATGCTCGTCGCGTGGGGAGTCGATACACTCGTCGTCACGGGCTGTACGACAAGTGGGTGCATCCGCGCATCTGTCGTCGATGCCTGTGCGAACGGCTACCGGACAATCGTTCCCGAAGAAGCGGTCGGTGACCGAGCGATCGAGCCACACGAGTCGAATTTGTTCGACATGAACGCGAAGTACGCAGACGTTCGTCCCGTCGACGAAGTCGTCTCGTACCTCACTGAACAGTGACAGGGGAACCCCGCTGAGGGGTCGTTATTTAGCAGTCTTGTACGCTGCGAACGTGTCGATGACTTCCTCGACGTTCGGGCCGAGAGAGTACAGAGACGGTTCCGTACAGCCAGCGTCACAGTAATCACTGACTTTCTGCACACAGTCTTCAGGAGTGCCCGCTGCCACGATGTTCGTGACGACTTCGTCCGAAACGAGACGACTCGCCCGTTCGATATCTTCGGCCGAGGCAGGCCAGCCACCGAGTTCTTGTTCGACCTGTTCGCCGATTTCGGGGTCGATGCCACAGTTCTCACGGATGTGTGGTTGTTGGCCGATGTACTGTGTAACCAGCCCACGAGCGTTGTCGATGGCGACGTCTCGGTCTTCGTCCATCGAGACGGCGATTAACTGTGGACGGTCCACGTCGTCGATGTGTCCACCCTGTTTTTCGACACCCTTCGTCAGCGCTTTCATCGCCTGTTCGTTGTGTGATGGCGGAATCAGGTAGTTCATGTAGACGCCGTCGATGACTCCTTTTCCGACGAGTTCGCCAGACATCTTGTTCATCGTCAGCCCCGTCGCGCCGATGTAGATTGGAACCTGTCGTGGTCCCGCGTCCGACCGCACGAGGTCTAATTCGATATCGTCGACCGAGATGAACTGCCCGTCGTACGTGACGTTTTCGAGGTCGAGCAAGCGACGAAGGACCGTACAGTACTCCCACATGTACCGAAGTGGGTTCTGTCGGTCGATGCCGACTTTCGACGCCAACGGGTCCCACCACGCGCCGATACCGAGCATCGCCCGGCCATCGGAGAGTTCGTGCAGGGTCGAGAACGTCTGCGCCATCAGCGCGACGTTACGTGTGTAGCAGTTGGTCACGCCGGGGGCGAACTTGATTCGGTCCGTCACCTGTGAGTAGGCTCCCATGACGGTCATCGCGTCTCGAACGAGACGTGACTCACCCTGCCAGACCGTGTCGAATCCTTTCTCTTCGGCGTACTGTGCGTATCGAATCTCGTCGCGAATGTCTGGCCGTTCCCAGTTCCAGATACCGAGTCGGTCGAATTCGGGGTCGCTCATTGCGCATCACCGCCTGCGAGAGTCACCGCAGCGTTCGCAAGTGTCGACGCCGCCGCGTAGCAGTCGTCCCAACTCGTATATTCGGATTCGTTGTGGCTCTTCCCGTTCTCACTCGGGGCGAACACCATCCCCGTATCACAGACACTGTGCATGTGCGTGGCGTCGTGACCTGCACCGCTGAAGATACGCATGCTGTCTAACTCGAGGGCATCTGCTGCCGATTGGACCGCATCGACACACTGGTCAGCAAATTCGACTGCAGGCGCACGCATCCGCTCTTCCCACTCCCAGTCGATTCCTTCGCGTTCTGCCGCCCATTCCGCCTCCTGAAGGACGCGCTGATACGCCTCTTCGATGACGTCGTCGCTTGGGTCGCGGAATCCCCACGTGAACGTCACCTCGTCGGGGATGATGTTGATGGAGTTCGGCTTCACGTCGACGTAGCCAGTCGTCCCGACGGTCCGCTCACCGAGCGTGCTCGGAATCCGTCGAATCTGGGTGATGACATCCGCAGCCGCGACGAGTGCGTCCTTCCGGTAATGCATCGGCGTCGGGCCTGAGTGGTCGGCCTCCCCGTAGAAGGTTACTGCACCCCACGTGAAGCCGACGATTCCGGTGACGACGCCGACCTCTTTTCCGTTCTCTTCGAGGTACGGCCCCTGTTCGACGTGTAGTTCGAGGTACGCTTCGTACGCTTCTTGTGGCTCTGCTGGGACGTCGCCTCTGTACCCAATTCGGTCCAGTTCCTCTTCGAACACCTTTCCGTCAGCGTCCGTCTTCGCGTACTCTTCTTCCAGCGAGTGGGCTCCTGCCCAGACACCGCTTCCCTGCATCGCCGGTTGGAATCGAGACCCCTCTTCGTTGGTCCAGTTGACGATTTCGACGGGGTGGGTCGTCTCGACGTCTTCGTCGTTGAGAGTCCTGATGAGTTCGAGCGCACCGATGACACCCAGAGCACCGTCGTATATCCCCCCATATGGCTGTGAGTCGAGGTGTGACCCGACGAGAACTGGCTTGGCATCGGGGTCGGTTCCCTCGCGTCGACCGAACATGTTGCCGAATTCGTCGATTCGGATGTCGAGGCCCTCCTCTTCCATCTGCACTGCGAACCAATCACGAATCTCCTTGTCGTCGTCAGACAGGGTGAGGCGGTGAAGGCCGCCACCGTCGGTGGCACCGATTTCGGCCTGCTCTTTCATCGTCGCCACGAACCGCTCTCTATCTAACCGGATTGTCATACTAGACTGTGTCCGAAATGATAGATAAATCTTTGTCTCAGTTTACCACGGGTGTCACTAACAGGCATGAGGTTCAGAAGCAAAAACGGTCGACGAAACGGTGAGCGAACTGGTCCGCGCAGTTACTTCCCGAGGATATCGGTGTCGAGGTCGATGCCATCGACGACACTCGTCCGTTCGAGAATGATAGTGTTCTCGGTGTCCCATCCAACCGTGACGCGGTCTTCGTCGACTTCGAGATAGTCTTCTGACTTCAGTTGAATCTCTTCTTCACCCTCGTCCGTCTCGGCGAACAGGATGACCTGCGTCCCACTGCCGGACTGGTAGATGACGTCTTCGACGCGACATTCGAGCGTGTTATCGGTGTCTCCACCGAGTTTGACGAACTGCGGACGCACCGCAAAGGGCATTCGCTTGCCGACGATGTCGGCGGGTGGCGAGTGAAGATTTGCGGTCGAAACGGTGAACTCGCCGAACGAGGTCTGCACTGTCGCGACCGATTCGTCCTCGGAGAGACCGACGATTTCACCGTCGAACATGTTCGAATCGCCGACGAACGCCGCAACGAAGGCAGTGTTCGGTTCGTTGTAGACCTCTTCGACAGGTGCGCTGTGTTCGATTTTTCCACCGTTCATCACGATGACCTGGTCTGCGAGGCGCATCGCTTGCGTCTGGTCGTGCGTCACGTAGACGAACGTCGTGTCGAGTTCGCGGTGGATGCGAAGGAGTTCGCGCTCCATTCGCTTTTGGAGTTTGTAGTCCATGTCCCCGAGCGGTTCGTCCAGCAACAGGAGTTTCGGCTCTAACACGAGACTCCGTGCCAGTGCGACCCGCTGTTTCTGCCCAGAAGACAGTTCTTTCGGCGGTCGCGCCCGGAGTTCGTGGAGCTGCATCATCTCGAGGACGTTCTCGAGACGTTCGTCGATAACGTCCTTTGGAAGGTCCATCCGCTTGAGCCCGTAGATGATGTTCTCTTCGACCGTCAGGTGGGGGAACAGCTGGAAGTCCTGGAACACGAGACCGATATCACGCTCGTAGGTTGGCGCGTGCGTGATGTCTTTTCCGTCGAGGATGACTTTCCCTTCTGTTGGGGGAATCTTTCCGACGAGTGAGTGCAGCGTCGTCGACTTACCACAACCGGATGGACCGATGATGACACAGAAGTCGCCGGCTTTTATCTGGAAGTCGATATCGTCGACTGCGAGGGTGCCATCGGGGTAGATTTTGGTGAGTCCCTCGACCTTGAGCACGTTCTCTCGGTCGTCGATGGTGGCTTGCTGTTTCGGTTCAGTCTTGTCGTCGAGGTTTGCGTTAGACATGATTACACCTCCATGAGGTCGTCGACAGTCACAGTCTCGACCACACTGAGGGTATCGTAGGCGACGCCCTCGTCTGCGTTCCAGCCAATTCTCGTCCGGTTCCCGAACGCTTCGAGCGGAACGTTCCCACTGACGACGACCTGGAAGTCCTCGGCGTCACCGTCGAGTCTCACTGTGAATTCGGTCCGCTCCCCGGTGTAGGTCCGCCCTTGGACTGTCGCCGGCAGGTCGTTGTCCAGTTCAGCAGTCCCCTGACCGATGGTTATGTCCTCAGGTCTGACGAGTATCATAACTTCCGTCCCCACGTCCGGAGTATCGCCGCGTGGCTTTGCGACGATTTCGCCGACTGGCGTGTCGACACGAACGTTCGCACCGTCGGTACCGACGACCTCGCCTAAAAGCGGGTCTGAGTCACCGATGAATCGACCGACGAACGCTGTCGCAGGGTTCTGATACACCTCGTCTGGTGTCCCAATCTGCTCGATCATTCCCTGATTGATGACCACGAGTTTGTCGGCGAGTTTGAGCGCTTGGTCTTGATTGTGGGTGACGTAAACGAACGTGCTTCCGAGCGTCTCGTGGATTCGTCGAATCTCGAGCTCCATCCGCTTTTGAAGTTTGTAGTCGAGGTCAGCTAGTGGGTCGTCGAGGAGCATGATGTCACACCCACGGACGAGGTTTCGTGCGAGTTCGACCCGTTGTTGCTGCCCACCACTGAGTTCCGAAGGGAGAGTGTCTTTCGTCTCCGTGATGGCGAGCAACTCCAGCGATTCGTCGATCTTCTGCTGGATTGCGTCGTCGCTGAAGTTTTCTTCAGACTGGCGAAGGCCAAACGCGACGTTCTCACCGACGGTCATATGCGGGAACAGACGTTCCTCGAAGTCCTGAAATACGTAGCCGAGGTCTCGCTTTTCGACTGGGATACTACCGACGCTCGCCCCATCAATCAGTACCTCCCCTCTGTCGAAGGAGACGAGACCAGCGATACACTTGAGGAGGGTCGACTTTCCACTCCCACTCGGTCCGACAATGACACAGAGTTCCGAGGGTTCGATCGAGAAATCTACCCCTTTGAGAACTTGTTCGTTGGAAAATGACTTTTCGAGTGAGACGATAGATATGGCATTCTCACTCATGTTTACGGCACCCATGGTAGTCGAATCGATAACAGCGAATTTAATACTTTTGGGGCGATTGCAGCAGTGCTCCAAAAGGGAATTCCGGTACTACACCAACCCTTCCGCCCATTTTCGGCAGTTTAGTTGGTTCTAAGAACAGTTATGTTTGGATTCAGTCACCCCAACTTTAGCACCGTACACGGAACCGACAGGCCAAGGAGAATCTCCTGACTGGTACTTCCCATGAGCGCTTTTCCGGTCGGTGACCGCCTTCGCCCGCCGATGAAGACGTGGTCGATATCGTGTTCCTCCACGTACGAGACCACCTCAGTTCCGGGGTTTCCAACGACACCAGCGATCGTCAACTCGAGACCGGCGTCCCGAACGATATGCGCTGCGTCTCTGACCTGCGAGTTTCGTTTCGCGATGTCAGTGGGGTCTGCGGAGTCGTAACTGAACTCTTCCAGTCGTTTTTCGAACTCACCTTTCGGGTACACACGTAACAAGGTGATGTCAGCGCCAACAGCAGATGCAATTTCCACGGCGTGTTCGGTTACTTCCTCGACGTGCATCCGTTTCTCACCGATTGCAATGAGAATGTGTTCAATCATGTGCTTGCTCAAATTCTTCGACGAACGGTATCATAAGTGTGTGCCCGAAAAATGATGGCAAACACAGGGTGTGCAGAGTGGTACAGCCTCTCGTATGACCTACATCAGGTCTTTCTTGAACGTGTAGCAGTAGCGGTCGTACCCTGTATGTTCCTCGTAGAACCGGTGTGCATCGTCTCTCCAGAGACCCGAGGCGAGTTCGAGGACAGCACAGTCGTGGTCCCTTGCCCAGTCTTCGACGAACGTGAGGAGCCGTCGACCATGTCCCTCCGAACGTCGGTCCTCGCGAGTGACGAGGTCGTACACCCACGCGTGTTTTCCGTGATAGAGGGTAGTCGACATTCGGACGCCAGCGACAGCGAGGATTTCGTCATCCTCGAAGAGAGCGAACAGACGGTAGCCCTCTCCTGCCATCGTCCGAAGATACTGGAGGTACGTCTCCTCGTCGACAGGGCGTAGTTCAGAGAGGACGGGATACGCATCCATCCACTCCGCTTCGTTCGTGAGTTCGGCCACGTGGGTCTCGGACATGTGATTCGCCACACCAACTGACACAGGGGGTAGTAATAAAGAGGACCGCAGAACGACCGTGGTGGTCAGAGTTGGTCGAAGCGGTGGTTAGAGTCGGTCGAGGAGGTCGGCCTTCTTCGACTCGAACTCTTCGTCGGTGAGAGCACCACGGTCACGCAGAGCAGCGAGTCGTTCGAGGGCGTCGAGCACCTCACCAGACTTCCCGACGCGGTCACCACTGGCTGCCGATTCCTCCACCTGCTTTTCTGCAAACTCGACAGCAGCTTTGCATTCTTCGACCGACGTCGCCGACGGGTACGCGACGTAACTGACGCCTGCTGTCTCGACCTGAAGCCGAATGTTCTGGCCGACCGTCTGGATGGTCACCGCACGGATGGTTTCGTACGGTGTGGTTCGTGTGTCGAGTCGGTCAGGATACTGAACGACGAAGTGGACGGCACGGTCTGTGAAGAGCGTGTACGTCGACCCGTCTCGACCCGCCATCTTTCGCGCCGGTTCGTCTCCAGTTACGATGTCGAGCATCGTCCCTTCGAGAAGATACTGTGGGAGTTCGTCCGTGTCGAGAATATCTCTGAGCGTAGTCGAACCCGTACCAGTCACCGCTGCGAGCCCCTCCGGCGTGACCGACGCACCCTCCGCTTGGTCGGCAAGGGTCGACAACTCGTCTCCGTCGTCAGAAAGCGTCCCGTCACGCCGTTCGATGTCGGTCATTGATTCATGAGAGGATACCGACATAGTTGGTTCTTTCGCGTGTGTGAGTCACCGATTGGTTGGGAAATAGACGACTGTGTGTGCCTATTTTGATAGAAACAGATAAATCGTAGAAAGGGAATGATTCCATGGGTATGCATAGCAATAGCAATAGTGGTAATGGAATCCGTGTCGGTGTTGACGTTGGTGGTACGAATACAGACGTCATCCTCGTCGCAGGGGACGACGAATATATTTTCAAGACACCCTCGACCGACGACCCGTCCGTCTCGACCGTCACTGGCATCACTGAAGTATGTAAAATTGCAGATATCGAGCCGTCGGAAGTGGACCAAATTCTCCACGGGACAACCGTGGCAACGAACGCACTCATCGAGAACGAAGGTGCAAAGACAGGTCTATTGACGACGAAAGGATTCCGCGACGTCCTCCACATTGGACGACACCGCAAGCCACACAGTTTCTCTCTCCAGCAGACCATCCCGTGGCAAGAGAATCCAATCGTCAAACGACGACACCGGAAGGAAGTAACAGAACGAATCCATCCACCCGGGGAGGTTATCACCCCACTCGACGAGGACGAAGTCCTGCAGGCGACAGAAGAACTCGTAAACGACGGCATCGAATCTATCGCAGTCTGTTATCTTCACTCGTACCTCAACCGTGACCACGAAAACCGAACGAAAGAGCTGATTCTCGAACACTATCCGGACATTCACGTCTCGACGTCGAGCGACGTCGTGGCCCAGTTCCGAGAATTCGAGCGGTTTACGACGACGGCGATCAACGCACGCCTCGAGCCCGTGATGTCTACGTACCTCAACCGTCTCCAAGAACGCCTCGCAGAGGAAGGGTTCGACGCCGAGGTTCTCATTATGCAGTCGAACGGGGGGATGGCGAGTGTACAAAACGTCGCTGAGAAGCCGGTGACGACGCTCGTCTCTGGGCCTGCTGCAGGCGTTCTCTCTGCTGAGTTCGAAGGGAACAACGTCGGTCAACCGAACCTCATTATGTTGGACATGGGCGGAACGAGCGCCGACATCTCAGTTATCCCCGGCCGTGTCCTCGAACGCGACCCCCGTGACAGTACTGTCGGTGGCTACCCAACGATTTCGCCGATGCTCGACATCGCGACGATTGGTGCGGGTGGCGGGTCTATCGCCTGGTTCGACGGTGCAATGGGATTCAACGTCGGTCCGAAGAGTGCCGGCGCAAACCCCGGGCCAGCCTGTTACGCACGAGGGAACGACCAACCGACGACGACCGACGCACAAGTCGTTCTGGGTCGAATCGACCCCCAGACGTTCCTCGGTGGAAACCTTGACCTCGACCCAAGCCTCTCGCGAGACGCGCTTCAGACACAACTCTGCGACCGCGCCGAGCAAGCCCGATTCGAGACACCCGAACGGGCCGCCCTCGCCACACTCGAAGTGGCGAACACGAACATGTATCGCGCCATCCGCGAACAGACTGTCCAACGCGGGTACGACCCACGTGAGTACACGATTGTCGCGTTCGGAGGTGCCGGTCCGATGCACGCCGCAAGCATCGCCGACGAACTCGAAGTCGGTACCGTGCTCATCCCACCATCTCCCGGTATCGCCTCAGCACGAGGACTTCTGACGGGGAACGTCAAGTACGACTACCAACAGACGGTGAGTAGCCCACTCGACGAAGTCGACGGGAACTACATCGACGAGGCATTCGACGAACTGGTCGCTCGTGGTCGTGCCCAACTCGAGCGAGACGAAATCGACGAATCGCAGTGGACGTTCCGTCAGTCTGTCGATTGTCTGTACGAGGGACAGGGCTACGAGTTGAACGTCGACTTCGACGGCACCGATGGCGACTGGCACGCGCGAGTCCGCGAACGATTCGAGGAGAAACACGAGACAGAGTACGGCCACTACTTCGAGAAGGACCCGGTCGAACTTCTCAACCTGCGTGTGACGGCCGTCGGCGACATCCAATCCTACGTCCCGGCGACGCTCGACGAGGGTGACGAAGACCCCTCGGCGGCCCAGACGACCGAGGCGACCGTGTACTTCGGTACGTCCGACGCACCGGCAGAGATGACTGTCTCGAGATTTGACCGCGAACAACTGAAGGTTGGAAACGTAATCTCCGGCCCGGCCATCGTCGACGAGTTCGACAGCACGGTGGTCGTACATCCCGGTTGGACGGCAACTGTGCTGGCCAACGGGTCCATCGAACTGCAGAAGGGAGACTGATATGAGTACTGAAAGCCACGATAGCGACGACAGCACGTACGAACCGAGCGCAGCGGACATCCTCCGCGAGCGAGATATCGACCCGGTGACGATGCAAGTCATCGGCGGAGAACTCGACACCATCGCCCAGGAGATGGCCTACAAACTCATCCGGTCGTCGTACTCCTCGATTATCCGAGAGAGCGAAGACATGGGTGCAGGCATCTTCACGACCGACTGCCGCGAACTCTGTGAGAGTGACTCCACACCGATGCACGTCGGGTCACTCATCGGGTATCTCGACGGGATGTACAAAACGTTCGAAGAGCGCGGCATCGAACGAGAAGACGCAATCAAAGAGGGTGACGTATTCATCCACAACCACCCACACTACGGAGCGAGTCACTCACCCGACATCGCGGTTGCGGTGCCCATCTTCTACAACGGAGAACACATCGCGTGGGCGGCCAACACTGCGCACCACCTCGACATCGGGTCTGCGACACCCGGACTTGCCATCGACCTCGAAGACATGTACGCAGAGGGAAGCCTCTTCCGTGCGACCAAAGTGTACGACGAGGGCGAGCGGGTAGACGAGATATGGAACTTCATCCAAGACAACGTTCGAACGCCACGTGAGGTCATCGGCGACCTCCAAGCCCAGATTTCCTCGTGTAACGTCGGAAAAGACCGATATCTCGCACTCGTCGAGAAGTACGGTCTCGAAGAGATTCAGCAGGCGGGCGAGGCGCTCATGGACTACGCCGAGGCGCTCCTCCGCAACGAGATTCGGAAGATTCCCGACGGAACGTACTACGCAGAAGACTACCTCGACGACGACGGCCGCAACCGTGGGAAGCGTCTGAAAATCGCAGTCGAGGTGACCGTCGATGGGAGCGACATCACCGTCGACATGAGCAAGTCGGCCGACCAGACGCCAACCGGATACAACATCCCGTTCCACGGGTCGACAGACGTCTGTATCTACTTCACGATTCGGTCGATACTGATGGATACGTTCGTCCGCGACGAGTATCTCCCACAGAACTCCGGGACGTTCGAACCGGTACACCCGAAAGCGAGACCGGGCTGTATGTTCAACCCGACGCCACCAACGTCGGCGTTCGCTCGCATCAACCAAGTGGACAAGATGAGTGACCTCATCATCCAGGCGCTCGCCGAAGCGATTCCCGACAAAGTGTGCGCCGGCACGTGCGGACAGGTGTACTTCGTCAGTTACGGTGGAACGAACGACGAAGGCGAGTACTGGGTGTACCTCGAAGTGAACGAAGGGTCGTACGGCGGACGACCGGCCGCCGACGGACTCGACGCCGTCGATGCACTCGTCCACAACACGAAGAACCGGCCAGTCGAAGACATCGAACTCTCACATCCGATGCGTGTCGAGCACTACAGTCTCCGAGAGGACGGCCACGGCGCCGGCAGACACCGTGGAGGACACGGTATCGTCCGTGAGTCGACCTTCCTGACGAACGCGGTGATGACGATGGAAGGAGACGGAAACACCTACCGTCCACACGGTCTGTTCGGCGGTGGCGAGGGGACACACGGTGACCTCAAGCACATCAAAGCAAACGGAGAAGTCATCGACCTCAACTCGAAAGAGTCCGGGTACAAATTCGAAGCAGGCGACAGAGTTCTCATCAAAACGGCGAGTGGCGGTGGCTACGGTGACCCACACGAACGACCCTCTGAACAGGTCTACGAAGACTACCTCGATGGACTCGTCTCTGTCGAAGAAGCCCGAGAAAACTACGGTGTCGTCATCGAAGACGGTGAACTCGACGTGGGAGCAACCGCAGAGCTCCGGTCTGCCTGAACCGTCGATTCCGTCGGTACTCATCGCTCGCTTCGACCGGTAGCCCCACCATGTGAATATTTGACACAATCTTTTTGTTAACTGCTAGCACACCTACTGTTGCGTCGAACTCGCAGTACCAACGACGCGTCCCAACGAATCGCGATACAACCAGCGACGCCCGGCCTCGCGCCGGGCACCGTGCCACAGAAGCACACAACGTTTTATCGACTCACTCCGAACTGAGTTCGTATGTCATCTCCGCCGAGAGTACACGCAGAGCAACCAGAGCGAACGCTCGCCGCGTTCGTTGCAGACCTGACGTTCGACGACGTTCCACCCGACGCTGTCGAGACAATCGAACGGGCATTCGTCGACACAGTGGGCGTCACATTGGCTGGGGTTCGTGCCGACGCAGGAGTCCGCGCCGCCAGCGTTGCCACGTCACTCACCCCGACTGCTGACGGAGTGTCTGTGCTCGGGACGGGTGAGACGGCATCACTCACCGATGCCACACTCGCAAACGGCACCGCTGGTCACGCACTCGACTTCGACGACCTCTCGTGGGCCATGGACGGACACCCGAGTGTCCCACTCGTCGCCCCAATTCTCGCATTGGCTGAGCATCTCGACTCCTCTGGGGAGGACGTCATCACTGCCTTCGCCGCTGGGTTCGAGACCGAGTGTTACGTCGCCGAACCGGTCAGTCCGACCCACTACGAACGCGGGTGGCACCCGACAGCGACGTTCGGGACGTTTGGTGCGACAGCGGCAGCCGCGACGCTGCTCGACCTGGACGTCGGTGAGACCCAAGTCGCACTCGGCATCGCCGCATCGATGCCGTCTGGGCTAAAGCGGAACTTCGGGACGATGACGAAACCACTCCACGCTGGACTCGCCGGTCGGTCAGGCATCACAGCGGCGCTCCTCGCCGCAGAGGGGTTCACTGCCGAAGAGACTGCCATTAGCGGCCCTCGTGGGTTTTGGGACCTCTACGCGGACGGAGCAGAACGGCGTGCAGACCCACCGGGCGACCCGTGGCGACTCGTCGAGACGGGCATCAGCATCAAGGCGTATCCGTGCTGTTATTTCACGCATACCTCCATCGCTGCCGTCGAAACGCTCGTCGAAGCACACAGTATCTCTCACGAGGACATCGACCGAATCGAGGTGGTCACGTCACGAGGCGCGGGCGACGCGCTCGTCTATCCAGAACCGAAGAGTGGGCTCGAAGGGAAGTTCTCGATGGAGTACGCCGTCGCGTGTGCCGCCACTCGTGACAGGGTCGACCTCGACGCGTTCACCGACGACGCCCTCGACGACGCGGCAGTCCAACGCGTTCGTGCGCTGGTGTCGTTCGAGGTGGACGAATCGCTCCCCTACAAATCGAATCGAACGAACGTTCGTCTCACCACGACTGACGGAACGACGGTCGAAGAGACACAGTCGATTCCACCGGGAACGCCGGAGACGCCGCTCTCGGAAGCAGAACTCAGAGCGAAGTTCGTCGACTGTGCGACCCGTTCTGTCTCGACGTCGGTGGCGGAGACGACGTTCGAACGGTTGTTGTCACTTCGTGACGAGGAGAGCGTTCGAGACGTACTCGCACCGCTCTGAACGGGGAGACTGCAAAGAATTGAATGCTCGGTCGGCGGTTCTCGTCGTCGTGTCCGTGCTCAGTTGCTGTCGCGGAACTCGTTGGCGACATCGTCCATCAACTTGAACTCGACGTCGGGTTTCGTCATCATGTGCTGAATCAACTTTTCGAGTCGCATGATGCGGTGGGCCTGTCCGATGACTTGTGGGTGCATCGTCAGGATGAACACGCCGTTGTCGACGTTTTCGTACATCCAGTCGAACTGGTCGTACCACCGCTGGAAGATCGAGTCTTCACTGACGTAGCCCATGCGGTGCGGGCGCGCCCAGGTGAACGTAAACGGTGGCCAGTCGTCGCGCTGCCAGGAGACGGGGAGTTCGACGATATCAGTTGGTTCACCGCGGTCGTATGGTCCGTCTTCTGGGGCACTCCACCCGCCGTACGCCCAATGCGGCGTGAAGTCGGATGCCATCTTACTGGAGTCCCACTGGATACCGATGTCCTGGAGGATATCCAGTGTGTGCTCCGAAAAGTCCCAGGCCGGGGAGCGGTAGCCGGTCGGCTTTCGACCAGTTAGGTCGACGATACAGTCGACAGCGCGTTCGACGTCTGCTCGCTCGTCTTCTTCACTCTCGAACGTCGCAGGACCCGTGTGACTCCACCCGTGGTGTTGGATGTCGTAGCCACGGTCCCACACCTCAGCAGAAATCTCCGGGAAGCTGTCGATCGTGTGCCCGGGAACGAACCAGGTCGCGGGGACGTCGTACTTGTCGTGTAAATCGAGGAGGCGCGGGGCGCCGACTTCTGCGCCGTACACACCACGAGAGTGTCTCGTTGGCATGTCCCACGAACCATAGGACCACAACCACGTCGATACTGCGTCGAAATCGTACGATAGACATACGGTAGCCTGTGCCATAGTACAAATACTACTCCCACTGTGACTGCTTAAGTGTTTTCTGAGTTGTCAGATTTGGAGAGAATATGCCGTACTGCGGAGGGATAGTTCGAGCAGAACGGACAGACAACGAACCTATTTGTCCCAGCGTGTGCCGGGATTCTCTTCGAGGTAATCCAGATGTTTCTCAGCTCGGTCGTCGTAAATCACGTCGTCCGGCCCGAGGGGTTCTTTGGTGAATGTGGCGTCGATGGCATCGTCGACACGGAGGATGAGGTTCGCCACTTCGCTTGCACTGACGAGCATTCGGTGTTTGTACGCCACTGGGTCGAAGACACCAGCGTCCGTCGCACTGGAAACCTCACCTGCTGGAAGGACGAACCCAGCATCCATCTCGCCGCCGACCTGTGCAGCACGCAGGTCAGCGAGGACGGTGAGCGCGTCGAAGCCAGCATTCCGAACGAGCGCGGCGACGACCTCCTGTAAGGCGTCCGCAAATGCGAAGACGGCGAGTTGGGCACGTGAGTCGAGTTGGGTCGCACGGTCACGGACTGCTTCGGCCATCTGGAGTTCGATTGCCCCCGCCCCCGGCACCACACCCGGTCGTGCGGACCCGAGTCCTCTACTCGCTGCCACCGCGGCCGCTGCCTTCCGAACTTCTGTCGCTGCCTGGTCTGCGAGTTGTCCCGAGACGCCGTGGACGGCCATCGTAACAGAGTTCGCCCCGTCACACTCGTCGAACACGGTCATGTAGCGGTTCTTCCGGCGACCCCGCCGAGGAGACGTTCGTTCGATAGAAACGACACCGGCGTGGCCAAGGTCACTGGCTTCGACGTCAGTCGGATTCTGAACGAGGCTCGCACCGGTCGCGAGTGCAACTTGCTTCATCTCGAGCGGACTGACAGAACGAATCCCGAGAATGCCGGCGTCAACCAGCAGTCGTTGGTACTCACCGTTTATCCCGAGGCGAGTGACGACCACGTCGATGCCGAGCGAGACGTAGTGGTCGACCAGCGCTCGGCGACGAGACGCGTAGAGCTCGCGGACTTCTTTCAACTGTTCAGGAGACTGCAGGTCGAAGACAGCATCCTCCTCCCACTTGGGGTCGATAAGCCCACCAGTCGTGTGACCGTCGAGAAGGAGCACTGTCGCGTCTTCGACCCGTCTGGGCATCTCGTCGTTCGCCCGAGTGTTCCTGTCGAGGATTGCCCCACGAACGAGTCTCGACGAAGTCAGTTCACCGTCGCCGAGACACCGGACGACGAAGGATTTCTCTGTGGGACGGCCAATGTCGTCGACCGCATCGACTGCAAGCCCTGCCCACGTCTCAGCGAGGTCGCCGATATCGTTTCCCGTCATCGCCGAGCGTGCGACTGCCCGCTCGACGTCTCGTTGGTCGTCGAACGACGAGAGCAGGCGTGTCTGAGCGGAGAGAACGTCTAACGCTGTTTCGACGGCGACTGCGTAGCCTTCTCTGACATCGTGGGGGTGAAGCCCTTTGTCGATGAGGTTCTCTGCCTCGTCGAGAAGCGCCCCCGTCAGTACGACGGCCGAAGTGACACCATCGGGGATGTCTTGCCCTTCGATGTCCGTGTCACCGGGCCGTTCTGGCCCGAGGATGCGACGGACGATAGGCGCAATCGGGTGTTCGACTGGGAGTTTTTCGAGGAGTGTTGCACCGTCTCCTGTCACCGTGAAGTCGTCGACAGGTGCATCTCCTCGGTTCACCGGTTCTGTCTGGCTCGCGAGTTGATTGACGACGAGTTTATCGTGAGAGCGAGGGCCGAGAGAACTACCGAGAACGTTCGCCATCGCCCGAACGGCGATACAGTTCGCGTGAGGGAACCGTGGAACTGGTTCGTCTTCGGTAGCGCTCGCCGGTGAAACGGCTACGGGTCTACCGTTCTGGTGAAGACTACTCATCTATCGCTACCTGTCTCTCAGAGAGTAAAAGTTTGTTCCTCGGTAACACGTATCGATTACTGACAAAAATCGGTGTCGCCAGCGCGTTCAGAAGTCCCAGTCGGGGAGCGTGCGCTCGACGAACTTTCCGTGGCCGGGTGTTCCAACGATTTCACCGTCTTTCGCGATGAGTTCGCCACGCACGAAGGTTTGCTTGACGCGGCCAGTAACCTCACGGCCTTCGTAGATGGAGAAGTCGGCTTCAGACGCGTTGTCCGCTGCAGTGATGGTGTACGTCTCGTTCGGGTCGAACAACACGACGTCGGCGTCCGCCCCGGGGTTGAGTGTTCCTTTGTTCGGCAGGCCGAAGATTTTCGCTGGGTTCGTGCTCATGACGCGGACGAGGAATGGGTAGGAAAAGCCACGGTGGTTGACCGCTTCGTCGTGAACGACTGGCAGGCTCGCTTGTAACCCGTTCGCGCCGAACGTGCTCTCCCACCAGTTATCGACGTTCTTGCTCTCGAGTTTGTAGCCACAGTGGTCGGTCGAAACGACGTCGAGCGACCCGTTGCGGAGGTGTTCGAACATCGCTTCGTTGTCGTCTGGTTTGCGGATTGGCGGTGCAATCATCGCTTGGTTCCCGAGTTCTCCGTAGATCGAGTCGTCCAGCACGAGGTAGTGCGTACAGGTCTCGGCACGGACCATCGACCCGTCGCCACGGAAGTCGGCGAGTACGTCGGCAGCCTTTCGGTTGCTCGTGTGGATGCCGTAGTACTTCGCACCCGCTTCTTGTGCCATCCGGACGGCGTCCTCAGCAGACATCGCTTCTGCATAGTCGGGGCGCGACTGCGGGTACCACGTTGGGTCACCCTTCCCCTCCTCTTGGAACAGGGCCGTCAGTTCGTCACAAATCGAGGCGTCTTCCGTGTGGAAGACACCGACTGCGTCGAGTTCTGCGATGCGCTCCAGAACACGATTCATGAAGCCATTTCCGAGCCCAATCTCGTACGCCGTGAACATCTTGAACGACGTGACACCCGCGTCGACGACGTCCGCTAATTCGTCGAGTACCTCGGGGTCCTCTCGCGTGATTGCACCGTGGAGACTGTAGTCGATGAGCGCAGTCTCGCCTTTCTTCTGTTTTCGACGGACGCCTTCGAGAAGGGTTCCCTCGGCATCGAAGGGACTCAGGTCACCAAGCCATGCCTGCCAGGCGAAGTCGATGTACGTCGTTACCCCTCCAAGTGCCGCAGCACTCGTTCCAGTCTCGTAGGAGTCGACCGAGAACTGGTCGTCGATGTGGACGTGTGGGTCGATGATACCGGGCATGACCAACAGGCCGGTCGCGTCGACAACCTCGTCGGCCTCCGGCATCGAGTCGGCATCGCCCACCGCGACGATTTTTCCGTCGTTCATCGCCACACTCGCCTCGAACATCGCCGAGTCAGTGACAACTGTCCCACCGTTAATCACGGTATCTATTGCCATAGTACATGACAACACTTGCCTAATACAAAAGCGTTCACACTATGACGGCGAAGACTCAGTCAGCGACGCGCTCCAGTGAACGGGCGACCTGAAGTGCACGGCTATCTTCGAATTGCGGGGCGATTGCCTGCGCGCTTACTGGATGGCCGTCGAGCGTCGTCACCGGAACCGAAACTGCTGGAGTGCCAGCGATGTTGAACGGCGCAGTGTTACCCAAGAGCGGGATGAAGTCGTCTCGGGTCGTCGTCTCCCCCAGTCCGGGGGGGAGCGAACGGAGCGTGGGCGTGACGATGGCGTCAACCTGTTCGAACACGGTTGCGAGTCGCTCGCCAAACGCGATTCCCTCGCGACGCGCTGACGCGTACACCGCCCCACCAGTCGTCGCATCGAGGAACGCAGGCGGGAGAATTCGTCTCGCCACGTGTTCTCCGAGGCCTTCGTTCCGGGCCCGTTCGAACGCGTCTCGGAGTTCTTCACTGTAGCCGGTTCCCTGTCCTCTGACGACGCCGTTTCCAGCGAGTAACCAAGAGAACTCTGCAGACCCAATGCTGAGGTAGGCAAACTCTGTCTCGCCAAGGTCGAGTTCGACAGGTTCGACGGTGATGCCGAGGTCTTCGAGTCGGTCGACGACTTCGCGGACCGCGTCTGCGACCCTCTCGTCCGACCGGTCGAACGGTGTGTCTGGGACACCGACAGTCAACCCCTCGGGTGAGTCGAGCGTCTCGTCGACAGCATCGGGGTCCATAGGTCGATTCGCAGCGGTCGGGTCGCGTGGGTCGGGACCCGCCATCGTCGCAAGCGCCTTCGCGCCTGTCTGTACGTCAGTGCTAATGGGACCGATGGTGTCGAGGGACGGAGCAAAGTCGACGAAGCCGTACCGTGGAACGAGTCGGTGGCTAGGTTTGACACCGACGACGCCACAACAGGCAGCAGGGATTCGAATGCTCCCACCAGTGTCAGTTCCGAGAGCGACGTCGACAGTCCCAGCCGCAACGGCAGCAGCACTCCCACTCGAAGAACCGCCTGCAACACGGTCGGGGTCTAGCGGGTTCGTCACGTGACCGAAGTCACTGAACTCACCGGTCGGGCCCATCGCGAACGGTTCCATGTTTGCCTTTCCGACGAGTGTCGCCCCCTCGTCTAATAGGCGGCTGACCGCTGGTGCGTCGAACGATGGAACGAGAGCGTACGCCGCTGAGCCACACGTCATCTCCAGGTCGGCGACAGCGATGTTGTCCTTGACCGCGACCGTCACGCCGGCGAGGATGCCAGAATCGGTGTGAACACGCGGTTCGTCGTAGACTGCAAGAAGGGCATTTTCAGCGTCGTCCGCGACGTGACCACGGTCGGTTCCACTGCTCACAGTCGCCTCGAAGTCACTGTCCGAGTCGGACTGAGTCGACTCGGCGATTTCGGTGAGCAGTTCGTCCGGCAGGCTGAACCCCAGACGCTCGGCCTGGGTGCGCATCTCGTCGAGCAGTGTTTTGGTCACGGGTACTCACCCCACTGCTGTCGGAGGCGTCGTACCCGTGTCGTCGGAGAGGCGTCTCCCCGAGAGGGGACGCGTCGCTGTGGCGTGTCTTGACTTGCCATGGATACGAGTCCAAGTCAACCCTCTTAACTTCGCCGACGGAATCGACCGAATCCCCGACTGCGACGGGTCGCTACGACACCCCAGTCATCAGTATTCGAGGAGTTTCGCACGCATCGCCGAAGAGAGGTTCGAAAAGACACCCGTGTCGGTGGTCAGTTCTTTCATAACGAACCGTGAGGACGTCTCGTCGACGCCTTTGATGCTGACGACCTCGTCGATGAGGTTGTTCATCTGGTCGCGGTTTTGGAGACGTGAGATGACGACGAAGTCTGCATCACCCATCGTGTAGTACACTTGCTGGACCCCAGGAAGCGCTTTGAGTTGCTCGCCGATTTCGTCGGCATACCCCTTCTCGTGTGCGACCGATACCTCGGTTATCATGACCATGTCGAGTCCGAATGCGACGGGGTCGAGTTCGGCGACGGTTCGCCGAATGACTCCTGATTCACGGAGTTTCGTCAGTCGGTAGTGCACCGTCGATTTGGAGATGCCGAGTTCGTTCGAGAGTGTCTCGAGACTGACGTCGAAGTCAGACTCGATGCGTTCGAGCAACGCGAGGTTCGTCTCGTCGAACAGCAAGCGCTCTTCGATACTGCCTGACATGGCATACGTTAGCTCTGGAGTAAAAAATACCTAACCCCTGGTGTGAGCGGTGGTGACGCCGCCGCGTCAGGCCACCATCGCGTCGTCCGAGATACGAAGTGCCTCGTCGAGGATTGCAACCGCTTCGTCCACTTCGTCGGGTTCGATGACGAGTGGAGGTGCGATGATGAGGGTGTTGATCATATTGGCGACGTACAGCCCTTCGCTCCAGGCGTGGCCCGATACCTCGTCGACGACGGTCTTGCCGGGCGAAATCTTGTCCTTTCGGACGCCGAACGGGACGCGCTTTTCGGAGTCCTTCGTGAGTTCGATACCTCGGAACAGTCCGACACCGCGAACCTCGCCAACGCTCGGGTGGTCTTCCGCAAGCTCTTCGAGACGCTCTCCAAGGTAGTCGCCGACCTCTCGTGCGTGGTCGATGAGGTTGTCTTCGATGTACATCTCGACAGCGGCACGGCCGGCCGCAACTGCGACAGGGTGTCCAGAGTACGTGTGACCGTGGCAGAACATCGTATCTTCGAAGAACGATGCAATCTCGTCGGTGACGATCGTCGCCCCAAGTGGCGCGTAGGCTCCGGTGAGTCCTTTCGCCATCGTCATGATGTCAGGCGTGACGTCGAAAAGGTCACTTCCGAACCACTCACCCGTGCGCCCGAACCCGGACATGACCTCGTCGCAGATGAGGAGTGCACCGTGTTCGTGTGCAATCTCCTTCAGCCGTGGGAGGTACTCGTCCGGTGGCACGAGGATGCCGTTCGACCCGACGACGGGTTCGACGAGAACCGCTGCGACTGTGTCGCCTTCGAGCATCAGCATCTCCTCGATGTAGTCGAGACTCTGCATCGGGTCGAGTGTCGACCCGTACGCGTACGGGTCGGGTGCTTTGATGGTGCCGGGGATTCCCGGTTCGGCAGGGAGTCGTCGAGGGTCTCCCGTCACGCTAATCGACCCATAGGTCGAACCGTGGTACGACCGGTATCGTGAGACGATTTTGTACTTGCCGGTGTACATTCGTGCAATCTTGATTGCCGCCTCTATCGCTTCAGTTCCCGACGTGGAAAAGAAGGTCTTCGAGAGGTTCCCGGGCGTGACTTCGGCGAGAAGTTTGCCCAGTTTGGCGCGGTTCTCGGTCGTGTTCCCCGGTGCAAAGTACGCACCCTTGCGGGCCTGTTCTGCCATCGCGTCAGCGACACGGTCAGCCGAGTGACCGAGGTTCGAGCACATCAACTGTCCCGAAAAGTCGAGGCGTCGGTTCCCATGGGCATCTCGGAAGTACACACCGTCGGCGTCGACGATTTCCGTCGGGCTCACTTCGTTTTGGTATGACCACGTTCCGAAGACGTACTGTTTGTCCATCCGTTCGATTTCGTTCAGGCCATCCCCAGGGTCGACCCGTTGCGATTCTTCTCTCGACATGAGATACACCGAGATATACCGAGCCCCCTGATTAATCTTTGGGACACGAGAACGAATAAGATAAAACGTCCGTCTTATTCGTCGTGGAATTAGACAACGTTCGAAAACCGAGTAGGAATTCGAATTTTATTCGCCGTAAGTTTATGTTCGGGTAGAGTGTTTGGCGAGACATGGCAGTAGTAGAATCACTCACGGCAGATGGGACCGTCCAGAACTACGTCAATGGAGGGTGGCGACCATCGGACAGCGAAGATGGACAGGACGTTGTCAACCCTGCAACGGGCGAAACACTCGCATACGTCCCATTCAGCACTGAATCAGAGATTAACGAAGCTATCGAGGCAGCACACACGGCGTTTCAGACGTGGCGGTCGACGCCCGTCGAAGAGCGTATCCAGCCGTTGTTCCGGTTCAAGATGCTGCTCGAAGAACACCAAGACGACCTAGCAGAAATCCTCGTCCAAGAACACGGGAAGACGTTCGCAGAGGCGAAGGGTGAACTGCGCCGTGGCATAGAGAACGTCGAAGTCGCCTGTGGCATCCCGTCGATGATGCAGTCTGGGTCACTGCTCAACGCCGCACCGAACATCGACGAGAGTGCTGTCCGTCGGCCACTCGGTGTGTTCGTCGCAATTACTCCGTTCAACTTCCCAGGGATGATTCCACTGTGGTTCCTCCCGTATGCGGTCGCAACGGGCAACTCGTTCGTCCTGAAACCGAGTGAACGCGACCCGCTCGTCGCCCAGCGTCTGTTCGAACTCGTCGACGAAGCAGGCTTCCCAGATGGTGTCGTCAGCCTCGTCAACGGTGGCGCGGACACTGTCAACGCGCTCATTCAACACGAAGACGTCGCCGGAATCTCGTTCGTCGGCAGCACGCCAGTCGCCAGACACGTGTACGAATCCGCTGCGGCCGCTGGAAAGCGGGTCCAGGCACAAGGTGGTGCAAAGAACCACGTTATCGTCAGCGACAGCGCGAACCTCGATTTCGCTGCCAAAAAGACGCTGTCGTCGGCCTGTGCCTGTGCTGGTGAACGCTGTCTCGCGAACGACGTCGTCTTAGTACACGATGACGTCTACGACGAGTTCGCCGACAAACTGGTCGAGGCAGCCGACGCGTTCCAAGTCGGCTACGGTCTCGACGAAGGCGTAGACATGGGGGCGCTCATCACGCCAGAACACGAACAACGCGTCCGAGAGTTCATCCAGACGGGTATCGACGAGGGGGCGACACTCCTGCGCGACGGGAGAGAACTCACTGTCGAGGGCTACGAAGACGGCAACTTCATGGGGCCGACTGTCTTCGGCGACGTGACGCCGGACATGGTCATCGCTCGTGAGGAGATTTTCGGGCCCGTTGTCGGTCTCGCCCGAGTCGCTGACTTCGACGAGGCAATCGAGACACTCAACGCGAGTAAGTTCGGGAACGCCGCGAGCCTGTTCACCGAGCGGGGCAGTGAAGCCCGGCGCTTCCGTCACGAAGCGGAGGCGGGGAACCTCGCGGTCAACGCAGGGACGGCCGCGCCGATGGCGTTCTTCCACTTCGGCGGGCAGAAGGACTCGTTCTTCGGAGACCTTCACGCGCAGGGCGAGGACATGATTCACTTCTACACGGACAAGGCCATCTACATCGAGCGCTGGCCAGACGAGTCGATGTGAAGAGTGTCGAAGAAGAAAAATTCGAGTTCGGCCTAGTCGAGTTCGAGTTCGACTAGGTCGTCACCGGCTTCGATCGCTGCTTCGTTTTCGACGAGAATTTTGGAGACCGTTCCACTCGCGTCGGATTTGATGTCTTGGAAGCTCTTCATCACGCCGACGACACCGATTACGTCGCCCTCCTCGACGTGGTCACCTTCCTCCACGAAGACGGGGTCGTCTGGGTCTGGTCGGCGGTAGAATACACCTGGCATCGGGGCTTTGATTGTGGTCGTTGTCATGTGGATAGCTGTTGAGTGTGTGCGTTCAGTTTTCTGGGTCGTCTGTCTGTTGGTACGATATTCTTGGTGGCTGATTACTTAGCTGTTCGTTGCCTCGGTATCGAGTTGTGGGTGCACGGTCGTGTGTGCGGTTCTGTGATGTAGTCTGGTCACGGGGTCAGCGAGTTGCGGATGGACTCGAGCGTTTCCGTCCGAGCTTTCCGAGCGGCGAGCGCCTCTTCGAGCGTCACCGACTGGAAGTACACCGGTTGGTGTGTTCGCCGTTGCGACAGGAGGTCACGGTCTGTACTGATGACCGTCCCGACCGTCGCGTAGCCACCGCCTGTGACGGCGTCCCGCATCAGGACGATGGGCTTTTGCGGCACCTGAATCGACCCGACGGGATAGCCAAGGTCGACGACGTTGGACGGGTCGGTCCCAGCACCGAACGGTTGTTCACGTGGCTTGAACTCGATTTCGGGCCCTTCGAGTCGGTATCCGACACGGTCGGCCTCGGGTGTAACTGTCCACTCAGCGTCACACAGTTCTTCTTTACTCTCGTCGGTCAGGCGGTAATCACAGAGCCCGAGGACGATTCTGATGTGGTCTTCGTCGTCGTAGTTCGGGATGTGTTCGTCGGCGACGCTGTTGCCGACGAGGCTACTGCGGTCGGCACCTGCGTCACCAATCGTAAGCGTGTCACCGTCTTCGAGCGTTCGGCCGTCGTAGCCCCCGATACCGACGAGCGTGTACGTCGAGCGACTCTCCATGACTGGTGTGACGTCGATACCACCGGCGACAGCGAGGTACGTTCGTGCACCGTTCGTCGCAAACTGGAGCGAGAGAACGTCTCCATCAGAGACGGCGAGTGTCTCCCACATCGAGACGGGTTCTCCATTGAGTTCGGGAGCCATCTCGGCACCCGTGATGGCGATGACCGTATCTTCGGTGAATTTGAAGTCGCTTCCCTGGTACGTCATCTCGACGGTGGCAGCACCCTTGTCGTTGCCAACCAGATAGTTCGCGACTGTGTGTGCGAACTGGTCCATCGCCCCCGACGGCGGCATTCCGATGTGGTAGTGACCGTAGCGTCCTGCATCCTGAATCGTCGTCGAGAGACCTGCTTCGAGTACTTTAATCATTAGTCTAGCACCTCCACGAGCTGCGCGTTGTACTCGTGTGGATTCTCGAAGAACTCCTCGGGCGAGAACTCGACCGCTTCGATGGTGTACTCGTACGTTCCGTCTTCGATCTCCTCACGAATCGCGTCGTACTCCTCGCGGTCGATTCGTCTGAAGTTCAAGATGTCACCCGGTTTGGGGAACACCATGGAGTCTTTGAACGAGGGGAGTTGTTGGTCGACGTCCAGAACCTCCAGCGGCGTCCGACCGAACAACTGGTAGCCACCTGCGCCCTGTACCGGGTAGATTGCAGTAAACGCTCCACCGAACCCAACGGCCCGCGAAGGCGTGTCTGTGCGGGGTTGAAGATATTTCGGAACCTCGATTTGTTCTTCACGGGGAACCATCTGGAAACACCACGGAAGGCCGGGAACGAACCCAACCATCGTGACCATATGCGGTGCGCCAGCGTGCGCGTCGATGAATTCGTCCGCGCTGTCGAAACCGTTGATTCGGGCGGAGTACTCTAAGTCGGTCGCGTCGGGGTCTTGGTGGTTCTCGCGGAACTGCATGAGCGTCTCGTGCGTCCACGGGTCGTCGTAGAGAACCGGGAAGTCGATAATTCGAGTATCCCACTGGTACTCAGACAAGTCCGTCTCCTGTTCGAGTTGTTTCAACTCGTCCACGAGGTCGGTTGGGGCGAGTACGTCTGGGTCGAAGTGAATCATGTACGAGGCGTTCGCTGGGCAGATTTCGATAATTCCGGGGAGGTCACGCTCCCGTATCTGCTGTGTAATCGCCATCGCTTCGAAGTTGGCGTCGAAACTCATCTCTTGGTCGAGTTCGACGAAGACGTAGTCGTCACCACCATACTCGTATCGAGGAGAGAGTGACTCTTTCCGCTCAATTCTTGCAGTCATGTATTGTGTTACCATATTCCATTCTCTGAACCTATATCTACCGATTCAGTTCATCTAACTAGCCTGTTAGAGGGACGTGAGACAAGTCACCGAGTGTATCTCGCACTCAGTCCAACGAGTGTGCCGTTCACAGGCACTGTATTCTTCTCCGTGGGACATCGCAGGACCCGGAACGAGGCGCGTGTGTTTCACGATATCGACACAATATTGGAAAAGGCAGCCAGTTTACCGAACAGAATCCGATACGTGCTTCGAATGTTAAACCTCCTCCGAGACTGGATAAGGTTTTTACCCCCTTGTGGGGATTGTGAACACGTCTACATGCACAGACATGGAGACGCTCACCATCGACGTCACTCGGGAACTGCTCGGTTGCCAGCAGGTACCGACGCGTCGAGAGAGCGTCTCAGCACCACGTTGTCTAACGATTCGACAGAGTTCGCCTCGTGGAGGGGCCACGATTCGTGGACCAAACCATGCAGCACACGTTCGAACCCGTTAGTCACCCGATGAAATACGAACCAACACCTACCACCGCACCTACATATGTTCGATAAAATTCTCGTTGCAAACCGTGGCGAAATCGCCGTCCGAGTGATACAGGCGTGTAAAGAACTCGGCATCCACTCTGTCGCAGTCTACAGCGACGCAGACGCGGACGCCAAGCACGTTCGACACGCAGACGAATCGTACAATATCGGCTCTCCTGTCGCCGCGAAGAGCTATCTCGACCAGGAAAAGCTCCTCGACGTCGCCCGAGACGCAGGCGTCGACGCGATTCACCCAGGGTATGGGTTCCTCGCAGAGAATGCAAGCTTCGCCGAGCGAATCGAAAACTCCGAGTTCGAGTGGATTGGCCCCCCGAGCGATGTCATGCGTGCCCTCGGCGAGAAGACCGGGGCCAGACGAATCATGCAGGAAGCCAACGTACCCATCGTCCCGGGAACGACGGAACCCGCGAACGGACCAGAAGACATCCACGCGTTCGCCGAGGACCACGGGTACCCGGTTGCCATCAAGGCAGACGGTGGTGGAGGCGGTCGAGGACTGAAAGTCGTCACCAGAGCAGAAGACGTCGAGGAGCTATTCAAGAACGCAAAACGAGAAGGGGAGGCGTACTTCGACAACGCCGACGTCTACGTCGAACGGTTCCTCGAAAACCCACGGCACATCGAAGTGCAGGTTCTGGCCGACCACCACGGCAACGTCCGACACTTGTGGGAACGCGATTGCAGTATCCAGCGACGACAACAGAAGCTAATCGAGGAGACACCATCGCCATCACTCGACCACGACGTACGCGTCGAACTGTGTGAGGCGGCCCGGAGGGGTGTCGAGGAAGCAGGATACGTGAACGCAGGGACGGTCGAGTTCCTCTACGAGGACGGTGAGTTCTACTTCCTCGAAGTCAACACGAGGATTCAGGTCGAACACACGATTACGGAGGCAGTGACGGGCATCGACCTCGTCAAGTGGCAGATTCGTATCGCCGCAGGTGAGCCCATCTCGTTCGAACAAGACGAGGTTGTCCAGTCGCAAGCGGCGATGGAGTTCCGAATCAATGCGGAGGACCCGTTCGCAGATTTCGCTCCGATGCCGGGGACGTTGGACGTGTACCGACCACCGCGAGGTATCGGCGTCCGCATAGACGATGGCGTCGACGAGGGTGATAGCATCGCACCGTTCTACGACTCGATGTTCGCCAAGTTCGTCGTCATCGCCGAAGACCGAGACGAGGTCATCCAGCGGGGGAAGCGTGCCCTCGACGAGGCAGACATCGAGGGAATTCCGACGACGATTCCCTTCCACCAACACGTCCTCTCTGACGAGGTATTCCTGACGAACGGTCACACCACGAAGTACGTCGACGAGCAGGTGACGCTCGGAGAAGGCGAAGGAGAGTAACTGACCGACGACCGGCCCGGTACCGACTCATTCGTCGGAGAGGATGCTCTCCCTGAGCGTCTCCAACGTAAAGTCCCGAAGTGGGTGTGGTTCGTTCTTGATCGTCGAGATGACGAACTTGGAACTGGTTCGTTCGACACCCTCGATTACCTCGTACTGCTCGATGAGTTCCTCCACTTTATCTCGACTCGGAAGGTGTGCGATGACGATGAAGTCAGTGTCACCCATCGTGAAGTAGACCTGATTGACCCCCTCGATAGTGCTGAGTGCGTTCCCGACATCCTTGTGGTAGCCTTCTCGGTACTGTGCATCGACCTCGGTGATGATGGTCAAGTCGAGGTTGATCTTCTCGAGGTCGACGGCGAACAGGTCGTTCTTGATAATCCCGTCTTCACGGAGTTTCTTGAGGCGATAGTGAACGGTCGATTTCGGAATTCCAGTCACGTCTCCGACCTCTTTCGGACTCGGGTCCTCTAGTTCGAAAACCGCGTTCAGAATTTCGATATCTCGGTCATCCATTGATTCGGTTCCTTACGTGTGGGAGGTGTCTCATCGGTACCTCCCGAAGGGTGTCGATTTTCCCGACTCGGTGGATACGGTACATCGGGTGGGGAAGCTGGATCCGTCTCGATTCCCCGTCACACAACCTCTGTGAGTGGCGCGATTTCGATACCATGTTCCTCCACACGGTCGTGAATCGTCTCCAGAAGTTCGACTGCGTTCGGACCGTCGCCGTGGATACAGATACTCTGTGCGGGGACTTCGATTTCGTCCCCGTTCGCGGCCTCGACGACTCCGTCAGTAACGATGCTCACGAACCGGTCGGCGACCGCTTCAGGGTCTTTCGGCACGACTTCCTTCTCGACGATGAGACTTCGGTCGGTGTCGTATCGGATGTCGACGTACCCTTCGAAGACGGCACGAAGGTCGTCGTACTCCTGTGCGACCTCGTAGATGTTCATATCTGTGGCGAGATAGATGAGGTCTGAATCTACGGCGAGCATTCCCTCCATGACCGCACGTGCGTGGTCCGGACTCTCAGAGAGCATCGAATACATCGCACCGTGTGGCTTGACGTGCTGGAGAGACCCGCCATGTTGGTCCGCGAACGCGCTGAGTGCGCCGAGTTGGTAGGTCACGTAATCTCGCAGCTCCTGTGGCGTCGCGTCCATCTTCCTGCGTCCGAACCCCATCTTGTCCGGCAGGCCGGGGTGAACACCGATTCCCACGTCGTGTTCGACGGCCAGTTCGACCGTCTCACGCATGACGTGTGGGTCACCTGCGTGGAATCCGCCGGCGATGTTCGCAGACGTGATGTACGGCATCACCTCAGCGTCACGCCCCATCGTCCAGTTGCCGAAGCTCTCTCCCATGTCACAGTTAATGTCGACTGTTACCATGCGTATACTCGATAGCAACTTTCGGCAATATAGATTGTGCCTCTTTTTGCGGCAGAGCACTTCAACCGGATTTAGTGCAATATGGAAGTAGAAGTCTGGACAGCATCCCAGTATCCTCTGTGAGTTGGGATGTTACATAATCTATTTAAACAGAACTCACAAGTGGTAACGTATGCCTGAGGGACCACCAATATCCGAACTACACTTCGACGACGCCCCGTCAGTAGACAAGGTACCGGGTCCAAAGTCGAAGCGTCTTCTCGAAAAACAACAGCACATCGACAGCGGCGCAGTCGCGTATCCGAACTACATCCCAATCGCGATGCACGAAGCAAAGGGAGCGACACTCCGTGACGTCGACGGAAACACGTTCATCGACTTCTTCGCAGGAATCGGTGTTCTCAACGTCGGACACTCGAACCCGTACGTGCTCGAGGCAGTCGAAGAACAGACGCGTAAACTCGTCCACACGATCGACTTCCCGACCGAAGCACGACTCGAACTCATCGAGAAGCTCAACGAAATCGCACCGGGAGAACTTCCTGACTCGAACCGCGTCGTGTTCGGCGGACCTACTGGAAGTGACGCGATCGAAGCGACCATCAAACTCGCGAAGTACAACACCGGAGGAGATGGCCTCATCGCCTTCCGTGGTGCGTACCACGGTGGTTCCTCTGGAGCACTCAGCCTCACCGGCGGGAAACAGTACAAAGAGGCGTACACGCCGCTTCTGTCGGACGTCCACCACGCTCCGTATCCGTACCCGCTCCAGCAAGGGCTCTCCGAGGAGGAGGCCGTCGAACGTGCCATCGAAAACGTTCGAGAACTCATCGAAGACCCGTACAGTGGGTTCGCAAACCCAGCAGGTATCTGGGTCGAACCGATTCAGGGTGAAGGCGGCATCGTCGTCCCACCGGCAGACTTCCTCCCGCAGCTCAGAGAGATTGCCACCGAAAACGACATTCCGCTCATCATCGACGAGATTCAAACCGGAATCGGACGGACTGGGAAGTGGTTCGCATCGGAGTGGACCGATGTGACTCCAGACGTGATGCCGATGGCGAAAGCGCTCGGTGGTATTGGGTTGCCGCTCTCGGCGACGATGTACCACGAAGACCTAGACACGTGGGGTCCGGGTGGGCACGTGGGGACGTGGCGCGGAAACACTCCCGCCATGCGCGCAGGGACGCGAGCAATCGAGTACATCCAAGCGCACGACCTTCTCGAACACTCCCGTGAACTCGGCTCGTACATGCGAGACCGTCTCCGTGAAGTTGCCGCAGAGACGCCGCAAATCGGAGAGGTTCGTGGAAAAGGTCTGTTCACCGGTGTCGAGTTCCTCGACGAGGACGGCAACCCGGACAAAGACGTCGTGAAGCACATCCGAACCTACTGTTACAAACACGGTGTCTTGGTCTGGAGTGCTGGTCGCTACGGAAACGTCCTCCGTCTCATGCCACCACTCGTCATCACGCAGGAACTGATGACGACAGGGATGGACATCGTCGTCGACGCGATCGAGGAGAACACGTCGCACTAGTTCACCAAGAGAGCGTCACCAGTTTTTCGATTTTCGCACAGAGAGACGACGGGTTCGACACCTACCTACGTCCGTTCCAGACGATTTTTTCCAGTGAAGGAGACAACAGTCCGGAACCGTGGCGAAGTCGTCGACCGACAACGCCTGTCGGACAGCATCCTGCGTCGCACACAACCGGTAGTATTCTCTTCTTGGCATACTCTTCACAGCGACCAGTAAGTTCGTATATTAGCAATACTAGTTCGCCACATACTGTGATATTGGTAAATCTCTTAGTTGATTTTGAGAAATCATGCGTATTTCGAAACGTATAATCAATTTATTTATATTAATAAAATAAACCATACTGAACTGAACTAAAGTGAATCGAGTGTAGGCGGTCTATTTTCGTATTCTCCGATAAAGTAGTCGAATATTCGGTTGAGTAGATATTTATGGTCAAATATAGTTAGTTGTTAGCTTTCTCATGTAAGATTAGTTAGTAAAAAATGAGTATACAATCATTGCTGACTACAGGCCACATCGATCGTGTCTGCAACTACGATTGAAACGGTGTCGACTACCAGTGTTGATAGTGGTAGGATAGATTGAGTAATTTATTTCTTTTGATTAAGGTGAGAATCACACAACATCACAGAGACCTCCGAATCGCTGGTTCTCAAACCTGAACATATTTGACCCCAGTGTGTGACTATCTGGTAATGACTGCTGAGCAAGGGAGTAGTCGGCGGCAATCCAAGATTGAACGGGTGATCGAACAGTACGATCTAAACGGGTTTGGAGAGACGTTGGCCCGTCGGTGGACCGCTCCTGAAGACAGTGATAGCCTCCGAGATTTAGCGGACTTGATGAACCAAGAAGTTCTCAATGCTGCGTTGCACGAAGTGGACGCAGACGTCCTCGAAGGAGAAGTTGAGAACATGTACACACTGCTTACTGACGACGAGACAACGGAGGGGATGCGAGTTCAAGCAAAGAACACGCTTCGATCGAAGGGAGTGGACGTCGACCAACTACTCTCTGATTTCATCTCGCATCAGGCAGTGTACACGTATCTCACCGACATCCGAGGCGTGTCGAAGGAAACAAAATCGACGAACCGTGTCGACAGCGTAATCCAATCGGTTCAGAAGCTTCGCGGTCGGTTGGTTGCTGTAATCGAGAGAAGTCTCGACTCGCTCCAGAATACAGACAAACTTCGGCTCGGTGATTTCGACGTCCTCGTCGACACACAGGTGTTCTGTAGAGACTGCGGGACCCAGTACGAAGTCGTTCAGTTACTGCAGCGAGGTGGGTGCGACTGTGGTACAGAGACCAGGACAGAGTGAGATACATTACGCAACTAGTTCTGTAATTCCAAGGGAGAGTACCCCTGTGGATTTATATCGTAGTACTCACCATACAGTCGTATGAGTTCAGAACAGATATCCGAATCCAAAGTCCACCTTTCGGTCGAAAACATCGGTGGCATCGACCAGCTCTCCACATCGTTCGACCCAGGCGTAACTGTCCTGGCCGGGCGAAATGCAACGAACCGAACGTCACTACTGCGGTCGATAATGGCTGCTCACGGAAGCGACGACGTGGCGCTGAAAGGCGACGCAGACGAAGGTGTCGTGGAACTCACGATCGACGACGAGACGTACACGCGAACCCTCGAACGAAGAGGAGACTCCGTGATTGCTGGAGGGGAGCCAGTTCTCGAAGATACAGAGCTTGCAGACCTATTCGCGTTCTTATTAGAAACGAACGAAGCTCGCCGCGCGGTCGCCACCGAGGGGAACCTCCGTGACCTGATTATGCGACCGGTCGACGTCGAATCGATCAACGAGGAGATCACCACGCTCCAGCAACAGAAGCGAGAGATATCAGACGAACTGTCCTCCCTCGGGACGCTCTCGAAGAAGCTTCCACAACTCGAACAGCGGCGGACGAAGCTCCAAGACCAGATCGACGAGAAAGAGACGGAACTCTCCGAGAAAGAACGCGAAGTAGAGGAGTACGACGCGAGTGTGAGCGACCAGCAGGAGACGGAAAGTGAACTCGAGTCGAAACTCGGGGAGCTTCGAGACACGCGTCGCGAGATCGACGACGTCGACCGTCGAATTCAGACTGAAAAACAGAGTCTCAACGCACTGGAGTCCGAAGAGGACGAGTTACAGGAAGATATCGAATCACTTCCAGACGTCGCTGGTGGCCAAGTGAGTGAAATCGATTCCGAAATCGACCGACTTCGCACTCGTCGACAAGCGGTTCAGTCGACAGTCAACGAACTGCAGAGTGTCATCCAGTTCAACGAAGAGATGCTCTCTGGGACGTCCTCTGACGTCGTCGATGCACTCCGAGGCTCGGAGTCGAGCGGCGATGAAAGCCTCACTGACCAACTGCTCGCAGACGAACAGGTCGTCTGCTGGACCTGTGGGTCAGAAGTCGACCAAGAAAAGATCGAATCGACGCTCGACCGACTTCGGACTCTCCGCGAAGAGAAACTGGAAGAGAACCGCTCGTACCGCGAGAAGCTCTCTTCGCTTCAAGACGAGAAGTCGACCTACGAACAGCGTCAGCGTGAACGCGACCGCATCGAGCGGCGACTCTCGGAAATCGAAAGTGAGCAGGCCACTCGTGAGGAGCGCATCGAGGACCTGAAATCGCGCCGCGACGACCTCGAAGACGAGATCGGCTCACTCGAACAGACTGTCGACGAATTGGAGAACGAAGAACACGGCGAGTTGCTCGACCTCCACCGTGAGGCGAATCAGATCGAGTACGAACTTGGCCGACTTCGCTCGGATTTGGACAGCGTCGAGGACGAGATTGCATCTATCGAGGACCAACTCGACGAGCGCGATGAGTTAGAGGCGACTCGTGACGACATCGACGAAGAACTGAAAGAACTTCGCACGCGAATCGATCGGTTGGAATCAGAGGCCGTCGAGGCGTTCAACACCCACATGGAAGAGGTTCTCGACATCCTCGAGTACGACAACCTCGAACGGATCTGGATCGAACGCACAGAGCGTCGCGTCCGTGAAGGCCGCAAGAAAGTGACGAAGTCGGTCTTCGACCTGCACGTGATTCGGACGAACGACGAAGGCGTAAGCTACGAAGACTCGGTCGCACACCTCTCAGAGTCCGAGCGTGAGGTGACCGGTCTCGTCTTGACGCTCGCTGGATACCTCCTTCACGACGTCTACGAGACGGTCCCATTCATGGTCCTGGACTCGCTCGAAGCGATAGACGCAAACCGAATCTCCAAACTGGTCGACTACTTCGCCGACTACGCCAACTACCTCGTGGTCGCGCTGCTCGAAGAGGACGCACAGGCGGTCGACAGTTCGTACCCACGGTATTCGCCGGTGTAGGAGCGGTCACGCGGGACGTCGCCCGCGACCGTAGTATGAGTCGGCTTTCGAAGCCGACTGCCCCTTGTTCACCGATTCGGTCCAGTCAATTCGATTGCGATGGCCAATAGAACTCAAATACTGTTTAGTTAATATAGTATCAGGAATTATATTATTAGACACTACTCGGTGTGTAGCAGTTCAGCAGGCACAACATATCGTGTGAACCACCTCAAAAAAGCCCGATGTACTACGTTTTCAGTCGATGGTCGTGAAGAGAACAGTAGACGAAGTAGAATTGTGGATTTAATTTTAATATTTTTATTTGATTAGATACTGTTGTTTTTCCCCACTTAATATAGACTTTTCTCCATAATTTACCAGGTAAATGTACTATGTTATATTGACTTGGCCCAGGGCAATTAGCCCAGAAGTGGCAGTTTAAATTAGAACGTTAATTGTGTTTAATTGGGGCGCCCAGCCACGTTTTGGCATATTCTCATTCTGTTCCAGATAGCCACGTTCGCCGCGCACTCGCGTCCGATGACGAGAGCTTCGGCGTCAACCCGAATGGGCCGGTCGGGTCAGCGGAAAACGTGAAATATCTCCACACGTGGTCGGCCCACAAATGGCAGTTGGCAAATAAGAATTCAGTTCCGCCGAGTATTTACAGACGTGCCACCGAGTCGGCACATGGACCTCTCGGCCCCGATTTCTGTCCTCCTTCTCGCATTTGCACCGGCAGTCATGTGGGGGTTCACACCGGTCATCGAGAAACGGGCGCTCTCAGAGGGCGGAGGTCCGCTTCAGGCGTCACTCGTCGTCGTCCTCGTGGACTCTGCGATTTATCTCGCTGCGCTTGCAGTCTTTCAAGACGACCCGTTCGGTGGGATTACGCTCGGAACCATCGGCATCTTCGTCGCTGCTGGTGCAGTGGGAACTGCGTTGGGCCGACTCGCAATCTTCGCTGGAAATGCCCGCGTCGGGGCGAGTATCTCCAGCGCCGTGGTTAGTTCTCGGCCGCTGTTCGCGACTGCCCTCGCAATCGGATTCCTCGGAGAACCTCTCTCAGCGCCGACTGCAATTGGGATTTTCATCCTCGTGATCGGTCTCGGCGTCCTCTCAGTCGCCAAGGGCGGCGACCTCGAAGGGTGGTCGAACCGAGACCTTCTCGTCCCACTCGCCGCTGCAGCGTTCTTCGCGCTCGGCAACGTCGCCCGGCGATGGGGCCTCGCGACCGGTGAAGCGACACCACTCGAAGCAGTGGCCATCAACGAGTTCGCTGCACTCCTCACACTCGGTGCCTACGTCGCCGTCGCCGGTCGAGGGACGGTTCTGAACCGGCCACGTCGGTCGTATCTCGTGTTCGCTGCGAGCGGCGTCATCACGTCAGTGGCGCTCCTCTCGATGTTCACTGCACTGGCGGCCCCAGCGGGTCGGATTGCAGTCGTCGACCCACTCGTCGCGACTGCGCCGCTGTTCACCGTCATCTTCTCGTGGATTTGGCTCGGCGACCTGGAACGAGTCACTCGTGGTGTCGTCGTCGGAGTACTCCTCGTCGTCTTCGGTGCTGCACTCGTGACTGGTGGTCCGTCGTTGGTCCGTGGGCTCGGTGCGCTCGGGTTCTGACCGCGTCGACGACTGGTTCGGGGTTCACCGCGTCGACAACGTACTCGAGATTCACGCTGCACTCTCGACTTCGTATGCTTACTCGCAGAGACACTCGAACTTCTTCGTGGACTGGTTCACGACGAACTCGTGTACCTCGGAAGCCAGTTCGAACAGTTTCTCTGCGCGTTCCTTCGCCGCAAGCCCGTCTTGATAGTACGTCTTCGCTCGGTGGTTCCGCCACAGGTCTTGGAGGTTGTCGGCGACGTGTTCCGAGAGGATTCCACGCCTCGCTGCTTCAGTGTATACACCCGGATGTGTTCCGGGGAGGTCTCGTGCTTCGACACCCCCTTCGAGCAGCTTGAACTCGATAACTCGCTCCATCGCGACGAACGACATCTCGATGACGATCGTGTAGAACCCCTGCCTGAGGAGCGTTTCTGCACCTGCGAGCAGTCGACACGACTTCCGAAGTTGGAGGATATCTGCTTCGTTCGTGTCCAACCCAGTTTCTATCTCGTCGGGTCGGCGGTCAAAAGCCGCCTACACCTCGTCGACGAGCGTCTCGATTTTGTTACCGCTCACTGTTCATCACCTCCTTTCGGACCTGTTGAAACTCGTCTCCGCCGAGCACCGTGACACCCTCTTGGAGTGTCTCGCGGAGTTTTGCACCCGCACGACGAGTGCTCTCGACGGATTCGACGAACGGTTCGAACGTGTATCGGTCACCGTCGAACCGCGTCTCACCGAGTTCAGCGGCGATCCCGGAGACGATGCGCCGGGCTGTGGTTCGGTCACCGTCTACGAGAACGAACACGTCGATGTCGCTCTTCCGGTCGGCCTCACCACGGGCGACGCTCCCGAAGACGAGGACGCCGAGTAATTGTTGCACGTCGTCCGTCTCTTCGACAGCATCCGTGACACGCCCAACGAACGCTCGAATCGGTTCGTGGTACTCGACTTGCTCGATGGCGAGTATCGGGTCTGCTTTCTGGAGGTGTGTCGGGTCGATTGCGACGTAGTTTCGCTGCGTCGTCTCCCGTATCTCGATGACGCCGAGTTCGTCGAGGAGGCCAACCGCTCGCCAGATAGTGGACCGACTGTGGTCCGTCGCCGTTGCCAGTTCAGTCATGGTAAACTCCGATTCGTGTGCGTCGACGAGCAGTCGCAACACGTCGTCGGCAGCACGGAGCCTGAATATCTTCGTGTCCTTCCCTGGGTGGACACGCAAGCACACTCGTGGTTGTTGTTTCGTCTCGTCGGACACTGTTTCGTTTTATGCAACGACATATAATAAGGATGGCGCCCCAGTCAGACGTAGCTCACCAGAATAAGGCCGTATTCGACGCCTGAAACGCCGCGGAAGCATCGGGGCGGTTCAGATGTCGAAAGATAGAGTCGAGTTCGAAGAGAAACTCGCACTCAGCAGCGTCCGTCTGGGTCGTCCACAGACTGTCCGCGCGGGTTAGTCGTCGCCTACGAACCGGTCACGCCGGTACCGGCACTGCTCACAGAAGAACTGTGCGTAGCCAGTTGGTATCGTTCCAGTAAACAACATCTCAGTACCACAATCCGGACACCACTCTGCGAGTCCGTTTTGTTTGTGGTCTGTGCTCATACCACGTTCATACAGACGGAGGGTTATTACATTATCGATTATAACAAATTCACTCGAGATGACGAGTCCGCTCGTGTCGCGACCAGTTCACCTTCGTGTGGGCAGAAAAACACGGACAGCAGTACGACACCTCGGTCACTGGGCGGCCGTGTTCGTCACTGAGGACAGCACATCCACTATCGCTCGCTGACGGAGCGGCGCACGAGAGCACAGGTTGCCCCCACCGACACGAGACAGCCGAATCCGAGCGCGCGACCCGGTACTGGCGGTCCTGCGCGTGGCCACTCTGCTGAGCGGTCTTCGTAGACTTCGTTCTCGTACACTGTCAGCCCCTCGCTCTCGAACGCGACGGTGAAGTCCGAATGTGAGCGTAGACTCTCGTACTGTCGATAATCGGCTTCGTGAGCCAGCACGACGTACTCGATACCCACTGAGGCGAGTTTGTCACCAAATTCTGGGTCGGACGGCGACGTGAGCGCCTCACGGACGCGAGAACGTGTCGGGTCACTCCCGCGCGTCTCGATACCACCGACTTCGATGTTACGTCCCTCGATCACTGTTCGGTCGAAGAACAGCACGGCTGGAGTCGCGAGACGTCGGTCGGCCCACGAGAACGTGAGATACTGATGCCACGGGAGAAAGAGCACGCGACCCGAGCCATCCGTTCCAAGCAGGTCGTTCGCCTCGTGCCACGATTCCGGGTACTCAGTGGTGTCCAGTTGTCCACCGAAGCCACCGAACATCGGTGCGGTGTAGACGAGTGGCGAAACCAGTAGAAGAAAGACGAGGACGAGACTCGTGAGCTGAGGCGTGTCGAGCGGTGTGGCGGGCCTCGAAATTCGGTGTGTGACGAACTCGTCGACCCCACGCGCGCCGAGCAGAGCGTACGCCAGTACGACGAGCCCCGCGAACTTCTGTGTATCTCGCATCCCTCGGAGGATGGGGACGAAATCAAAAAGGGTCCGAACGAGTGGTTCCGAGACTGCTGTACTCACTCCAAGACTCAACACGAACCCGACGACTCCAACGAGGACGAGCCCACGAACCCTCGAATCAGTCCACCGATGGAGCGTACCGTAGACAGCGACGTACACTAGACTGGCGAACAGGAGTCCAACTGACCACGTGGGAAGGACGTCGAGAGCCGTCGTCGCCCCACCCCGCCAGAACCCGTACAGCATCGCAACCGACAGTGGGACGTTGCCAGCGATTGTGCCGCTGGCACTGAACACCGTCAAATCTGCGCCGGAGATGACCGACAGTTGTGTCTCACCTCCGACTGTGGTGACCGCCGAGGGGAACAACCAGTACGCGTTCACGGCGGCGGCGGCGAGACAAAACGAACCAAACCGACGAACGTAGCCGCGCAGTTCGGCGTTCGAGGTGCCACCCGACTCTTTCCACACGGTAGGAACGGCTCGGACGGCCCACAAACAGCCACCGGCGACTGCAACGAGTACCGTCGCGTGGGGGTCGAACACGCTGACGATAGTCGTCCACCCGACGGCTCGCACGAGCGCCCGGTCGGTGCCAGAATCGACGTACCGGTCGAAGGCGACGACTGCCAACGGAACGAACGCATACCCCCAGAGGAAGTACCAGTGCCCAGCGAGTAGCCGGACGTAGACGAACGGGTTGATGGCGTACAGCGTCCCAGCGAACAGTGCGGCGATTCGCGTCCGCGACTCGCACGCCGTGTACATTGCCAACCCACACACGGCTGGAAGCGACACGAGGAGGAGTTTCTGGATGAGCCAATCATCGAGGAACAGTGCGAGTCCATCGAGGACGAGCAGGAATGGGAGCCTGCCGTAGTACAGTGGCCCCTTCGTGTGCAGACCGAACTGGAGATAGTCAGCATTCGGTGCGAAAATCATGTCCAGCGTGAGGATGAACCCCGGTTTCAACAGTGGGTAGAAGACGAGGAGACTCAGTGCTGTGAAGTACGCCCCGGGTAGCGCGAGCGCAGCGGAAACCTCCCGTATCCGACGTCGCGCATCGGCGCCAGTCCGGGGTTCATCGTTCATAGACGCGACTGTTCGTCACTCTGGGACTGCTGTCGACGCTTCCGCACGTTGATGATGCCGAGTGCGCCGAGTGTGAGCGCCCAACTGCCAGCCCAGACGTTGACGACCCAGCGACGAACCGTCCCGCCAGTCCATCGAATCTCGGATGGAGTGGCGTCGATGTAGCCGTTGGCCCACCCGTAGGCCTCGAAATGAGTCGAGTCAGTCGGTCCCTCCCAGCGTTCGTCGTAGGAGGTGTACAGCACCGTGACCGGGCGGTCGTCGAACTCGCCGACGACCCAGTAATCGAGAACTGTGCCGTTCGGATGGTCGAAGGTAACGACACGAGCCTCCGCTGGAACAGATTCAGGAACCTCGTCGTCAGGGAGCAACACACCGGCACCCTGCCGATAGGAGTCGTCGTACACGAGTTCGCCGTCGAGGACTGTCTCAGCGTCACGAATGCTGACAGCAGGGTCGACCAGTTCTGCCTCGGTCTGGTTCAGGTTGACGCCGACAGCGACACCGACCGTTTCGTTGGTCTCTCTGCCGTCGATGACGACACCGGGAACCTCGTCGGTGTTCGCGGTGAAACCAGTCCGTCGCGGATACGTCGTTTCTTGCAGTGACACGCGTTCGATTTGGACTCGCGATTCGTTCGGACGGATACGAATCGAGAGCGTCGAACCCTGTGAGACGACAGTCTGTGGCGACGCGTTGAGCGCGTAGCTCTCTCGTTCGACGAGGTTCTCGGGAGACCGAGTGCCGTTGTACCAGTACAAGTAAACGTTCCCAGAGCCCTCAGCGTCGAGAGTCAGTTGGTAGGGCTGACCGGGAGAAACGACGGCCTCCTGAGCGATTGGATAGATGTCACCCGATTCGGTCACCATCTCGACTGCGTGGCCGTCCGCCGTGTCGACGACTGTCGTTTGTGTTCCGTTCGACCCATCCCATGCCCACCAGCCTTCGAGACCGTCGTCGAACTCACCGTTCGCGACGAGATTCGGCCCATCGGTGTCGGTGTAGTCGGGTCGTTCCGGATAGTATACTTGGTGTATCCCGTTCGACTGTTCGAACCGTTCGTGGTCGGTGGCACCCTCGACGCGGTAGACGGTGTACTCACCAGCAGTGAACGCATAGTCGTAGCCGCTGCTCTCGTTGAGTGCCGTGTTGTAACTCTCCGGAGAGCCCCACAGCCACGGCGCACCCCATCGCTCGACGACACGGGGCGGCCCATGGGTAATGTCGCCCGGCGGGTCCGACTCGACGACGACGTAGTTCACACCCTGTGATGCGAGTTGCTCGTGGACTGTCTCGGGGTCCTCGGCGAAGTCGTGAAACAACGAAGAGACGTACTCGGTGTTCTGGATGCCGTGAAGGACACCACCGCTCTTGATGCCGAGGTGGTCGGGGGCGGTATGCCGCAAGCGCAACTGGGTCGTGTAACCGTAAGGTGCCCACAGAATTGTCCCGTCTAACTCGTCCGTGAGTTCAGCGTGTTCCTGTGGCACGTAGTAGCCGTCACCACGAACTTCTTCGAGACCAAGCGCACCTGATGCGGGTGCAGCGTACGACAGCAGCGCGAGCACGACCACGGCGACGACGAGGACGTTACTCTGCACTGTGGTTCCGCCGTCGGTGAGAGCGTGTGATGACTGTGACGACTGAGAATCCCACCAGACGACCGACCCGTTCGGCCCGGCGAGGACGGTTTCGAGGCCCGCACCAAATAGGATACTCAAGCAGACCAGTAGTGGGTACTGAAGTTTCACCGGGTTCCGAAGCGACCACACGGGCGGGAACAACTCGAACAGAACTGTCGTGTATCCGTGTTTGGTCAACACGATGAACGCGATGATGGCCCCGGCGATTCCGTAGTAGACGTGGAAGCGTCGCTGGCGGATTGCGAGGAGGGCGATTCCCGGGATGACCAGCCCGATGAGCATCGCGGGGTCGGTGTTGTATCCGAGTTTGTTCATCGCCATCACCCCGTGGTTGCCCGCGAGACGAGCGACTGTGAAGACAGTCGCCTCGGCGTAGTTCCACGTCAGCGTACTCGACAACACGCTCTGGCCGCCGTCGAACCCGAGCGCGCGCTGGAGCATATGGTGGACACTCGGGAGTGAGAGAACGACGCCGAGGACACCGGACGCACAGAGTTTCAGGATGGTTCTGGGAGCGTCACGGGCGCGATAGACCAGATAGCCTGCGAAGGGGGCAACCATCCAGAAGCCGAGCCACGGACTGACAGTGGTCGCCCCGAAGACAGCCCCCGTCTTCAGTGTCTCCTCCCACCCGTCAGTGTCGACGATGGCATACAGGTAGTGCAGGAGGAGCGGGAGGGCTGCGTACCCGATGAGGGCGGCCATGCCACCGTTGACGAACTCACCGATGGTCAACGGGTTGATGGCGTAGACGAACGCTGCGAGGTGGCGCACGGGAATCGACTCGATGAACCGTCGTCCGAACAGTACGAAGGCGAGGTACCCCATCGGGAGGAACGACAGGAACAAGAGATTCTGTGCGAGCACTCCCCCGACGAGCGTGACGGCACCGAGGTACAGCGGGAGGACGTGGTAGATGTACGAGAATCCAAGCCCTTGGTCGACCCACACGGTGGTGAATTTCTCGATTCCACCCATGCCGTAGAACGGCGGAAAGTCACCGAACGTGTACAGTTGTCCGATGGTGATTCCTCGAAGGAGGTACGCGTAGACCGTCAGAAAGCCCAGGAAGCAAAGTACATGAGCCAGTCGTTGGCCGACACGAGGGCGTTCGAGCAGGTTGTCGACTCGCCGGGTCATCTACAGGTAACCAAGGTTCTTGAGTTTCTCCTCGACGTCCGAATCGTGTTCGACGACGCGCTCGACGTTGCGCTCGACAGGCACGGGTCGGCGCTGGCTGTTCGACCCAAGCAGGCCGATGCTCTCGCCACGCATGTCCTCGGGAACGTCGATACCGAACCCATCGAGGATGGTCGGCGCGAGGTCGTACAGACGCGGTTCGTCGAACTCGATGTCCTCCACATCGGGGCCGCGAGCCGTCAGAATCCCATTCCGACGGTGGTGGGCAGTCTTGTGATGTCGCCAGTCGCCGTCGTACTCGAACAGCACACCGGGCTTCACGATGTCGCTGATTCCGTAGTCGGTGTGTTTGATGACGAGGTCCGGAACACGCACGTCGGCGTCAGGGTAGATGTCCTCTCCGTAGTACACCTCCTGGATGACCCGGTCGCCGTACTTGTCCGTGACTTCGAGGAGTTTGCTCCGAATCTCGTCTGCGACTGCTCTGTTCCGTGTGTAGATGAGCGGGGCGAGCGCGACGGCGTCGGCCTCCCATTCGATTTTGTCTTCTAATCCCTCCAGTTTCCGGTTGCCCGGCATCTGTCGGGCCACCTTCCGAAGGAAACTCTCTGGGAGGACGTCGAGGACGACACCAGACAGTCGAAGCTTCTGCATGAGTGCGAGCGCCCTGTCGTAGTCGAGGCCAACCAGACCGAACAGGTCGCCGAAGTCGAATCCGGAGTCGTCGATGTGGATGTAGCCTTCTTGTTCGAGCCACGTATTGAGGTAGAATCGACCCTTCGTGTGGCCGAATCCGTGGTCAGACATGAGAACGACGTTCCACTCGTCGTCGAGTTCGTCGAGGAACCACGCGAGTTTCTCGTCGACCGACTCCCAGAAGGACTTCGCGACCGGGGAGTCCCACTCTGTGTGCTGAACTGTGTCGGTGAGATACAGCGTCGTGTGGACGAAGTCGGCCGTCTCGGTGAATCCGAGGGACGTCTGGAGTTTCGTCTCTACCGAGTCGACTGCCTCCCCGATGTCGTCGGGGTCACGTGAGAGGTAGTACTCAGGCAGAATCGTGTACCCGTTGCGGTCGAGGGTGCGTCCGAGTTCCTCCGGGCGGGTGTAGTCTTCTTGTTTCCCCGAGAACGGGCCGCTGATCTGCCACCCATCGATGTCACGCGGTGGGTACGTCGTCGGCATGTTGACGACGGCACTCTTGTGCCCGTGTTCGCCGAGGTAGTCCCAGATTTCTCGCGTCGTGAACGACTCGTTCGTGACGGTCTTGAATCGCTCTTCTTCGAAGTCGGGTTCGACGAAGGTGAACACCCCCAAGTCGCCCGGGTTCATCCCCGTCGAGTACACTTTCCACGCCGGCATCGACAGCGGTGGAATACAACTGTCGAGGGTCGTCCGGCGTTCGTCGGCGAAGGATTTGATGGTCGGTAAGTCGTCGAGCCACGGGTCGAGCAGGTCCCACGTGGCCCCATCGAGGCCGATGACACAGACCTTCATAGCGCACCCTCCAGTGAGTGAAGAGTGCCCAGCGACGCTTCGGGTGTCGAATGTTGTTCTGCGGTCGGTGCGATGCGCTGTGTAGTCGTCGTTAGCTGTTGTTGGTGCATTGGTTGAGTGAGTACTGAATCGTTAGACATAGCCGAGGTCCTCCAGTCGCTGCTGGGCCATCCCGGAGACCTGAACGTCGGCTTCTTCGCCGTCTGGCCACGTTGGGAGGGCGTCCGTGAGTCGGCGTTCGACGTCTGCCGGGAGGTCCGTCGGCACTTCGTCGGGGAGTCGGAACCCGACCGACTCGTCGTCGCCCTGAGAGACGATGAGCTTCCATTCGTTGGCGTACGCCGCCTTCTTCTCGTAGCCGTAGCGCGCACTCTCGACGAGCACGATTCGGTCGGGTGGGGCGTCAGTGCGAAGTGAGACACCAGTCGTCGCCAGTGCGTCGTCGAGACCAGCAACGTCGAGGAGGGTTGGTGCAAGGTCGACGAGTGAGGCGAGGGAGTCGGTGTATTCACCATCGATATCGAGTCCATCGACGGCGAGGGGGACGCGCGTCAAGGACTCGTAGGGGGTGCCACCGTGGTCGACGCAGTAGGCGGGTCGGGAATCGTCGAAATGGGCCGCGTCGAATCCGGTGTACTCCCAAAATGCCTCGCCGTGGTCGCCCGTCACGAGGAGGGCGACGTCGCCGTCGAGTCGGCGGTTGAGGTCGTACTGGAGTCTGTCGAGTTGGTCGTCGACGTACGCGAGTGCGGCCCGGTAGAGTCCCCAGCGGTGGTCGCGATAGCGTTCGCCCTCGGGTCCGGGGTTTGCGACGTCAGTGTAGTCCCACGTCGTGATGTTGGGAATCTCGCTGTCGATACCGTACTTGTTCCAGTAGAGTGCAGGGGGGTCGACCGGTTCGTGGAGGTCACCGATGTGAAGGTACGAAAACGTCCTGTCGCGGTCTGTCTGGTCGACCCAGTCTCGAAAGTCGTCGAAGACGGCATCGGCGTCGGCTTTGTCGTGGACTGCGTGGGTTTGGAACCGGCCACCGAGAGCGAAGAACGGCATATGAAACGAGAACCCACCGTAGGTCTCGTAGCCAGCGCTCCCGAAGACGTCCGGCAGGGCCTCTCGGTCGGTCGGAAGTTTCGGAGGGATGACGAGGTCCGTCGAACCGGTATCAGAGTCGTCGGACCGTCGAATTGACCCGTGTTCGTGTGGATACGTCCCTGTGACGAACGAGGAGACAGCGGGGAACGTCCACGGTGCTGGCGTGACGAGGTCGCCATGCAAGCGAGCGTGGAGGAACGGGCAATCATCTGCTTTCACGGCGTCAGCGCGGAGGGCGTCCACGACGACACAGACGACGTGGTCGGGAGCATCGGCAGTTGGCGTTCGCGAGGGAAGTGTCCGCTGTCGACGCCGATACTCTCGGTTGGCTTTGACGGTCAGTACGCGGTTGTACGGTCCCACGAGTCGACGCTTCACACCGTCCGGCAGTGACTCCATGAACCGGCGTTTCGCTTTGTCGACACCGTCCGCCACGACAGACGTCGGAAGCAACCCGTGGTCGGTGTCAGTCACGACTGGCCACCCGAGCGTGTCTGCTCATGCAGTCACCTGTTCTTTGATGAGGTCGGCCATACGCGCTGCAGTGTCACTAATCGTGTACGAAGACGCCGCTTCGGAATTCGCCTGAGCGAGTCTTTGGAGTCGCTCTCGGTCGGCGTGGAGGGTTCGGAGTTCGTCTGCGAGTGACGATGGGTCACCAGCAGTGTAGAACTCGGCGCTGCCACCGGTTTCGACCGTCGAAGTACGCATCCCATCGACGTCGGCACTGATGACCGCCGTGCCGTACGACTTCGCGAGTTGGAAGACGCCGCTGACGCCGGTACAGGTCCGGTAGGGCATCACAACGAGCGAGGCGTTTTCCCAGACAGCATCCATCTCGTCGTCTTCGACGTATCCCAGGAACTCGACACCGGGTCGGTCGCCGAACTTCGCTTCGAGTGTCTCCTTGTGGTTCGGGAACCCCGGATGCGACCCACCGGCGATGACGAGTTCGGCATCGGGTATCGACGTGCGGACCTCTTCGAACGCCTCGACGACCGTCTCGATGTCTTTCGTCGGACTGAGGTGGCCGAACACCATGACTCGGAAGCGCTCGGGGAGGTTCGGCAACCCACCGTCGGCGTAGGCGAACGTCCCGTGCGGGACGTGATGGACGTTCGATGCGTAGTAGCGGTCTGCGACGATATCCTTGTACTCCTCGGAGGTGACCGTCGACGCGTCGCCCATGAGGACCATCTGTGTCGCCGCACGGGCGCCGACCTGTTCGACGAGACCGATGTCCTCGTCGACCGCATCCTCTTCGACCACTTCTATCAGGTCGTGCATCGTCGTCAGCACCGGGATATCGTAGACCCGACTGAGTAGTGGCGGGAGCACGAGACCGATGAAGCGGTGGACGTTCTCGTCTCCGAAGTACGTCATGTGGATGTTGAACTGGACGGCGTCGTAGTCACCCGCGAGAAGTTCGTCGAGAAGCGCCCGGGCACCATCGAACGAGTCACGGTCCCAGACACGACGGACCTCGTAGCCACGACGGAACTCGACTGGAGGTGCAGTATCGCTCCGTTGTGCGAGGACAGTCACGTCGATGTCGTCTCGTCGTCCGTACGCCCTCGCGAGTTCTTCACCGTATTCGGCGAGGTGACCACGGGTCGGTGGGTGTGACGTGACGAGAGCAACGCTGGGAGTGTCGTCGTCTGACGAGCGAGTGGCAGTCGGGCCACGAATCGATTCCCGGATTCGGTAGAGCGACCAGAACATATCGGGGACGTCGCTCACCGGTGAGACGCTGCTGTCGCCGGGGTCGTCCCAGTCGATGGAGGTCTCTTCCACTTCGTAGCCGTTGTGGTGGACGCGAGCGATGAGTTCGGTATCGAAGGCGAATCCGGTCTCAGACATTTGGTCTGCGACCCGTTCCCAGACCTCCGAACGGAACGCCTTGGCACCGCACTGGAAATCTTCGAGCGGTGCGTTCGTGACACGACGGGCGAGCGAGCGGTACCCCTTCGCGAGGCACTGTCGAACGGGAGTCTGTGAAGTTCGACAATCGCCATCGAGGTCACGAGACCCAACTGCGACCGACGCACCACCGTTTTCGACTACGGTGTACAGTCGGTCGAGTTCAGCCACCGGAATCGCACCGTCGGCGTCGACGTATCCGACAACGTCACCGTCTGCGGCGTCGAGACCGTCGATGAGTGCACCACCTTTGCCACGGCGTGTGTCGCTCGCTATGACGGTGGTCCACGATTCGGTCTCGAGCGTGTCGAGGGTCTCCCGCATGTCCAGGCTTGGGCGGTCAGCACAGACGACCACTTCGTGCCAACCGGCACTATGGAGGTCGTCGACGAGGGAGACGACGGTCGACGGCGGTTCGGCGTAGACCGGTACCACCACTGACCGGGATAACTCGACGGACGATGCTTCGAACTGTACTTCGGGTTGTGTATCTTGTAAGCTCATGAGTTCACTTCCAGTAATCCGAGGGCAAACAGCGACGTGTTGCCGAGCAGGAGGATATGTAAGAACTGCACGGGAGACGCGTGGAAGAACCACATCAGGGAGATTTCCGCGAGTGAGACGAGAGTAAAGACGTAGACGAACCGGTTCCGGGAACGGGCCAGTTCGAAGTTGAGAACGACGCTAGCGAGCGCGAACGCGAGAATCGAAACGCCGTACCAGCGAAGCAATGGCACCGCTTCCGCGTACGCAGCACCGTAGAACGTCGTGAGGACGAACTCGGGTATCACCCAGTAGGTGACTGCACCGAGGCCTGCGATGGCAGCGGTGTACAGCATCGCGCGCCAGAGCAATGCAGTTGTGGCGTTCTCGTTGGCTTCCCGGGTCGAAACCTTCGGAAACAGCGCGGTGCTAATTCCCATCGGAAGGAAGATGAGAATCTTTCCGAGCACCGACGCGGCAACGAAGAGACCCGCAACTCGCGACGTAAAGAAGTGTTTTGCGAGTATCACGTCGACCGTCGTCGGGACAGTCACACAAAAACCGGTGAGGATAGCCGTAAGCGTGTAGCGGTACGCCCGACCGAAGTCCAAGGCCGGACGAAGAGTGGATGTCTGCAACCGGTGACGCAGGTGCAGCGTCGTCAGTCCGTACACCACGATGGACGCGAGTACCAGTGCTGAAAACGCACCGAACACGCCGTAGCCGAGGATGACGAAGAGGACACCAGCACCCAACTTGACGCCGGCGAGCAGGACTTTGTAGCCTCCCAGTGGTACGAACCACTGGACTCCTTGGAGCGTGCCGAAGTTCACAGTCAGCGCCAGACCGAACGGCGCTGTCCCCGCGATGGCGACTGCCAGCAGCGTCGTCGGTACGTCCAGAAAGTCGCTCAAGAGCGGTGCAGCAGCAACGAGAGTGACGAAGATACCGATGCTGAACAGCGTCGACTGCCGCAAGAACTCCGAGTGGAAGGCCGCCAGCGCGGGTCGGTTGTCTGCGAGTTCAGCCGTGAATCGAGTTGCGCTGAACCTGATTCCACGACCGAATACGTTCACGATGTAGAACAGCGCGAACAACGCGCCGAACACGCCGTACTGTTCCGGTCCGAGGGCACGGCCCATGAACACCTGAAAGGCGTAGTTGAGCGCGCCACTAGCCACCGTTGCGATGGCGATTACACTCCCGTGTTGGAGAAGGTCGTCACCGAGGACGTATCGACGAACCAGCGCGACCGGGCCACTGGCGACCTGTCGGACGGCGAAGCTATCGGTATCTTGGGACATTACTTATCGAATGAGACCTCCTTCCGAACTCGTCACGAACGTGGGGACAGTCACAGCAGAACGTCCTTGGGACGTGTCGGAACCAGTTGCACGAGTATCCGACCGTCGATTCTGGTCGCCGCGACTCGGTCGGTCAGTGTCTTCAGCGTCGTCGTGTTCGTCAACGCCGTCGCTTGCGGCACCATCTTCAGCGTCTTTGGTCGGGCGAGTTACATCGAACTGGAACTCATCAGACTCGAAGGACGTTTCGTCACTGGTGCCGATACCCAACTGACCGACGAACGTTCCGCGGTCGAGCGCCGTCGCTCTGAAGGATATCTCGTATTCGAACTCCGGTTGTTCACCGTAGCCGTAGCCGTAGCCGTAACCGTAGTCTCGGGTTACACCTGCGTTCTCATCGAACGCAGTTCGAGAGCCGTAGTCGTACGACGCACTACTCCCGACGGGTGTAATCGTGAGCGTCTTGACGAACTGGTTGATTCTGATATCACCGCGGTTGATCGTTCCACGCTCGGGCGTCACTTCGAGGACGGTTCCGTTCGGTGCGAACGTCACCGAAAGCTCCCCGTCAGCGTCTTCGGGAGAGATGGTGAATACGTACGTCTCGATTGGAACGCGCTCGCCGTCTTTGATGTCGACAGTCGCAGTGACAGTTATCCGGTCGTTCCGGTCGACTTCGTCCGGTCCAGTCAAGCCTGTCTCGAGAGCACTGGATGGCATTGCTGCGGCGGCCAGCGACCCAAGAAGCATCACGGTGACGGCGAGACTCATCAGTGACCGTCGGTGTTCCGAGAGAACTGTCACGACTGAGGGTCGGTTCATTCTCTCATCACCACCCATTCCGCGTCACTTCAGGTGAGGTTTGGACACTCTTACGACGAGTATTCGACCGTCGAGAACCCGAAGTGGAGGTTCCGGGAATCCGCCCGGTGCGTCGACTATTGATTCGGTGTGCCGATGGCATGGTTAGCGTATCACCATCAACAGAGGAGAGATTTCGTGGCCTCTTATTATTATTTCACTTAATTATGTAAACTGGAAGGTTTCTATTTAGAAGCGTGAACAGGAGCTACATCGATGAGTCAGTGTTCACTCTGTGAACACTCTTTCACGGGTTGAACACTCACCTATATGACAATAATATCAAACCAGTCTCGAACTCTCTCACCGAGAGTACGGGGTCAAAAAAGTGCGCTGTAAAAAGTTCGAGGTTCAGTTACGGGGACATCTTGTGAGGTCGACGGGCGTTCTGTCTGTACTGCTCGTACAGGTCACGGCCCCACGCGACAGCGTCTGGGTTATCGTTTTGGATGACACCACGAAGGGTTCCGTTGTCGTCAACAACGACGCACACCGACGCTGCAGGTTCATCTTCGATGAGGAGTCCAAATGGTAGTTGCTCGTCGACTACGAGCCAGTCGAGTCCCTCACGGGTTGCCTCTTCGAACTGTGCCTCCCACTGCTGAGAGGTGTACTCGAACACTTCTGGTGGTGTGATAATCTCCGCATCGAGTGACCCAGCGGTGTGTTGTTCGTGAAACAAAGAAGCATATCGGCCAACGATGAACGGTGTAAATCCACGGACAGTGGTCGCACCACGGACGAATGATTCGACCTCAGAGATTGGTTTCTCGGGTGCAAATGGGACCGACTTCGTGTAGGTTGCACCATCTAATAACGAATCAGAAAGCAGGGACGTGTCTTTCAGTCCTAAGAGGAGTTCTCTATTCTCCTGGATGTCGGTAAACTCCACCAGAAACGAGCGGTACCGTTCGAAGAGGAACTCCCCGTACGAGGTCACGACGTATCCATCGGCGGTCTCGGTGACTATCTGGTGTTCCTGTAGTTCTTTGAGACTTCGGTGTACTGTCGGCCGAGAGACGTCAACAGATTCTGTCAGACTCCTTATACTGATTGGGCCGTCAAGAATATGTGTGACGACTGTGTCCCGACGAAGGAGGAGTCGAAGAAGAGATTTGGGGTCAGTCACAGAAGTCTATTTCCGTAAAGATTGAAAAATATTCTGGCAGATGGTGAAATAACAATCGCCTTGTCAGACATTAGTACACAATCTGTCAATTAATCGTTCGACTATCTTCCAACACAAATAATTCATTACTTATCCTCGTTTCTGGGTGTGCGAGAGCAGACAAGTAGTTCGGCCAAATTCTATATATACGACTGTTTCACGAATTGAAGTGTATGAACAACCAGAACGTACTGGTGACAGGTGGAGCAGGGTTCATCGGTTCGAACCTCGCAAACGAACTCGCGACGGATAACGACGTGACTGCCCTCGACGACGGTTATCTCGGGTCACCCGATAACCTCGATGACGCCGTCGACTACGTGGAAGCGAGTGTCCTCGATGACGACTTACCGACAGAAGACGTCGACGTCGTGTTCCACCTCGCAGCACTGTCGTCCTACAGGATGCACGAAGAAGACCCGGCCAAGGGCGTCCGGGTCAACGTCGAAGGGTTCGTCAACACCGTCGAACAGGCACGCAACGACGGCTGTGAAACCGTCGTGTACGCGACGACCTCGTCTATCTACGGCAATCAAACTGAACCGTCGCCTGAAACCATGTCTGTCACTGCGAACACCGGCTACGAGGCGTCGAAGCTTGCCCGCGAACGCTACGCCGAGTACTTTCACACCCACTACGATATGCAGTTGGCAGGAATGCGATTTTTCTCGGTGTATCAAGGGTACGGTGGCTCCGAAGCGCACAAAGGCGAGTACGCGAACCTCATTGCACAGTTCGCAGACGATATCGCGAACGGAGAGACACCGGTCATCTACGGTGACGGGTCACAAACGAGGGACTTCACTCACGTCGACGACGTCGTTCGCGGACTAATCGACGCCGCTGACAACCGACTGAACGGCGTCTACAACCTTGGAACTGGTGAGAGTTACGACCTGAACACACTCGTCGATAAACTGAATACCGAACTCGAGACGAACGTCGAACCGGAGTATATCGAGAACCCGATCTCTGAATCGGTCTACGTCCAAGACACGATGGCAGATACGACAAAGATGAGCGAGGCCACAGGGTGGGAACCGAGAGTCTCCTTCGAGGAGGGGCTCCGGCGAGTCTGTGCACAGTACTAGGGTGTCGGCGTCCCACTGAGTGTCGACGAGGGGTGTCGTCTACAGGGCGCGATGAAGACGGCCACTTTCTCGATGCAATGGAGCTCGTTGGTCATGGACACATCGAACATCCACGGCAAGGACACCAACATGTACAGTATCAAGATTATTTGGATTGTTTGAATTATTCAAATTTAAGAAATAATCTTTCAATCGGGCATCAGTATACAGCCAAATGACACGATTCGGCCGTTCAATTGACGGTTCTGAAGAGTATCGTACAATCCGACGGTTGTCGAACGCGAATTTCGGTCGACAGTCGTCCGAAAAATCATGTCAAGCGAACCACGAAGACTGTCCATTTATTCCGACAGCAACGACCTACAGTACAACCAGTTCGTTACGCCGCTGTTCACCGGAGCAGAACGAATTAAAGACGTATTGATTCACACCTCGACGTATCTCGTCTTCATCGCGATGGTCCAGGTTGCAACGGTGATGGTCGCACTATCCATCGAACCGAATCCTGCACTCCTCATCATCGGACTCGTCACCTTCGCAGTGTACATGGGTGACCGAATCGCCGACGTGGATACCGACGAAGTGTCGAATCCGAACCAGTCGACGTTCGTGCGGCGACACAAGAGTACACTCTCGGTGCTGACGGCAGCAGCGTACGGGGTGGCGATTGCGATTTCAGTTCTCGGTGGCCCCGTTGCACTTCTCGTTACCCTCATCCCCGGCGTGTTCTGGATTCTCTACGCATCAGACTGGCTCCCGACCATCGGTTCGTACTTCAAGCGACTCAAGGAGATACTCATCGTCAACTCCGTTATCGTGGCCCTCGCTTGGGCCATCTCGCTGGTGTTCCTTCCGCTCGCGTTCGCCGATGCTGCGTTCACTCCCGTCGCTGCCGTCGTCTTCTTCTACTACTTCCTCGATACGTTCGTCAACACTGAGATTCCGAACGTGAACGACGTGGAAGCGGACGAAGCAATCGGCGTGTCGACCCTCCCAGTCGTCTTCGGTGTCGACCGAACGCGCCAAATCGTCTACGGCCTCGACCTCGTGCTCATCGGCTTCGTCGTGTTCGCGTCCCTCCGCGGCCTCCTGACCGACGTGCTCGCAGTCGCAATCCTCATCGGTCTCGGCTATGCACTATTGTTGGCCGCATTCGTCGGCCGAACTGAACACGAAGGGCGACTCGGGATTGCAGGCGAGGCGAAGCATCTCGTGGTGATGGGGATTATCCTCGTCCTCTCCGGGACTGGATTTTAGAACTGGTCGAAGCAGACCAATCGGTGTTTTTCTGAATTGATGGTACTGGAAATGAGTGGAGAGCATCCGGCGAGTGTGCTGAACAGAGAGTTAGACGAAGTGTCTCCACCGCCACACCCGGTGGACCAACCGACATTTCATATATCGTGACTGGATTGTATGCTGTACCTGTGGCACCCGTGGTATCTCTGGTCCCATTGTTGTTCATCTCTATCGCCATCGGGTCAGCGGCGACGATACTCGCCTGGCGGGCCCGGCCCGAACCCGGAGCGAAGCCACTCGTCGCACTCCTCGTCGCACAGAGCTGGTGGTCGACGTGCATCATCTTCAAACTCCGCGCAGCCACCCTCGATATGAAGTTACTCTGGGCGAACCTCGCGTGGATCGGCGTCGTCACGATTCCAGTCGCATGGTTCTTTTTCGCCCTCGAGTACACCGGTCGAGACGAGTATCTTCGTCCCCGGTACGTCGGAGCACTGTCGGTGATTCCGGTGCTGACAGTCGTCCTCTCTCTCACGGGACAGTACCACGACCTGTTGTACATTCAGCCGACAGGCACCTCGACGAACGGCGTCATGTTGGTCGAACAGGGAGGACCATGGTTCTGGATAATCGCAGCGTACACGTACATCCTCGGTATCTTCGGCATGATTCCGATTCTCGGCCTCCTCACGAGCGACGCGGTCGCCTTCCGGGGGCAGAGCGCTGCACTCGTAATTGGCCTGTTGGCACCGTGGGTGACCAACATCCTGTTTCTGGCTGGCAGTCTCCCGACGGCTGGGGTCGACCCGACGCCGATTGCCTTTTCAGTCTCGGGTATCGTCTATCTCGCTGCACTCACTCGATTTCGACTGCTCGGGACGAGTCCTGCCCCGAACAAACGAGCACGGCAGTTCCTCTTCGACCGAATGCAAGGCGGGGCAATCGTCGTCGACGCGAACGACTATGTCGTCGATTTGAACGATAGTTGTGTCGAGATTCTGGGCGTCGACCCACGCGAAGTGCTGGGTTCTTCCGCCCGAGAAATCATCCCCGAGTACGACCGACTCCCAGACGACGGAGCACTTCCCGGCCATCTGACTATCGGCGACGAACTCAGTGGTCACCCATACGACGTCGTGTCGACCCAAATCACCAACGTCAACGGGACAGCAATCGGACGTGTCATCACGTTCCACGACATCGGAGAGCACCTGCGGCAACAGCAACGCCTCGAAGTACTAAACCGAGTTCTCCGGCACAACATTCGAACCGAGACGAACGTCATCTACGGATACATCAGTCGATTCGAAGACAACGAGAACGCCAGAACCGTCAAAGAACGGGCGCTACGAATCGAAGAGATTGGAAAGAAGGGACGGGAGGCCATCGAGCTCTTCGACAAGACCCGTGATGGGACCGAACCGGTCTCACTCGACGCGCTTCTCACCCAGTGTCTCACCTCCGTGTGTGGAACTGAACCAGCGGTCACAGTTCAGACCAAATTCGCTCACGAGGACGTCGAGGTTGCCGGGTTACTTCGGCCAGTCTTCTCGAACATCATCGAGAACGCAGTCGAACATAACACGAACGACGACCCTCACGTCTGGATTACGACCCACGTCGAAGGAACGAACGTCCACGTCGAAGTTGCTGATAACGGTCCGGGTATCGCAGCGTACGAACTGGCAGTTCTGGAAGATGGGACCGAAACTCCGCTCAAACACGGGAGTGGGCTCGGCCTCTGGATCGTCAAGTGGGGGACTGACATCGCAAGTGGGGACGTTCGGTTCACAGAAAACGACCCCGACGGGTCTGTCGTCACCGTCGAGGTTCCGGTGCTCTCACAGGGCCACCCCTCACAAGTAGCCGAGTGAGCTTCAGTCGGGGGGGTGCCACCGGCTACCCAACACTTTTCGTTCGAATCGCCGTACACGAATACGATAATGAGCACTCTCGAAGATATCGAATTGGAGTTCGTCCCGCTCGGAGAGACAGGGTTGCAGACGAGCGAACTCCAGTTCGGTACCTGGCGGTTCGGCAAAGAGACCGAAGCAGGGAACGTCGAAATCGGCGAGGAACGTGCACACGAACTGCTAGACGCCTACGAGGAGGCCGGCGGGCGGTTCATCGACACCGCAGACGTCTACGGCGGTGGCAAGAGCGAAGAGTGGATCGGTGAGTGGCTCGCCGACCGTGACCGCGAGCGCTACACGGTCGCCTCGAAGATTTTCTGGCAGATTCGAGAGGGTGACCCCAACAGTCGCGGCACGAACCGAAAGAACATCCGACACCGAATCGACGCCCTCCTCGACCGTCTCGACACCGACTACGTGGACGTGCTGTACATCCACCGCTGGGACGACGACACGCCGACGCGCGAGATGATGAAGACGCTCAACCGCCTCGTCGAAGACGGGAAAGTCCACTATCTCGGTGCGTCGACGATGCGACCGAACGCGTGGAAAGTCGCAAAGGCAAACGAAATCGCTCGCGAAGAGGGATGGGAACCGTTCACCGTCTCGCAACCCCGCTACAACCTCGTCGACCGCGAAATCGAAGGCGACTATCTCGAGATGAGCCGGTCGTACGGGATGGCTGTCTGTCCGTGGAGTCCGCTCGGACAGGGCTTCCTGACCGGGAAGTACACTCGTGAGGAAGGCCTGACGGGAGAATCTCGCGCTGCTGAGTCCAGTCGCTTCGAAGAAGCGTACCTCACAGAGGAGAACTTCGACCTCCACGACGAACTCGACGCAGTGGCCGAAGAAGTGGACGCGACGCCGGCACAGACCGCACTCGCGTGGCTCATGCACCGCGACGGTGTCACGGCGCCCATCGTCGGTGCACGGACCGTCGAACAACTCGAAGAGAACCTCGCGGCCGCGAGCATCGACCTCTCCGAAGAACAGGTTCAGCGACTGACCGAAGCGAAAGCTGGTCCGTACGCCGGGCTATAACTCCGAACAGGAGGTTACCAACCGTCGGGTTCGATACGCAGGTCGAACCCTACAACGCTGTTTCACCCCCTGTGGAGCCACTCTTTCCAGAGTTACATCCGCGAGGGTACCGAGGGGTGTCCGGTTATGGAATGGTGTTCGACGCGCAGCTCACCTCGAATCGACGAACCAAGTCACGAGGACAACCGCAGGGGAGAACAACAGCATTCGGCCGAGGCAGAAAGCGATTGCCGCGTGAACTGTGCTGTTTCCGTGTCCCGCTCCATCGATAGAGAAGGAAAGCGAGTGAAAATTCCGAAGTGAGTGCTGTTACTCGTCGATGTCGAGTTCGAACTGGTCGTTCTCCGAGACGGCGTTGAGCACGACGCTCGTATTCGATTCGCGGATATCTGCTTCCTGAAGAACCGCCTTGATCTGGTCGTTCATGTCGTCCGTGTTTCGGAACTTGCCGATTGCAATGATGTCGTAGTTCCCGGTCACTTCGTAAACAGAGACCATCCGCGGTTGCTCTCGAAGCGAGTCGGTGATGTCAGAGAGCGCCTCACCTTCGACCTTCAACTGCATGACAGCGGTGACGTCGTATCCCAGTGCACTGTAGTTGACCCGTGGTGTGTATCCCTCGATGACGCCCTCTTCTTCGAGGTCGCGCAGGTGGTTCGAGATGGTCGTCACCGAGACGTCGAGTTGTTCAGCGAGGTTTCGGAGACTCGTCCGGCCGTCGTCGAGAAGTGCGTTAACGAGTTTCGAATCGAGATTTTCGTACGTCATTACACGTACGAGTCAACCAGAGGCATTAGAACTTTGCGAATGTCCAGCTTCAGCCAGATATTGCGAGAGTCGTCAATAATCGAGACAGAACGGCGTATGGAGAGTCAATACCATGCTGTTGGAACGCGCACCGTCTACCAGACATGTCTCAATTCGTGGCCGCAGCGGTTCAGATGGACTCCAAAGACGACAAACGAGCAAACGTCGAGCGAGCGCTCGAATTCGTCGACGAAGCGGCGACTGCTGGTGCTGACTTCGTCGCGTTCCCGGAGATGATGAGTTACATTGGAGAAAAAAGTCGCTACCCCGACGTCGCGGAGTCACTCGACGGTGAGTTAGTTCAGCAGTTCGCCGAAAAAGCACGTGAGCACGAACTGTACGTTCACACGGGGAGTTTCTTCGAGCGTATTCCCGACTCCGACCGAGTGTACAATACGTCGGTGATGATTGGTCCCAGTGGAAACGTCCTCGACTCCTACCGGAAGGTGCACCTGTTCGACATCGAACTCGACGGCAACGTGGAGTACGAGGAGTCCGAACGCGTCGCACCCGGAAACGAAGCGGTGACGGTCGAGACGGACCTCGCGACGTTCGGCCTCTCGATCTGTTACGACCTGCGGTTTCCACTCCTCTATCAGACGATGGCACACCGTGGTGCGAACGTGCTTCTCGTCCCGTCTGCATTCACGATGTACACCGGAAAAGACCACTGGGAGCCACTGCTTCGGGCGCGTGCAATCGAGAATCAAGCGTACGTAATCGCACCGGGGCAGATTGGTGAGAAACCGTCGGCACCCTCGACGTACGGGCGGACACTGGTTGTCGACCCCTGGGGGAACGTCATCTCGAAAGCGAAGGACCAAGAAGAACTGATTACGACCACCATCGATTTGGACTACCTCGACGAGACACGACGAGAGCTTCAGAGCCTCCGTCATGCACGTTCGGACGTGTACGAACTTCCGTAGTTTATCCACCGATAGCTGAGAGAGCAAATCGTAGTGAGGGCGGCATTTATTTCAGCACGTTAGCTGTCTCTGTGAACAGGGAGCAATGAAGCACCACGACGTCACCATCGTTGGTGGTGGCTGTGTCGGGTTGTCGACAGCAAAGCACCTCTCGGAACAGACTGACCTCGACATTGCCGTCTTAGAAAAAGAACACCACCTCGCCGAACACCAGAGTGGCCGGAACTCGGGTGTCCTCCACCCTGGGTTCAACTATCCTCCAGGTTCGAAGAAGGCACAGTTTGCCACCGAGGGGACACGACGGATGAAACAGTACTGTGCCACCCACGGCGTCCCGTGTGAGGAACTCGGCGTGCTCGTCGTCGCCAAAACTGACCGTGAAGAAGCGTATCTGGACGTCCTGGCTTCACGAGCAGAAGCGAACGGCGTCGAATACGAACTGCTGGACTCGCAGGCGGAGATACGAGAACACGAACCCTACGCAGTCGGGCAAGCCGCGTTTTACGCCCCAGAAGCAGCCTCAGTGGATTCGCAACAGTACACGTACGCGCTCGCGCGCGAGGTACAATGGAACGGTGTCACACTCTACACTGGACACGCCGTCGAGAGAATCCGGAAGCAACCGTCCGGCTACCACCTCACGACGAGCAATAGCGACATCGAAACCACGTATCTCGTCAACGCTGCAGGACTCCACGCCGATACGCTGGCACATCAGGTTGGCGTCGGTCACGGCTACCAAGTTGTCCCCTTCCGCGGCGAGTACTACGAGGTGACACCCGACCGAACCAAACTCTGCCAAACGATGATCTATCCGGTGCCTGACCCGGACCTTCCGTTCCTCGGCGTCCACTACACTCGGCGGACGGACGGAAAGGTGATTGTGGGGCCAAACGCAGTGTTGGCGTTCGGTCGAGAAGCCTACCAGAACACGGACGTCAACCTTGCAGAACTCAAAGAGATACTGACGTACGAAGGGTTCAGGAGATTACTGCAGTCGAAGACGATGCTCTCGGTCGCGTGGTCCGAACTGAACAAGTCCTACCGAAAGACCGCGTTCACGAAGGCCGCACAACGGTTGGTTCCAGATATCATGGAAGACGACCTCCACAAAAGCTACGCAGGCATCCGGGCACAACTCGTGAGCAAAGACGGGAAACTAGTCAAGGACCCCTTAGCGATCGAAACCGACGACGCAGTGCACGTCCTCAACGCAGTCTCACCAGGGCTTACCTCCTCACTGCCGTTCGGTGAGCACGTCGCAACGTCGGTCATCGAGATGGAAAACGACTCGTCGTCGCATTTGTGACCCACTCGAGGACCACGCCCCGAGGCACGTAGATTTTTCAGCGCGCTGTCCAACAACGACCTATGACAGATGGTCTCCGCCCGACTGAGAGCTACGACGGCCGAATCACGGTCGCCCTCTTGGACGATTCCGACGGGAGAACAGAGATTCCGTGCTCGTCGTACACCGACGCAATCGAAGTCGTCAAAGAGCACCGTTACGACGTGACGGCGGCGAAAATCATCGACAGAGACGACGACGTCGTGTTTACCTCGGCAGAGATGGACATCGACGTGTGGGAGTCGATTTGGAAACACGAAAAACAGAGTATGAGTGCCACTGTCGAAGCATACAACTGCCCGTACGACAGCATCTCGTGTTTTGCAGACGACCGATGCGTGCAGTGCCAGATGGACGAGATTCAATCGCGGTGGTGAGACGAACGCCACGGCCGACCAGCGAAGTCGAGTAGGGGGTCGACCGGCTCAGTCGACGTACTCAGCGGTCCGGAGCACCTCGTAACAGGCGTTTATCTGGTGGTAGCCAACTTTCACCTCGGGTGAACCGTCGAGGTCTGAGTGAACTTCGTTTTCGCGGGTGAGTTTGAAGTACCAGTTTCCGTTGCCGCGATTGACCACGTTCTCCCACGTGTACGACCAGATTCGGTCGTACCAGTCGAGGAACCGCTCGTCCCCGGTCGCCTCGTTCAAGAGTACCGTCGCACCGATGCCCTCAGCGAGGGGCCAGTAGTACTTGTCTTCGACGATGGTCTCACCGTCTCGGTCGAAGTTGTAGACGAACCCACCGTACTCGTCGTCCCACCCGTTTTCGACGGCCGCGTCGAAGAACCGAACCGCTCTCTCCACCAACCAGTCGTCGTCGCGGTGGTGTGAAAGCGAGACGAGCAACTTACTCCACTCGAGGAGGTGGCCCGGTTGGTACCCCCACGGACGGAAGAGATGACCTGGTTGGTCTCGGTTGTACTCCCAGTCGAGTTCCCAGTCTTCAGAGTAGTGTTCCCACAGCAGGCCGTCACCACGGTCAGCGAACGTGAGCGCGAGGTTCTCTGCGATGGTGTAGGCTCTGTCGAGGTAGTGTTCGTCGCCAGTGTAGTCGTAGGCAGCGAGGTGTGCCTCACACATGTGCATGTTCGCGTTCTGTCCCCGGTAGGTCGAAATCGGGTTCCAATCGGCGTCGAGGTTCGAGCGGAACAGTCCGGGGTCAGATTCCCAGAACTGTTCTTCGATGATTTCGGTTACGTCTTCGAGGTACTCGTCTACGTCACCAATACCCGCCTTTCCGGCGGACGCGAGCGCGAAGAGGACGAACGCGTGGCCGTACGTCGAACGCGTGGGGTCTTCGACATCTCTCCCGTTCATGACCCAGGCGTAGCCACCCGTCTCGGCGTCTCGGTGGTGGTTCAAGAGGTACGAGAGACCGTGTTCTGCCGCCTGTTCACACCACGACGGTCCGTCAAGCATCGAACCGACGCTGTAGTTGAAGATGAGCCGGCACGTCGCAGGGAGCATCTTCGACCGAGAGTCGTAGATGGTCCCATCGTGGTCACTCAGTTGTGGGATGTACCCACCGTAGGTCGTGTCGATGCACGTCGGATGGTAGAACTTCAATACGTTCGTCAGATGCTGGTACACCCAGCGCGGGTCTCTAAACGTCGATGCAGTCGGTCGAATCGAGTGTTGTGTATCGCTCATTGTCAGTGCAGGTCGGTATTGCTGTCAGGTAGTTAGTAGGTGTGGCGAGGAAGGAGTTCCACCCATCGTCGGTTCGCACTCAACCGTTCGTCGAGGTCCCCGGTGTTCGGGTGCTGACGAATGTGGGGTGCGACCCTGTCTGTTCGACTGTGTCCCTAATCGGTCCGTTGTCCAGTTACGCGTCTGCTCGTATGAGGGCGGTCAAGAACTCGGCGTGGCACCACGCGAGTGGCCGGGCGAACCCAACGACATCCGCCGTCTCGACTCGGTCTGCGATACCCTCGTAGGAGTCACGCATATGACCCAGTTCCTCGGAGACGAGGTCGAACGAGACGTCTCTGAGCACCGCATCGTCGAACTCTTTCTCGAAGTCCAGACCGGTGTCCCACTCGTTTTCGACGAACGACTCGAACCGAGCGCGCGTCGTGAGGTGTTCGGGGATGTGGCCGTCTTCGTCCGCGTAGGAGGCGACGTTCTGGAGAATATCGTCACCCCGTGCGTTCTCACCGCGGTCGTATCGGTACTGAGCGTGCCACGCGGTGTACTGCATCCACGGTCCGTTTCCACCGTGTTGGTGGACCTCGAAATCTCGGTAGAATCCGAGGAACCGCTGGAGACCACCGAGACGTGGGTCTTCGAGTGCGGTGGCCGCACGCTGCGCTGCCTCGTCGGCAGCGTCGCCAAAGAGGTCAGAGAGACCGAAGTAGTACGGCGAAAACAGCGTCACGTCGGGGCGAAAGTCGAGTTCACCCTCGGGGGAGTATCGGCGTGGAACTTGCTGTGGGCTGGTGAACGCGCGTTCGACACCACCTTCGAGAATCGGCAGGAATTCGTCGATGCGAGACTCGATGTCGCTCTGTTCGACTCCACCGACAGAGAGCGCACGCCGTGCCTGACGAAGCCCACTCACGAACGCAGCGTTGACCCAGAGGGTGTATCCAGACTCGATTCGGCCTTCGTGAATCGACGTCGTACTCTCGACGAGGTGCGCGTTCGGGTCGTACAGTTCGCGGCGTGTGTAGGCGATCGCTTGGTCGATTGCCTCGGCGACGTCGTCGACGAATTCGTCGCCGACAGCTGACCACGAATCCGTCTCGTCCAGTGCAAAGACGGCGTGCGAGAGGACACGCAGGCCGTGGGCGACGTTGTCCTCTTGAATGTAGATTCCTTTGTCCGTGCCGTCGAGTGCGTAACGCTGCTGCCACGCACCGTCGTCACCCTGCACGCCGAGGTGGAACCGTGCTGCATCCACGATGTGTCGACGCGAACGGTCCACGTCGACACCGGCCCGAACCGCAGCAAGCCACGCGCGTGTGATACACGCGATGTCACGTGGATATGCGTACGGGTAGCGGTGGTCCGGGTCGCTCGCGAGCGGAACCGCACCCTCGACATCACCAGACGCCTCATAGACAAGGTCGTCGAGGACGTCCAAGTGGAACTCGGGGTGCATCAGGCGGTCGTCACCGTCGTCGGTCGGTTCGTCGGGTTCGCTCTCTACTGCAGATGTCTTCGGAGGGTTGCTTACCATATGTAGAGTGTGTTAGTTAGTCGATGAAGGTGTTCGGATGGACGGTTTGTCGGTGCTGGTGCCACGTGTCTTGATGGAGTTTCCACTTTCGATATCGAAGAGATAGACATCCTCGGGTCGAACGCTGACGCCAACTTCGTCGCCGGCGTCTGGGTAGACTGCCGGTGGGACGCGGGTCGTCAGTTCGATACCGTCGGATTGGAGGTGGACGAAGTTGTCGTTGCCCTGATACTCAGAGACGGTGACCGTCGCGGTGAACGTCCCATCTCCGTCTGTGTCGAGAGTGACGTCCTCGGGTCGAATACCGAGTGTGACACGGTCTCCGTTGGAGAGAGACACAGAGTCAGATGGGACTTCAGCATAGACCGTCCCGTCCTTGACGAGCGAGGCAGTTTCGCCGTCAACCCGAACCGTCGTCTCGAAGGTATTCATCGCGGGACTCCCGAGGAACGTCGCGACGAACTCGTTTACCGGGTGGTCGTAGGCAGTCTCCGGCGGTGCGACTTGCTGGAGTTCGCCGTCGTTCATCACGACGATTCGGTCAGCCATCGTCATCGCCTCCGTCTGGTCGTGGGTGACGTAGACAGTAGTGACGTCGAGGTCCGATTGGAGTCGCTGCAGTTCCGTCCGCATCCGAGACCGAAGTTTCGCGTCGAGGTTCGACAGTGGTTCGTCGAGCAGGAATACGTCCGGGTCGCGAACGATTGCCCGACCGAGTGCGACGCGCTGTTTCTGGCCGCCGGACATCTCTTCGGGCTTGTCTGCGAGGAGTTCGGTGATGTCGAGTAACTCAGCAATCTCTTCGACTTTCTCTTGGCGCTCAGCTTTCGAGAGTCCACTGGAGTGTTTGAGTCCGTACCCCATGTTCTCACGGGCAGTCATCTTGGTGTACAGTGCGTACGACTGGAACACCATCGCAACCGAACGCTTACTCGGCGCAAGTTCTTGGACTTCGTTGCTACCGATTTCGATCGTTCCGTCGGTGACCGTCTCGAGGCCAGCGAGCATCCGAAGCGTCGTCGACTTCCCACAGCCGGAGGGGCCGACGAGGACGACGAACTCCCCGTCTTGGACGGTGAGTTCTATCGAATCGACTGCCGTTTCGGTTCCCTGTGCATCGTCGTAGATTTTCGTGACACCGTCGAGTCGGAGTTCACCCATCGGTCTCACCTCCTGCCGTCGTCAGCGAAACACCGTCTTCGTCGAAGGTGTTGAGACTGTCCGCTTCGAAGAACACGTCGACGGTCTCTGCGGTGCGAACTTCGTCGGGGAGCGACCGCACGCGCGCGGTGAACTGTACGCCACCGCGTTCGAGTTCGAGTTCGTAGGCGTTCCCGAGCGGTTCGATGACGAGCAGGTTCGCCGTGAATGCAGACGTTCGAGCCTGTTCAGCCGAGTGCTGTGAGGCAACTGCAACGTGTTCCGGACGGATACCAATTCGTTCGGTCGGTGCAGGAATCGGGCCTTTGAGTCGAACTGGGTCGTCACCGAGAATTTCGACGCCCTCCGGCGTCTGGGAGACGTCGAAGAAGTTCATCGCTGGTTCACCGAGGAACCCCGCGACGAACTCGTTTTCTGGGTTCTGGTAGATCTCTTCTGGCGAGCCGACCTGTTGAATCTCACCGTCGTTCAGGATAGCAATGCGGTCTGCGACACTCATCGCTTCTTCTTGGTCGTGGGTGACGTACACGGTAGTCGTTCCGAGGTTCTGCTGAAGTTCGCGAAGTTCGGTTCGCGTGTGGACGCGGAGTTTCGCGTCGAGGTTGGACAACGGTTCGTCCATCAAGAACGCACGAGGCTCGCGAATGATGGTTCGACCGAGCGCAACGCGTTGTCGCTGACCACCGGAGAGTTGCCCCGGTTGTTTTTCCAGGAGGTCCGAAATCTCCAGTATCTCTGCCGCACGCTCGATGCGACGAGTCCGTTCGTCGCTAGAGAGGTCCATCTTCTTCAGCGGGAACGCGAGGTTCTCGCGGACCGTCTTGTGCGGGTAGAGTGCGTACGACTGGAACACCATCGAGAGTTCACGCTTCTGCGGCAGCATCCGCGTGACTTCGTCGTCACCGATGTATATTTCGCCATCAGTAGGCGTCTCCAAGCCGGCAATCATGCGGAGCGTCGTCGTCTTTCCACACCCCGACGGGCCGAGGAGGACGAGGAACTCACCGCTCTGAATCTCCAACGAGACATCTTTGACTGCAGTGAGTTCACCGAACTCTTTGCGGACACGTTCGAGTCGGATTGGTTCGCCAGCACCACCGAGTTCGACGCTGCCCGAGTCGGGGGAAGGGGAGTCTTCGGCCGACATATTATCCCTCCACCGCCCCGAAAGTGAGACCCTGAACCATGTACTTCTCGAGGTAGATGAACATCACGATGATGGGGATACTCGTCATAATCGAGGCTGCCATGATCTGACCCCACACTTGGTGGAAACCAGACGAGAGCGCGTCGAGGCCGATCGGGAGCGTGAACGTCGCCTGCGTCTTGAGGAAGATACTCGCGAAGAGATACTCGTTCCACGCAATCATGAACGTGTAGATAAACACGGCGACGATTGCAGGCGCAGACAGCGGCAGCGTGATGCGGAGGATGACTTCCATACGGGAGTAGCCGTCCATCATCGCCGCTTCTTCTATCTCCGGCGGAACGCTCCGGAAGTAATTACCGAGCATGTAGAGCGACACCGGAAGCGTCTGGACGAGGTAGGTGACGACGAGGCTCTCGAGTGTGTCGACGAGGCCAAGCCACACGACGACCTGAAACAGCGGAACGACGAGCAGGATGCCCGAGAACATGTACACGAGGAGGACCCCTCGTGAGAACAGTCCACGGCCGGGGTATTCGAGACGGGCAAAACTGTACGCCCCGAAGGTGGCGACGAGCACCGAGAGTCCCGCAGTGACTGTGGCGATTATCAGGCTATTCTTGAAGTACGTCACGAAGGGGAACGTCTCCGGACTGAAGACGCTCTTGTAGTGTGCGAGCGTGAACTCTTCCGGGATGACTGTCGGTGGGAGCGCGTAAATCGCGCTCTCGGTCATGAAGCTCGTGACGAGCATCCAGTAGAACGGGAGCAGAGAGATGAACAGTGTGAGTCCGAGACTCACGTAGAACACCGCCTGCTCGAGGCGCGAACTCTCGATCTTGTCCGAAGAGAACGCGGACTGGAAGGCGTGAACCGTCGTCCGCGCACTTTCGGTCGTCGTTTGAAGTATCGTAGCTAACATTGTTGACTCCGAGTGTGTCGTTGTTCGAGTACGGTCATAGGGCGAATCACCAATCTAGCACCACCCCGACGTACAGTGTCACGAAGCCCATGAGCGCCAAGAACAGGACCATCGAGATGGCCGCTGCCTGACCCATTGCGTAGTTCGCGAAGGCAGTCTGATACGCGTACAGTGGGAGTGTTTTGACTTGCTTCGTCAGGAGCCAGATGTCTGCGAACTTGTTGAAGTTCCAAATCCACCGAAGCAGGAACACCGTCGCGAGGACGTACTTCAGTTCGGGGAGCGTGATGTCCTTGAACCGGGAGAATACACCCGCTCCGTCGATTTTCGCGGCCTCGTACATGTCGCTTGGAATCGACTGCACTCGTGCGATGATCATCAAGAACGCGAAGGGGAAGTACCGCCACGTGTCGAAGAGGATGACCATCCACAACGCCGTCTTGGCGTTGTTGAGGACGTCGATGTCGCCTGCGTAGAGACCGAGGATGTCGCTGAAGAACCACGGGAACAGGCCGTACAGCGGATCCAAGAGCCACTGCCAGACGTACGCCACCGCGATCAGGGGTGCGACGTACGGCAGGAGCATGAGGCCACGGGCGATGCGTCGGCCTCTGAACTTTCGGTTGAACAACAGCGCCGCACCGAGACCACCGAGCGTGGCGAGGGTGTCGCTGAAGAATGTGAAAATGACAGTCGTCTTGAGCGAACTCCAGAACTCACTGCTCGAAAAGAGCATCTGGTAGTGCTGGAGACCAACCCAAACGGGAGATTTGTTGGGGTCGAGCGGCACTTCGGTGAAGCTCAAGTAGACGTTGTACCCCACTGGGTAGAGGATGACACCCGCGACGAGGAGAATCGCCGGTGCGATCAGCGCGTACCCCAGAAGTGACTCCTTCTGTTCGAGGGTGAGGTCTGAGCCGTTGAGTATTGGTTTTACGGCGTTCTTGACGGACATAATAAATGGTGAGCAGGGAGTGGGTAGTTACTCGCTGATGGCCTGTCGCATCTTCTCGGCCTGTTCGGACGCGACAGTCTGGGCGTCTTCACCGCTCGTCACGCGGGAGACTGCCTCCGCGATGAGGAACTTGTTGGTGATGTTACCCAGCTTTGGGAAGGACTTGCCGTTGACGTAGCCGAAGCGCTCGATGTTCTCGAACCCTTGGGAGATGTCCGCGACGGTGTCGCCCCACGCGTTGAGCGTCTCGTTGTCCTGGTAGGCGTCGCTCTGTGCGGTTGGCTTGAGCACGGCGTTCATGCCACCGGGGGCCATGTGGAGCCATTCGACGTACTGGTCGCCAGTGAGCGCGTACTCTGCGAAGGATTCGGCCGCCGCACGCTCTTTGTCGGAACTCGACGAAAGCAGGTTCAGCGTGACGATCTGGCCGAACGAACTACGGCGCTCGTTCTCGATGTACGAACTGAACGCGGTGTCGTCGACCAGCGACTGGCTCTTGCCGACGATGTCGTCCATGATGTACGTGGAGTACATGATGAGCTGACACTGGTCGTTCAGGTAGGTGTTGTTCGCCGTCTTCCACGTGTCCTTGCCCGGGGGCGTGTACTGGGCGAGTTCAGCGTAAAATTCGAGTGCTTCGACCATCTCGGGGCTGTCGAAGACGATCTCGCCGTCTTCGTTGAACACGCGTGCACCGTTGGAGCGGGCAAACGGCGTGAAGCACTGTCGAGCGAACGGCGTCTTCTTCGTGCCGATGACGATACCGAACTGGTTTTCGTCTGGGTTGTGGAGCTCTTCCGCTGCAGCGAGAATCGAGTCCCAGGTAGTCGGTGCGTCGAGACCTTTCTCTTCGAAGGTGCTCTCAGAGTACCAGAATCCTTCGAGCCAGCCGTGGAACGGAACCGCGAAGTTCCCACCCTCGGGCGCCTCGGTGAGTTTGAGCGCACCCTCGTAGAACTTGTCGCGGCCGATGCTGTCGATGACGTTAGCTGCCGCCTCCTTCGAGAGGAGACCACCAGTTCCGAGTTTTTGCATCGGGCCGAGACCCCATTCGGCGACTGCAGGAAGCGTGTCAGATGCACGTGCAGATGCAATCTGCGACGGAAGGTCGTCTTCTTTGACCGCAACCATCTCCATCGAAGGGTCGTGGCTGGACTGGAAGTCCGAGACGATGCCCTTGATTGCTTGCTGACGTTCGTTTTCGGTCTGAGTCGTCCAGAACGAAATCTCCGCAGGCTCCGGAGCGTCGGTCTTCTCGGTCGAGTCCGAGCCAGAGTCAGACGAATCACCCTCCGACGTGGAGGACTCACCACCACCACTCGAGCCAGTACAACCCGCCAGGAGCACCGTGCTCCCTCCAGCGAGCGCTTTCAGCACGTTCCGTCGATTGGTATTCTCCGCTGAATTTCCAGACATGGAGTCTGTCACAAAAAGAAATGAAATACAAAGGTATATAAAATTTGTGTATGTTGTTGTAACTGCAGTGAATATGATTGAGAGGCATAGGGCGAACAGCACTCGTCCCCGCTCACCGCAAGCGAAAATTGGCACGACGCGTAACTGAACAGCAACATGGACACAAAGGAACTCAAGCGTGGTCTCAAACAGGCCGGCCTCACTGAGTACGAGGTCGATGCCTACGTCACGCTTCTCGAGATGGGGAATACTCCCGCGACCGACCTCGCTGCGCAGTCAGAAGTCCCGCGGTCGCGTATCTACGACGTGCTCCGGAGCCTCGAGGACAAGGGCTTCGTCGAGACGTTCAAACAGAAGTCACTCCGGGCACGGGCTGAAGACCCCTCGAAAGTGTTCGAGATGCTTACATCCCAGGCAGAAACCCTCGAGAGGACAGCAAAAGAGATTCAAAATCGGTGGGAACAGGCGGAGCTCAGCGGCCACCAGATGAGCTTCGTCAAACGCCTCGAAACGGTGTTCGAACGCGCCGAGGACGCCATCAACGCTGCAGAAGAACAGATTCAGATTTCGATGGCTCCTGAGCAGTTCGACCGCTTGCGGCCTGCGCTCGAGTCGGCACTCGACCGGGGCGTCTACATCACGATCTCTTTCAACACCACTCCAGACTTGCCGGTCAACCTGCCGACCGACGTCGAACTCGAAGGGGCGGTCTACGAAGCGCGGCACCGTGACCTTCCGGCAGCGTTTCTCCTCATTGCCGACCGTGAAGTCACCTGTTTCGCTCCGCACATTAACTCGGTGAACCAGTACGGGGCGATTTTCGAAGACGAAGAGATAACCTACGTCTTCCGGTGGTACTTCATGGCAGCACTGTGGGAGTCCTGGCCGATGGTCTTCAGTGGCCATTCCGACGAACTGCCGTTCGAGTACGTCGATATCCGTGAGTGCATCCGTGATGTCGCCCCCCTGTTAGCAGACGGTGCACGCATCACCGCGACAGTTCGCGGAACCACGACGACACAACGCGACGAAGTTGAGCTGCACGGCCAAATAGTCGACCTCATCTTTGCGGACCGGCGGAACAACCCGACGAACACACCCTCACTGTCACAACTCGCTGGGCGTGCAGCAATCGTACTCGACACCGAGGACGGTGAAGTGAACGTCGGTGGGTGGGGCGCAATCGTAGAGAACATCGAAGCCAGACGAATCTACATCGAATCGATCTCGTTCGAAAACTAGGAGAACAACCAATAATGCTTCCAGACAACTGTATGCTCGCATTGCACGGTGGTAAACAAGTCGTCGTCGACAAACACGGCGACGTCGCCACTGAGAACGACCACTGTGGAATCTACAGTACCGACCATCGATTCCTCCGAGGTATCGATCTCACCGTCCGTCAGACCGACGGTGAGATACAGTGGGAACGCCTCGGCCGAGAGTCCGATGGAGACTCCGTGACGACCGTCCTCACCAGTTCGACAGCAGGCCCTGGGCGGGGAGACGTCCGAGCGTGGAGTCTCACCAGAAAGTTCAGTATCGACCCGGATGGCGTGACGGTTACACTCACGATTCACAACAATACAAACGAGCCTCGTGAATGCGAACTACAGGCATCAATCGTCCCAGGATTCAACCACATTTTCGAGATAGAATCGTTCTTTTCCGCTCGTGACGCGCGAGAACGCACGGTTTCAGCGACCTACTCGAGTGACGACACCATTCAGTTCTCCGCTGAGGGAGTCGACGATGCAGAAAGACACGTCGCTATCGAACTGACCCAAGACGGTTCGAGTGACGACTCAATCATCAGTGTCGAAATCGGAGACGACAGTACGGTCGCCCTCACGAGTGACCGAACAGTCTCTCCGGGTGAGAGCGAGACGATGGAGTTCTCTGTTTCACTTCCCGGTGACGCTAGTGAGGTTCCGTCTGTCGATACGAGTTCAGCCATCGACCCGCGGTATCGTTCACTCGCGGACGCAGCGACCGAAGCACTCGACGCTCTGATGCTCCCCGAAGGTGTTCCTGCTGCCGGTGCCCCTCGATTCGTCGCCCCCTTCGGCCGCGACTCGCTCATCGTTGGGTTCCAGCTGCTCGAATTCGATACGAATGTTGCAGAACGAACACTCCGGTTCCTCGCCGCCGAGCAAGGGACGGACGACGAGTACGAGACACTCGAAGAATCGGGGAAAATCCTCCACGAGAATCGAACCGGTGACCTCGTCGAGGCAGACATCTCGCTCAGACGACCGTACTACGGAAATATCGACTCGACGTCGCTGTTCGTCTCCCTGTACGCGGATACAGTCGCCGAAAGTGAGTCGAAGACGCTCGAAGACGACCTGTACGACGCCGCAACAGATGCTGTCGAGTGGATACTCGACAACGCGGACGAGGATGGGTTCCTCAGATACAGTTCTCACGACCATCCGTACGGTCTGAACCACCTCGGCTGGAAAGACAGTTCAGAGGCACTCTCTCACCCCGATGGTCGGGAACCAACCGGGCGAATCGCACTCTCAGAAGTTCAAGGCTACTCCTACCGTGCACTCCAACAATTCGAACCAATCGCCCGTGAGCACGGTGACGAAGCACTCGCAGACGCCTGCAACAGTCTCGCTGAGAAATTATTCGATTCCTTCGAAGAGCAGTTTTGGGTCGCCGACGAGGGCTGTTACGCGCTCGCGTTAGACGGGTCAGAGCAGATACCCAGTGTCGCGACGAACCAAACGCACGCGTTCTGGGGTGGACTCGGAACCGACGAACGAATCGAATCCGCCGTCGAGCGTCTCCTCGAGGCAGACGTGCTTACGTCGAGTGGGTTGCGAACCTTCGCCGGAGACCATCCCGCGTTCGACCCACTCTCGTATCACCGAGGGAGCGTCTGGCCACACGACAACAGTATGGCGGCACTCGGATTCGCCGAGCGCGGGTTCGACCACGCCGCGAAAATCATTGCCGAACGAAATCTCCAAGCACTCGAAGATAGTGTCACCCGCGGTCGGCCTAGCAGACTTGGCTTCCCGGAACTGTTCACCGGTCTTGACGAAACGATTTCGAACGGGTATCTCGTTCATCCGGATTCGTGTGAGCCAGCTGCGTGGGCAGCAGGAAGCGTCTTCGGGTTCCTTTCCGCTCATCCAGAGTTGGGGCCGTAGCCGACTGTCGGATCACCGGTGTCGGGGGTGGCTTCGTGGCTGAACGATTACCATATCGGCTCTCCAATCACCGGTGAAATTTCTACGGTGACGGCAATGTGACGGCAATTCGGTTTTTCGGTAACCAAGGTACACAATTTCAGATTGTCGTTAGAACGACCCCTGTATTTTAACATGTGCCAATGTCAATTACTACACATCATGTCCCAAATGGACGCGGTGGAGTCCATCGAGATTCAGAACGTCGTCGCCTCCACGCAAATCGGCATTGAACTCGATTTAGAGCAACTGTCACTGGACTGGGTGGGTACAGACTACGATCCCGACAACTTTCCTGGACTGGTGTACCGCACGACCGACCCGAAGTCAGCGTGTCTCGTGTTTCGGTCTGGAAAGATCGTCTGTACGGGAGCAGACAGCGTTGCGGGTGTGAACACTGCTCTCGAGATATTATTCGACGAATTCGAAGACCTCGGTATCCCCGTTCCCGAAGACCCTGAGATTACGGTTCAAAACATCGTCTCGAGTGCAGACCTTAGACACACACTCAACCTGAACGCGCTCGCAATTGGACTCGGTCTCGAAGATGTCGAATACGAACCGGAACAGTTCCCCGGCCTCGTGTACCGCCTCGACGAACCGAACGTCGTCGTCCTCATGTTCGGAAGTGGAAAGGTCGTTATCACGGGAGCGAAGCAGGTTGTCGATGCTGAACGTGCTATCGAGGTTGTGACCGACCGGGTAGATAACTTGGGGCTACTCGGCTGAGATAGTCGACTCTCCTATATCTTCGACAACAGTGTCACTAGTTCTAGCTATGAACTAGAACACTAGTTACTATACTAGACAAGGTGAACGCAGTCGGTTGATTTTGAGAACACACACACCACCTTCGCGTTTGTAACGAGTACGCGAGACTCTAGCAGCATTCAACACACCCCCCTCGCGTTTGTAAATGTAGGGGAAATTCCTGCCGGGTTCTGGCGGTTTTGCTGACCCCCCATCCCACCCTTTCGCGTTACATACGCGAGGGTAGTGTGTCTGGCCAGGACGATTCGTGCTCGTCATCGGATAAACCAACGTGAACAACCCCCGAGTTTACAAACGCGAGGGTGGTCTCCACTCGAGTGTGCCCAGAACGCTCTCGTTGTACTGCAGTCGGTCGTCGTTACATTCGCGAGGATGGTCTCGTACGCTGCGTGTTGTTACAAACGCGAAGGTGGTCCCTCACCTCACGTTACATTTGCGACGGTAGTCTCCCCCATCCACAGTTACAAACGCGACGTCGGTCCCTCTCTTACAAACGCGAAGGTGGTCCCTCACCTCACGTTACAATTGCGACGGTAGTCTCCCCCTATCCACAGTTACAAACGCGAGGGTGGTGTCTGACGTTCTTACTTGCGCGACACTACTTCTATATTCTAATAATCGCTGAAAAGGTGTACAGGTCACGAAAACATCGATTCTCTCGTTGTTACAAACGCGAGACTACCCCCCTCACTTTTATTATGGATGGGTATGAATACCGAACCCACATGACACCGAACGAGACCGACGGGGGCGGTCGAGACCCACTTTTCCGCTACGACCAACCCATATTTGCGAACGAGGACATCCTCAAAATCTCACATCTCCCTGGTCCTGACAAAATCGTCGGTCGCGACGAGCATATGTCGAAGGTTGCACAGGCACTCAACCCTGCGATCTTCGGTCGCGAACCGACTCATCTGTTTATCTTCGGAAAGACCGGGTCTGGAAAGACACTCAGCGCTCGCCTCGTAAGTGAGCGGCTACAGAGCGAGGCACGTCGAGAAGACGTAAATGTGGAAATCGCTGTCATCGACTGTGGTGAACAGCACACAGAAGCATCGGTTATCAAGACGCTCGCTTCACAGGTCAACGACCCATCGAAGAGTGGGATGTCTATTCCCGAGCGTGGCCTCTCGACTGGTGACTACTACAACCGACTGTGGCAAGTACTCGACACCTGTTCTGATGTCACCATCGTTATTCTCGACGAGATCGACATGCTTCGAGACGACGAAGTGCTTCGAAAACTTTCACGCGCAGGCGAGAATCAGAAAATCGTCGATTCGCGTCTCGGTATCATCGGTATCTCGAACAAGATCGACTACCCAGAGGAGCTCACCGAACGCGTCAAATCGAGCTTCGCACACGACGAACTCGTCTTTCCGTCGTACGATGCAAATCAACTCCGCGAAATTCTCGAAAATCGTAAAGACGCTTTCAAACCGGGTGTTCTCACTGAAGACGTGATTCCACTCGCGAGCGCCCTCGCTGCACAGGAGCACGGTGACGCTCGGAAAGCAATCGATATCCTTCGAAACGCGGGCCGAATCGCGCAAAAAGAAGGCGCCGAAACAGTCACCGACGACCACGTCAGAGCAGCGAAAGAAAAGAGTGAGGCTGACCGGTTCAGCGAACTCCTCGAAGGGACTGCGACACAGTCCAAAGCCGTGCTGTACTCTCTCGTGCTCCAAACTGGTGGACGGAAAACTGCTGAGATCACCACCAACAAGATTTATCGACAGTACCTCACCGTCGCTGACGACCTCGACATGGACCAACTCTCCGAACGACGAGTTCAAGAACTACTTCAAGAGCTCGACTTCCTCAATGTAATCCAGTCGGAGGTCCGTGGCCGTGGTCGAGGCCAGGGCGTCCACGGAACACACCGACTCCTCGAAGACCCCGATATCGTCAAACGAGTGTTGCTCAGAGATAGCCGTATTTCTACGCTCGAATAACATGACAGTCAACGCGACTTCGTTCTCGATTCTCGTTCACCGCTCACTCTGATACACTCCGTTGTTCAGCCACTCCATCTGATACTTGTTCAGCCTCTCGGCCGACGTCTCTCCCAGAGTCTTCCCTTTGTTAGTTGGAATTATCTAACAGACCGGCCAGTGTGTTCTCTGCGCCAACTGCTCAGACAGGCAGTTTGAATCTCTCGGATAATTTGACTAATTTAGATGTCTCTAATAATTTGGATTACTTGGATTCTTTGGTGAATTTGAGCTATCTGGGACATATAGGACATTGGGATGGTCTACCTGGCCTAAGTGGCGTGAGTCGTTTGGATGGCTTGGAGGTTCTACAAAATACGCACTTGAGCTACTCTCTCAGGACCCACTCATCTTCAGGTTCTGTCTTAGTCTCACGCTGGTGTGCAAGCAGAAATAATAATCTACATTTTGTAGATAATCTGCATGTCTTGGTCTGTCACCAACCCTCCTCAAAGAACCAAAATTAATGTCTAATTCGTCGACCCAGCAAAAGCAAGCTCTCCTTGGCTTCTGAATAGCTCGAATAACCTAAACAATCTAAATAACTTCAACAACCTGGGTTACTCCTCTCTTCCCGTTGATTATCAGACAAGCGTCGATATCGTTGCTTACCCACGAAATCAAAATAATCCACGTAATCTGCAAACCGTAGATTGTGTAGCAAACCTACCTATTGTGGTCGCTCACCACTCCTGATTTTGCTCGTCTTCGATGCCGAAAATGGTCGCTACATCGAAGACTCGCTGGAATATCTACCCAATCCACCTACGTCGCCTGTCTTGTCTAATCTGGATAATGCGAATTATTTGGGTGGTGTTACTCTCTGTCGAGACCGCGTTGTTCGAGTACCTGTTCGACTATCAGGTCTGGGTGCTCAGCGACCACAGTGAGTGCGGCGTTGTGTAACTCGCTTTTTTTGATGTTCTTCAGCCCGTGTTCTCGTGTGAGCTCGCGTTCGACGTCGTACGTGATGATATCGTCAAAGTTCGTTGCGGCCGCTTCGAGTACGTAGAGTGCTTTGTGAACGGTTTCGTCGAACTCGAACGCTGGCTGTTCGAGCGGGGATTTCTCCTCTCCGAGTTCTTGTTCTTCTGTTTGGGTAGCCGTCGAATCTGTGTCTTGCTCGGGTTTTGGCTCCGGATCTGAAGCCGACGAATTGGTATCCTCCATCGCTGCGTCGAGGTCACCGAAGGGGTCGTCACTCATCGGTCGACCTCCCCAGTCTCGACAATTTGTGCTAATTCGTCGTAGCACTCGAGTTGGTCACACGAGCTATCGTAATCTCGAAGCGGCATGTGCTCGCGAATCGAGGCGTCGATGGCCGACCGGTGTCGGATGCCCGGTTTCGGGAGATCGTCGTCCCACGACCCATCGTCGATAGCTTCGAAGAACGACGGGTCGACGTACCCAAAGTTTGGTATCTTCGATGCGATGTTTTGTTTCGACACGAGGGCTTCGATGAGTCGCCGAGACGGCCGCTCGTGGTCGATACGGTCTCTGAGGTCGGTCGGGACGACGGCGAGAATCTCGAGGTCGAAGTGCTCGCGAGCAGGCTGGATTAGTCGTTTGACCGTTTTTTCGAGTCCGGACAGTGCACCCGATTCTGGTCGCATTGGCAACACCATGTTTTGCGTCGCGTAGAGGGCGTTGTCGTTGAGTTTCCCACGTGCTGCGGGGCAGTCGACGACGACGTAGTCGTACTCGTCGCCGAGGAGCGGGTCGACTACTCGCTGTTTGAGACGTGCAGAACCCATCATCACACCACCCAAGTCCGACTCCACCTGTTCGATGCGGTCGTTCGACGGGAGGAGGTCGATCTCGAAATCGGTCTTTAAAATGAGTTCCTGTGGTTCGAGTTCCGCGTCGTCGAGGAGCACGTCACCCAGGTGTGCTTCCGAATAGAACTCTTCGCCGAACCCGAGACCAGTCGTCGTATGACCGTTCGGGTCGAGGTCGACGAGGAGTACGTCGTTGTCTCGGTGAGCGAGTTCTCGAGCGAGGTTGATCGAGGTTGTTGATTTACCGATACCGCCTTTGAGGAGACAGACACTGACTGCGCGTGACATGGTGAATGGGAGTTGTATCGCATCGAGTGATTGTCGCCATTCTTGAAATAATTATGGTTATCTTGGTCTGCTCGATAATCTAAAAAATTCTAATTATCCAAATAATCCGACTTGGGATGGTTTTCTTCAGACCATCTCAAACGTGCATTTGGGGGCTTGAAGCGCAAAAGTGACTCATTAGATTATTCAAATAATCTCGTTGTTTCTACTCACTACTGTTCGATAATCTCGGGAATCGTAAGGGGTTGAATTCAACATTATCCAAATTATCTGAATTATCCAAACTATCGATAACGCTTGGATAAGGCGTTAAAACGAGTATGAGTAGCTCAGCAAGCTTCTCTTTTGCACCCGAGTGGATGACTACCCAGAGTCGTCAATCACGGTTTGGGCCTGTGCCTTGCACAGCAGGCGAATCCCAGCGTTCGACACGATATTCATTATGATTTAAGCCACTGTTCCCCATAATTCGAGGAGTGACTGGTATCTCAGACTCTCTACGACTCTTGTTCGAAGCGTCGATCGAACGAGACGGTAACCGATACGTCGTCCCGATTCCGAAGGAACTCGTCGAAAATGGTTCGTTCTCTACCACAGAGACCTACCGGATTGCATTGTTGACGGCCGCTGCATCGGCGACTGGCTCACAATCCGCTCCTGAACCAGAAACTGACTCGACCAACACTGACACGACACGGTCAGAACGTGAGTGGGCCCAAGCCGATTCCACACACGACTCGTCGAACTCACAGGGTTCTGGCACACGGCGTCCACCGGTCGAAGAAGGTGACGTGCGCTCGGTGACGATCGACACCCTTGGCGACCAAGGTGACGGTATCGCGAAGGTCGAACGTGGGTTCGTTATCATCGTCCCCGACACCCGTCCCGGTGACCAAGTCGAAGTAGAAATCACCGATGTCAAACAGACCGTTGCATTCGCCGAGATGAAAGGCGAAGCGACGGTACGCTAACCCGGCCCCATCCGATGCGATGGAAGTTAGTGACTACTGAACGGTGAGCACACTTTCTCTCACGAATTAGACGATGACCCCACACGATAATCTCGGGTATCAACGGTTGTTCGACGATGGTCTCTCTTTCGGAGTGGGATTCCCGCTCACGAACCAAAACGACACGATGCCCGACGTCGACGAAGAACTCCGACTTGCCCGACACGCCGAGTCGGTCGGATTCGATGCGCTTTGGGCACGGGATGTTCCGACGTACTGGCCTTCGTTTGGCGACGCGGGACAAACGTTCGACGTCTGGCCGTGGCTCACGCAGGTTGCGACAGTCACCGACGAACTCGCGTTGGGTACTGCGAGCGTGGTACTCCCACTTCGTCATCCACTTCACGTCGCCAAAGCCGCAGCCACAGTTGACCAGCTCTCAGGGGGACGACTCGTCATGGGTATCGCCTCGGGTGACCGTGACCCCGAGTTCCCAGCGTTTGGTGTCGAGCTGTCGGACCGTGGAACGTTGTTCCGTGAGAGTGTCGAGCTTCTCCGGACTGTCTGGCGTGAGGACTACCCAGAAGTCGAATCTTCGTGGGGGACACTCGATGGGGAGATAACCCTCGTACCGAAACCGACGACAGAGACTGTGCCACTCCTTCCGACTGGCTACGCACGTCAGACACTCGAGTGGATTGCCGAACACGGTGATGGCTGGTTGTTCTACCAACTCCCTCAGTCCACGCTGGAGAGCTATCTGGCCGACTGGCGCGATGCCGCCGGTGACACGCCGTTCTCGATGGCGGTGCAAGTCGAACTCGCAGACGACCCGGGAGACGGCCCAGAACATATTCATCAGGGGTTCTGTGCAGGAACCGAGTGGTTCCGCGACTACTTCAGCGGTCTCAACGAGATGGGCGTCGACCACGTACTCGTGGGTCTACAGAGTGACGACCCAGAGGCTGACCTTTCGAGGTTCGCTGACGAGGTTATTTCGCCGCGATCGTGATCAGCTGTGACCGTTCTCGAGCTCACTTATCTTCGAACGGTGACTTCGCGTGCTCAGGGACGGAATCTGGCCGAGTGACGATGTTCTCACGGCCGATGTTTATCTTCTTGATGTCTCCTTCGTCGGCCATCCGCGAGAGAACCCGGCTCACTTTCGACTTCGACCATCCTGTTCCGTCGACGACTGCCGACTGACGGAGTTGTCCATCGTGTTGGTCGAGGAGGTTGAAGATGCGTGCTTCGTCACTGAGTGGTTGTTCGGGCGGGTGTCGCATCTGCGCACCAACAGTTTGCTGGGGCTGACCAGCTGCAACGAAACGGCCGTTCTCCGCGTCAGTTCTCTGAGCGTTCCAGTTCGAGATTCCTTCTGGGAGACGTACCTTGCCGCTTGCGAGGGCGAGTCCGCCACCAACGAGGGCGATGAGGCTGATGATGAGGACGATGATCGTCGGTTCGACGCCCACGCCAAGCGGATCGATTCCTGACCCTGGTGCACTGTTCGGGTCCGTCCCTTCTTGAATTTCGGTCCCGTCACCGATGCCGTCCCCATCTGTGTCCCCTTGATTTGGGTTAGTGTTAGTGACCGTCACCTCTCGGCCATCTTCGAGGCCGTCGCCATCGGTGTCGACCTCAGTGGGGTTCGTCTCGTAGCGAGTCAGTTCTTCGTTATCGTCGAGGCCGTCGCCGTCGGTGTCTATCGCCGTCGGACTCGTTTCGTGAATATTCACTTCTGGTCCGTCTTCGAGGCCGTCTTCGTCCGTGTCCGCAGCGGTTGGGTCTGTCTGGTACTGCTCGACTTCTTCGCTATCGATGAGTCCATCACCGTCGGTGTCTCCAGTCGTCGGGTCACTGCCGTACGTCGTTACTTCGACGCCGTCTTCGAGGCCGTCACCATCGGTATCGACCTCGGTCGGATTGCTCCCGTGTTCGTTTACTTCCACACCGTCGCTGAGTTCGTCTCCGTCGGTGTCTGTGTTCGTTGGATCTGTCTCGAACCGGTTTACCTCGGCTCCGTCTTCGAGGCCGTCGTTGTCAGTGTCTGCAACGCGGATACTCGTGCCATGTTCCAGTTCGCGTTGGTTCCCGAGAGAATCACCGTCGATGTCTCCCTCTGCAGGTAACACGAACAATGGGTGACTCGCTTGTGCGAGCGGTTCGCCTCCGGTCGAAGGTCGAACCTCCACGGTCAGGACTTGCTCGCCCGTGGAATTCATTGGCCACTGTGCGATATCGATGGTGGCTCGCTGCTCACTCCCTGTCGCTTGAATTTGCTGGCAGTCTATGCTCGTCGTCGAGTCGCCGCCTTCAGTACCGATACAGACGTCGTACGTTCCCTGTTCTGCGACCAGCACGACACTGACACTCGATGGCTGCCACGCAGTGACGTACGTCCGACCGTTCTCTGTCGCGACGACGCCCGTACCAGAGTGTTCGATTGCGCGTATTTCGACGCCGTCTGCCGCTGCAGCGGCAATCGGAGCAACGCCTGCGGAGACGAGAAGGAACGCCATCAGAAGGGCGTATCCAGACCACGAGGCGTTTCGGGAAGACATGTGTTCGTTCTATGATTGTCGATTCTCCGGGAGTATAATGTTTTGTTTATCTTCCTGCTCCCAATTATTCAATAAAAGCTAACATTCTTGGCTATCATAATTTCACAATTTAAACTACTTCGCCCCCTTTTGGAGGCCACGTTTCGCAACCTGTGGGCCCACTGTGCAGCAAGTGCAGTACCCGGATACAGTACTCGAGCGTAGTTCACACGAGGATTCGACGGAACAATTACCAGAATCGAATAACGATGTTCCTGAGACGGTTCAAAATCAGTAGACATCAACGCTTCCTTCTCAATTTACTTCCTATTCAGAAACAAACAAGTGCTGTTTTTAACACTCAGTTAATCCGACTGAAACAGTCGAAACAGTGGTCTGAAACGGTTGTTGGCATCAAAACTGTCGGGACGACTCTTCCCCCTTATCTTCCAGCGTCGAATACAGAAAATTGCGATGTGCAACACACCGATTCGGCGGACGTTCGGTGCTGGCGTGGTCGCGACCCCGTTCGCGCTCACCGGTTGCACATACTACTGCACCTCACCCGTGCAATCCCCCCCTCCAAAACGAATCCCCCGTTGACGTACACCTCCAGTCCGCTGACGCAACCCTCCAAACGACCCCGCTGACGCAACCCTCCAAACGACCCCGCTGACGCAACCCTCCAAACGACCCCGCTGACGCACGGCCCGAAATACCCTCCATATCTGCTGACCAGCAGGACCTTGCTGCGGCTTTAATTAGGTTCCAAGAGAACGTCTTCTACGAGCTCAACCATGACAACGTCAGTACTCGTCCGAGGCCGAGAGGCAGAAACTCTCGACCGAGAAGCGTTGGAAGCGCTGCCCCAGGAGACACAAGACGTCGTCGTCTCGTGCGCGTCCGGCTCTCAACGCGAGTCGACGTGGGTGGGTGTCTCCATCGGTGCCGTCCTCGATTCTGTCGACATTTCGCCCGAGACGACGCACCTCGCCGTCACAGCAGACGATGACTGCCACATCTACGTCGAGATTGCCGATGCACTCTCCGGAATACTCGCCTTAGAACAGGATGGGTCTCCGTTAGAGTTCCCACGACTGGTCGTTCCAGACATCGACGGGATGCGCTCGGTCAAAAACGTCGTCGAAGTCGAAGCGGTATCGCTCGACCCACAAACCGACCCACTGGACCTCGAACGCCACCCGAAGATTGACGACACCGGGTCGTGACAGCGGTGTCCTCTCTGGGAGTGTTCGAGACAGGGTGTCTTCTCACGAATCCCGATTGTTTTGGACACTACGGTGGTCGAAGGCCCTGACTGCGTGCTACGACTGCTTGTGCTACGACTGCTGAAGCAGCGTGTCCGTGCGTGGTCCGAAAATAGAGGGGTGGGTAGACACCATCGAGACGACACACGGTCAGCGCCCCGATGGCTCTCAGCGGAATTTATTCGAGGTCGAACCGGTCGAGACTCATCACTTTGTCCCACGCATCGACGAAGTCACGCACGAACTTCTCCTCTGCATCGCCGGAGCCATACACCTCTGCGAGTGCTCGAAGCCGGGAGTGCGAACCGAAGATGAGGTCCACGCGGGTGGCCTTCCCTTCGAGTTCACCGGTCTCGCGGTCGCGCACCTCGAACACGTCTTCGGATTCAGAGGACGCTTCCCACTCGGTGTCCATGCCGAGCAGGTTCACGAAGAAGTCGTTGGTCAGCGTCTCGGGTTGGTCGGTGAAGACACCGAGGTCGGACTGTTCGTAGTTCGCGTCCAGTGCTCGCATGCCGCCGACCAGTACCGTCATCTCTGGTGCCGTCAAGTTTAGGAGGTCTGCCTTGTCGACCAGCAGTTCCTCCGCTGGTTGGTCGGCCCCGTCACCGAGATAGTTGCGGAACCCATCGGCGTTCGGCTCGAGTGCCTCGAACGAGTCGACGTCAGTCTGTTCCTGTGAGGCATCGACACGTCCGGGTTCGAATGGGACGTCTACGTCGTAGCCAGCGTCCTCAGCCGCTTGCTCGACTGCGGCACAGCCGCCCAGAACGATCAGGTCGGCGAGCGAGACCCGAATCTCGTCGGACCGCGACTCATTGAAATCTGCCTGAATCCCTTCTAGCGTCTCCAGTACGATAGCGAGGTGCTCTGGCTCGTTGACTTCCCAGTTCTTCTGTGGTTCGAGACGAATCCGCGCCCCGTTTGCACCACCGCGCTTGTCGCTGTCACGGTACGTCGATGCAGACGCCCACGCGGTCTTGACGAGGTCAGCGACAGATAGTTTCGAGTCGAGGATTGCCTCCTTGAGTTCGGTAATCTCTTCGCTCCCAATCAGTTCGTAGTCGGCTTCTGGGAGTGGGTCTTGCCACAGCAACTCCTCGTCCGGAACCTCTGGTCCAAGGAATCGCGATGGCGGGCCCATGTCACGGTGCGTCAGTTTGTACCAGGCCTTCGCAAAGGCTTCTTGGAACTCGTCTGGGTTCTCGTGGAAGCGCTTCGAAATCTCCCGGTAGTCTGGGTCCTCCTTGAGGGCGAGGTCCGTCGTGAGCATCATGGGTGCTTCGCGCTTCGACGGGTCGTGGGCGTTCGGGACATCGTCCTCGGCGGACTCGTCCGTTGGCCGCCACTGCCACGCACCGGCGGGGCTCTTCTCGAGTTCCCACTCGTAGTTGAACAGGTTGTCGAGGAAGCCGCTATCCCAGTTAATCGGGGCGCTGGTCCATGCGCCTTCCAAGCCACTGGTAATCGTATCTTCACCGTTGCCCGTGCCGTGGCTGTTCTTCCAACCGAGGCCTTGTTCTTCGATTGGGGCTCCTTCTGGGTCCGGACCGAGGTTGTCGTCGGGAGCGGCACCGTGGGTCTTCCCGAACGTGTGCCCACCGGCGATGAGTGCGACCGTTTCCTCGTCGTTCATCGCCATGCGGTCGAACGTCTGTCGAATGTAGTCCGCAGCAGCGAGCGGGTCTGGTTCGCCGCCCGGTCCTTCTGGGTTCACGTAGATGAGACCCATGTGGTCGGCGCCCAGTGGCTCTTCTAAGTTCCCGTCTTCGTCGTGACGCTCGTCTCCAAGCCACTCGTCTTCGGACCCCCAGTAGACACCCTCGTCAGGTTCGAAGGCGTCCTCGCGTCCGCCGGCGAAGCCGAACGTCTCGAACCCCATCGATTCCAGGGCGACGTTTCCGGTCAGAACCATCAGGTCGGCCCACGAGAGTTTGCGGCCGTACTTCTGCTTGACGGGCCAGAGCAGTCGGCGAGCCTTGTCGAGGTTCACGTTGTCGGGCCAACTGTTGAGGGGTGCAAAGCGCTGTGCACCGTCGGACGCACCACCGCGCCCGTCGATGGTGCGGTACGTGCCGGCGCTGTGCCACGCCATCCGGATGAAGAGCGGGCCGTAGTGACCGTAGTCAGCGGGCCACCACTCCTGCGATGTCGTCATCACCTCCGCTATGTCTTCCTTCACGGCTTCGAGGTCGAGCGACTCGAACTCCTCGGCGTAGTCGAACTCTTCGCCCATCGGATCGACTGGGCGAGCGTTCTGGTCGAGGACCTTCAATTTCAGCTGATTCGGCCACCAATCTTGGTCGGAGCCTTGCATCGTCGCGTAGTTCTTGTGTTCGTGTAATAAGATTAGCTAAATAAGAATTCAAGTTTCGATTTGAGAACCAAGTCTCCCAAACACGGAAAGGAATCTATCGAACATGTGAACTATTGTGCTACAGTCGTTAACATCGTCCGTGACGCGCTAGTACGAATGATGCCGCTCGACTCTATTGTAGAAACAGTCCTCTTCCGACGGTGTCTCTCTGCTGTCTCGTCGCTCTTCGTCTGTGCAGTTCGTCCTCATCCTCCCCGGGTCCCAGCCATCTGAAACCTGTATCGTTCACCAGCAGTTCCAGTCACTCGTGACGGCGCTATAGGAATCGGTCGTAGACGAGTGACAGCACGTAGTTTGCGATAAGGACGGCGAGGACTGCAGCGATGAGATACCCCCACTCTGCCAATCCGAGCGCGTACACACCGAAGAGGTCGGCGACTGGGGTGTACAGCACGAGTAACTGGAGTACCAGCGAGAGTACGACTGCACCGATGAGCCATCGGTTCGAGAACAGCGGTTGACCGAACCGCCGTCGGATGACCTGAATGATTCCCATCTCTGCGACCACGAAGAACGTAAACAGCAGTGTCTGTGCGCTCACTAACGATTCGGTGGTGCCCAGTGTCTGGAAAAACACCAGTAGACCGGCGATGGTCACGGTCACACCGATAGTGAGGATAGAAACCATCACTCGCGTATCGATGACTGGGTCGTCCGTGCTTCGCGGACTTCGTTCGAGGACGTTCGGTGCTTTCGGGTCGACGCCGAGTGCGAGTGCCGGAAGGCCGTCGGTGACGAGGTTGATCCACAGCAACATGACCGGTGTCAGAATGAGTGCTTCTGACTGGGCCGCAAAGAGTTCGGGGAACAGTGCACTCCCGATGAGCACGCCTACAAATACAGTCAGAACCTCGCCAGCGTTTGCAGACAACAGCAAATTGACGAACTTTCTGATGTTGTCGAAGATTCCCCGGCCTTCGGCGATTGCATCTCTGATTGTCACGAAGTTGTCGTCCTGTAGCACCATATCCGAGGCCGATTTGGTGACGTCCGTCCCTCGGATGCCCATCGCGATGCCGACGTCAGCGTTTCGCACACCGGGTGCATCGTTGACACCGTCACCAGTCATCGCCACACGGTGATCGTTTGCCTGGAGTGCCTTGAGAATCCGAACTTTGTGGTCCGGCGCGGCCCGGGCGAACACCTCGACGTCTTCGACGACGTCTCGCAGTTCTTGGTCGCTCAACTTCTCGACTTCGGTACCCGTCATCGCCCCGGTCGGGTCGAACCCGATTTGTGCACCGATGGCTTTCGCAGTCTGAAGGTTGTCTCCGGTCACCATGACGACCCGAATACCTGCGTCGCGGCAGTCGGAAACCGCCTGGTCGACTTCCTCGCGTGGGACGTCGATCATGCCCTGCAATCCGAGGAACACGAGTTCCTCTTCGAGAACTGATTCGTCGGCGTCGGGGTCGTCGACGGCTTTTCGAGCAAATCCGAGGACGCGGAGTGCGTCCCCCGCAAACGATTCAGTCGTGTCGATAATTTCGGCACGTTTCTCGTCGGTCAACTCCTGAATCTCACCGTTCACTGCAACACGGTTGCACCGTTCCAGCACTGTTTCTGGAGCACCCTTCGTATACGAGGTGTGGGCACCGTCTTCTTCGACGACGACCGTCATCCGTTTTCGTTCCGACGAGAATGGAATCTCACGGACACGCACACCGGTCTGCTCTACACCCGCCTTTTTGGCCGAGACGAGGAGCGCGACTTCTGTCGGGTCGCCGTAGTACGCCTGGTCCTCTGATTCGGGTGCCTTCTCGGCGTTGTTACAGAGGAGCCCACATCGTAACACCGGGTCGATGCTGTCGGGGTCGACACGCACGTCGTCGTGGTGGAACTCACCGTCGGTGTCGAGTCCAGTGCCGGTCACTTCGTAGATATCTGAACCATACGCGATCCGCGTGACGGTCATCTGGTTCTCGGTGAGCGTCCCCGTCTTGTCTGTCAGAATCACGTCTACCGACCCGAGGCTTTCGACGACTGGGAGTCGCCGAACGAGTGCGTTCTTGTCGACCATCTTCCGTGCACCAATCGCCAACGTCAGCGTCACGACGGCAGGTAACCCCTCTGGAACCGCAGCAACGGCGAGTGTGATTGCAGTCAACAGCACGGCGATGGTGCTGGCTTGCGTGAAGAGTAGCTGAACCACGATGACGAGGGCGATGAGCCCCACGATACCGTACCCGATTCGACGCCCGAGTTCGTCGACTTCTTCTTGGAACGGTGTCTGGCCTTCGTCTGCCTCGTGAATCTGCGTCGCGATTCCTCCCACTTCGGTACGCATTCCGGTCTCGACGACGACTGCCTTCCCCCGCCCCATGACTGCGTCCGTGTTCATGTAGAGCATGTTCGAGCGCTCGGCGAGCGGCGTCTCTGGGTCGAGTGTGTCCGTCGTCTTCCCGACACTGGCACTCTCGCCGGTCAACGGCGCCTCTAACGTTTCGAGGTTCGTGGCCTCGATGAGTCTGCAATCTGCCGGAACCGCGCCACCCTGTTCGATGACGACCACGTCTCCTGGAACGACGTCTTTGGCGGCGATGGTCCGCTTCACGCCGTCACGCAGCACTGTCGCATCTGGTGATGAGAGTTCCCGTAACTCTTCCATCGCCTTCTCGGCGCGGTAGTCCTGCACGAACCCAAATATTCCATTCCCGAAAAGAATCAAGAGAATCAGGCCGGCATCGACGTAATTTGGCGCTTCCCCGGGGAGAAGACCGACCGCCAGCGAGAGGACTGCCGCAAAAACCAGGAGGTAGATGAGGAAGTCCTTGAACTGCGAAATGAAGATCTCGAGGGGAGAGATGTCGTCACCCTTGTGAATCTCGTTCGGTCCGTACTCCTCCAACCGATTCGCGGCCGCTGTCTGCGAGAGTCCCGCTTCGTCGGTCTCGAGTTCCGCGAGCGTCTGGTCGATTGAACGCGCGTGCCACGCGGTTTTGGCCCGTTGGTGCTGGTCTTGGGGTGCGGAACTCATGTTCTCGATAGGCGACACGGTGATAGTTTCACACCTGGTGACTTCAAAACTAGCAATCACTGACACGAACGCCGTTGGTTTTCCTCACACTCTCGACCGTCATTCGGTGGTGGTCCCTCCTCACTTCTGTATCGATGACACGTTTCCCGCTGCCAATAACGTCAGCCGAGCTAAACTTAACACTCTCTGGGCACAAGTAACCACATGCAGAGTTGCATCGCGGTTGATTCACACTCCCGCCACTGATGACCGACGAGCAAACCGAAGGGATTCGTCGCCGTCTCGACGAACAGCTCTCTCTCGAGGAATTCGAGGGTGGCAATCTGTCTACTGAGGCTGCCGCGACCACGTTCTTCCAAGACCTCTTCGTCGATGTTCTCGGCTACGAGACGCCGCTGACACGCGAAGACGACGCTCCGTGGCAAGACCTCCAGGTCGACGAGTGGCCGGGTACAACCGAGGTGTTGGGTGTCCGTCTCTTCGCAATCGCGGATGGTTTCCGAGTTATCTACGTCGAACTGGGGAGGCTAAGCCGTGCTGCGGAACGAGATGTCGTCTATACGCTCACGCAGTCCGATTCGACGAGCGAATGGGCAACTGGTGGGAGATTTCTGGCCGTTTTCCACGCGCCGGACAGCGGTGTCTGGCACCTCGCAACGGCCTTCCGAGCGGGTGTGGACGATATCACGACTAGCCGCCTCGTTCTCCGTCGATACCTCCTCGGTGAAGGGCAGACACACAGCGTCGTTGCGAGCGCACTCGCCGAACTTCGTCAAGCCGATGACCGTCTCGCGACACGAATCGACCACGTCTTCAGGGTCGAAACTGTAACCGAAGCGTTCTACGAGGACTACAAGCGCACGTTCGAGTTGCTCTACGACGACCTTCGTGAGCAGGGGTTGGAAGTCGAGCGCGCACACCAGTATGCCCACGTCACACTCACACGACTGCTGTTCTTCTACTATCTCCAAACTACTCGGTGGACTGCTGACCGAACGGACTTCGTTCGGTGGTTCCACGACCAGTACCGAACGTCAGGCGACGAGCAGCAGTTCCACGAAACTTGGCTCTCAGCGCTCTTTTTCGACAGAAGGACTCACTCCACAGGAACGGACCCAAGAACAGCCCTTCCGGACGAAGTCGAAGCAGTTCTCTCAGACCTCCCGTCGATGGACGGCGGCCTCTTCCAACCAATAGACGCTGACGAGAGCGACGTGTTCCTCTCAGATTCTACCCTCTCCGTGGTCATCCGTGAATTCCTCGAACAGTACAACTTCACCATCAGCGAGGAGAGTCCCTACGACGTCGATATCGCGGTCGACCCAGCGATGCTCGGGAAGATTTACGAATCGCTCATCGCTGAACAGGAGCGCAACGAGGCTGGTATCTTCTACACTCCCCGTCTCGAAGTGGACTTGATGTGCCGGATGGCACTCTTCGAGCAACTCTGTGACCAGACAGACGCTACCGACACCGAGAGCAAACGGCGGCTCGTGGCGTTCATCTTCAGCACTCCACGGGAGTGGAAGTCGACGAACACCGTCGACGAAGACACGCTCGAAGCAGTCCTCCGTGACGTACGTGTCCTCGACCCTGCGTGTGGAAGCGGGGCCTTCCTCGTCGGGATGAAACAGGTGTTGACAGAACTCTACGAAAAACTTGGAGTTGTAGTCGACTTCGACCGGGCACAGCAGATTCTCGGGACGAACCTCTACGGTATCGATATCAAAGAGTGGGCCGTCCGAGTCGCCGAACTCAGGCTCTGGCTTTCACTCGTCGACAGTGAAGACGAACTCCAACTTCGGACGGCTCCCCTGCCTGCGTCTTCGTTCAACCTCTACACCGGAGATAGCATCGTCCATCGAGACGATGATCCACTCGATTCCGTGGCCCCTGTGCGAGATGGTGGATTCGACATCGTGATAACGAACCCTCCGTACGTCGACCACCAGCACATCATCCAGCAGGACCTCACGAACAGGGCTCTCGACCAGATGGCCCACGATGAGATTCGATCGCGTAAATCATCGTACAAGACGGAACTGGTGACGTCTGTTCAGGAGCAGTTCGGAATCAAGCCGTATCGGACCAGCGATTTGTACCTCTACTTCTTTTTCGTGGCAATCGGTGCGCTCAGAGACCACGGGACGTTGATGTTCATCACGTCGAATACGTGGCTCGATACTGCCTACGGGAAGCGATTGCAACAGGGGTTGCTCGAACTCACCAACCTCGAATACATCGTCGACAATCGTACGAAGCGAAGCTTCGTTGGCGCGAGCATCAACACCGTTCTCACACTGGCGAATAGGGCCGACGACCGAACGCTGTCCGGTGACGTCGGGTTCGTCGCACTCGGTGAACCGTCCCACCGACTCGTTTCGGCGACGACCATGGATGCTGTCCTCGTCGACTCCTCGAGCGAACAGCCGACGGACCAGTTCACACTCGGCAACGAACGAGGACGCATTCACCGATTCGGGAATAGTCGGGTCGTCCGTCTCGAAGAAAGTGCACTCTGGCGACTCGGTGGAGGGACGACGACTGAGCGACGAGAGACTCGTGGTTCGGTTCGACGCTCACGCGTCGATGTTCCCACTGGGACGTACACTGGGAACAAGTGGGGTCGATTCCTCCGTGCTCCCTCGGCGTATTTCGACCTCCTCGAAGCGGGTTCAGGTGTCTTCACGTCTCTCTCTGACGTTGCGGCGGTCAGTTCCTACTTGAACACCGGCGGTGCAGATGACTTCTTCTTCGTCGATGTCGTCGAGGGTGACCCCACGACTGACCCGTCCGTGACGATACGAAATCGAGAGACTGGCGAACTGTTCACTGCCGAATCTGACTTCGTCGTTCCGTTCGTCGAAACCCCTCGTCACGTCTCTCACGTCGACCTCTCGAAGAGCGAACAGGAGAGCCACATCCTCTCGATTCCGAAGGGGACAGACCTCTCACGGTCGCACGTAGGCGACTACATCACCTGGGGTGAGAAACGAGGGTACCATACCGCCTCAGGCCGACGCGGGAGGGTGGAGTGGTGGGTTCTCGGAAGCCGTAGTGAAACGAACACGAAGGTGGTTTGGCCGAACCGACAGAACGACCGTCACTTCGTCGCCTACAACCCTGACCGGACTGTCACACACCGTTTCTACCGATTAGAACCACACGACTACGTAGACCTGACCGCAGAAGAGTTGGCGGCACTGCTGAACTTCTCACCGACGTCGCTCTTCACCGAGGTGCTAGCGACGACTGGATTGGGTCTCGGTGTCCTCGACGTCACTGGAACCACCTTACAGCGAGTTCCAATCGTCGACCCAGCACACCTCTCGGATGCGAGTCGGACGACCATCTGTGATGCCTTCCGTACGATGTCTGCTCGGCCGATGGGGTCGATTCACGATGAACTTGGAGCGAGAGCGGCCGACGACGTCGCCCTCGACGCTGTCGCCGCTGACCGACGGCAGTTGGACCGCGAGTTGTTCGAAGAGTACCTCGGTCTCGATTCACGGGAACAACTGGCCATCTACAGTGCGATTATCCAAACGGTCAACGACCGAATCGACAAGTCACGGAGTCTGTAACGCGCCTGGAAGCCACGTCCCCGAATATTCACGTGGCCCTCATAGGTGGCCGATAGTGAGCGGTTCGGCAGTGTTCCAGTACTGCTCGAAGAGGGTTTCTGCCCACGAGTGAACCTCCGGTTCGTCGATATCGACTGAAGCTTGGAGAATTCCGTTGTCGTCGCGCAAGAAGAGGTGCACGACTGAGTCAGCAATCGTGGCGGCGACTGGAATCGGGTCGTCGGCGATTCGAATCGTTGCACCGTCTGCTGTGAGGAGATTCCGAAGTTGTTCACGCAGTTTCGAGTCGTCGGCCAGCGCATCGATCGCGCTCGATGAAAAGACGCCGTCGAATCGTTGTTCTCCCGCCGCTGTCCGCTCTGCGATGCGTTCGAGACTCTGTTCGTTGAACGCGTACGAGACGACCTTGACCTCGTTCGCATCGTTGAGCAAGTCGAGCACTCGTTTGACGGGTGCGTTCGGCCGGACTCGGCTAGGTGTCGTCACCGTCGCCGCCCGCAGATGGTCGAGGTCGAATGTAATTTCGTCAGCTGGTAACCACCGAACGATTGGCCGAAGTTCGACGTCAGTCTCGAGAATCCCCACTAACTCTTCGAACCCCCGTGAGACGAGTTTCCCAGTCACCGTTGCAGTGTATGTGCTATCTTCCTGTCTGACCCACGCTCGGTCTTCGAAGTCGTGGAGTATTCGACCGAGTGTCGGTTGTGACGCACTGGTTAGCTCTACGAGTTCGCGGCGTGTACGCGGTTCTTCGGTGAGATACTGAAGTGCTGCTACCCGATTTGGTGAGAGGGCAAGAAACTCGATTTCTTCTAACGCCGATTCCATACGTGTCTCTGCGGGGGCCGAAGGTATACGATTTTCGACCCTCGAAATAATTTCACATATTGAAACCACGTTGCCCCACCACGAGATTTTCTTACTCCGAAATATTTTCTGAAACAATGTAAGTACGAGACACTCGTATACAGAAGTAGAATGAGTTCACTGTCGCAATTTCGATTCGCTTCGGCAAGTTGGGGTTGGTCGTGGTAATGGGCACTCGTCGTCGACTCGCGTTGTTCGCGTTGGCGAGTTTCTTCTTCGGTGGGACGTTCGTCGCCGCAAAAGCCGGTCTCGACTACTTTCCACCGCTCCTGTTCGTCGCACTTCGGTTCGACATCGCTGCCGTGGCCTTACTCGCGTACGTCGGTGTGAGCACCGCACGTGACGAACTACTCCCACGCTCTGTCGGCGACATCATAGGCATCCTCGCGACTGGCGTGTTCGTCATCGGTCTCTCGAACGCTCTCCTCTTCGTCGGACAGCAGTACGTTTCGAGTGGTGTTGGGTCGATTATCTTCAGTCTCAACCCTATCTTGACACCGGTGTTCGCGATGGTGTTTCTCGCGAACGAACGGCTATCCACGCGTGGTGCAGTCGGGATGCTCATCGGGCTGATTGGTGTGGCCCTCGTCGTACAGGTTGACCCCACGAACCTCCTCGACGGGGCCGCATTGTGGAAAGGTGTCGTGTTCATGGGTGCCGTCAGCGGTGCACTTGGCACGGTTCTCATTCGTTGGGCAGACACGTCGCTTTCGAGCACCGTCCGCACTGCGTGGGCACTCCCTATCAGTTCGCTTCTCACGCACAGTCTCAGCGATGTCTCTGGTGAATCGTTCGCGATGATTTCGTGGACGCCAACGGCACTCATAGCGCTCGCGTATGTCGGTCTCTTCGCCGGTGCGCTGGCGTACATCGCCTACTTCGGCCTTCTCGACGACGTGGGTCCGATTCACGGGAACCTCGTCTTCTATGCGGTTCCCATCGTCGCAACACTCGGCGGTTCAGCCCTTCTTGGTGAGTCGATATCGCCGCTCACCATCGCTGGGTTCGTGACCATCTTCGTCGGATTCGCGGTCCTCGCAAGCGAGTCGATCGTCGCAGAGTTGGAACACCTCTACGAGACTCGTGTCAAGACCGTTGCGAGGGTGAACTAACCCTTACAGGGTGAATTAACTCACTGAGGCGATTTTCGTGCCTCTCTGATGAACTGGGCGCACTGTTCTGGGTGACGCAAGTACGGAATGTGACCGGAGGCAACTGACTCGAACCGAGCATTCGGAATCAACTGGACGCTCGCTCGGACGTCGTCCGGTCTCCCGAGCGGGTCGTGTTCTCCCCAGACCATGGTTGTCGGGTGTTCGAGTCCACGCAACTCTTCGTCACTGATTCGAACTGACCTGTGCCACCCCCGAATCGAAAGCAACGCGTTGAATTCGCTGAGTCCTGCTGCCGCTGAGTTGGGGTCTCGTTCGTGAGCGGCAATCGCTTGGATGAACGCCGGGTAGTCCTGAATCGCATCTCGTTCCCCGAAGACTTCTGCGATGTCGAGGACACCTGCTTCGTCCGGTTTTTGCAGTCGCCGTATCACTCGATTGAGGAGTGGAACGGTGAGTGCTCGAAGTGGGAGTGGTGGCCGTGTTCCCGGGAACGCCGGAATCCCCCCGACGAGAAGTAGATTCCGGACTCGCTCGGGATGGGCGTTCGCAAACAGGATACCCGCATGTCCACCCATCGAATGCCCGACGAGGTCGACCTGTTCGATATTCAGTTCGTCTACGACGCCTCCGATGACGTCCACGACAGTCTGTCGAAGGTTTTGCTCGGTGCACACGAAGGCCTCACTGAGACCATACCCGGGCCTATCGAATCCAACGACGCGTGCGTCACCGAACTGGGCCATGAGCGGAGAAAGAAACGCTCCGAAAGCGGCTGTTCCGTGAACGAACAGCAGCGGAACGTCGTCGGTCGATGACCCCGCTTCGAACACGTGGGTTCGTCCGTATGGGTGGCCGAGGTCAATGAACGTCGACTTCGCATCGAGTCCAACTGCGTCGAACAGTGTGCGTTGTGCTGCTTCGAATCCCCCTCTCCACGTCTCCTCGGCTGGCGAGCTGTGCTCTGGTGTCCGGCTATCTGCCGATGTTGACATCGTCTCCCTCCCTCGTCGAACCCGACTCGGTGCTCTGTGTCTCTCTTCTCACCGAAGCGAGTACAACCCTAGAAATACGCGACGACGTGTGTTAACAATTGTCGTGTGCTCTCGCTCAGGGAAGTACGAATCGACGCCATGAAAGAACCAGTGAACGCCGAGAACAGTGAGAACTGGGAGATGGGTGGGTTGGCTGTCTCGGTCAGCGGTCCCGCGAGCGGTGACGGATGCCGACGGCGGCGATGACGATGACCACGAGGACCCACATAATGGCCAACAGGCCGTAGTTTAACCCACTCGATTCAGTAGGGTCGTCCTGACCAGTCCGTTCGGGCACTGTTGTACCGAACTTAGATTTCCCTTCTTCCACGTTCACGGTGATGGCCTCGCCGTTGACTGTGAGAGTATACTCGCCAGGCGAGTCGATGGTCTGTTCGAACGTGACGACTTCCGTCTGTCCGCCGGAGACGGAGACGGTTCTCGTCTCGACGACGCTATCGAACGCTTCGAACGTGAGGGTGTACGTACCCTCTTGGTCACCGGTGTTGGTGACCGTCGCGATGAGGGTGACACTCTCGCCCGGTCCGATGGTCGTTGCATCCGCCTTCAAGTCTGCGAGACTGAGGGTCGGGTTCGGTTCACCCACGACGACTTCTGTACTCGACTCCCCGATTGTGACGACGTACGTCCCGGCGGTGTCGAACCGGTAGTCGAAGGTGACGGTCTGCGATTCGCCAGACGCCACTGCCACTGTTTGGTTCGATACCACGTCGCCATCGACTGTGAGGTCGACTGTGACGTTCCCATCTGCACGTCCTGTGTTGGTGACGTCGGCGGAGAGAGACGTTGTCTCGTCAACTACCACGTTCGTGTCTGTGGAGATGTCCGAGACGGACAGTACCGGTTGACGAATCCCAACCGCGAAGTAGGACGTCCCGGGCGTGGTGGCTTCCATCACGTACCGACCATCGTTCTCTCGCAGCAGGCTCGTCTCGAGTTGTTCCCACGTTCCGTTGTGGTACCGATAGAGTGCGACGTTCTCGGGAGACGTCCCCCGGGCATCCAGGTCGCTCTTCGAGAGCGTGAAGACCACGGTGGCCTCTTCCAGATACTCGTCCATCGTCTCGTCTCCCTCTATTTCTAGGTAGAGCACTGTGTCGTCGACGGAGTCGACTTCTTCGACGTCTCTGGGTTTCTCTGTGAACCCTCTCACGTCCATGCTGAACGAGCGCGTGGACCGTGACAGCGTAACCGTGATCTCACGGATCTCTGTACCAGACTCTCCAGCCATCGATGACGGGGGTCTGAACTTGATTGGGTCTCCGCCTCTGGCGCCAGTCACGTCGTATTGCACGTGTGTCTCGGTCACTTCTGTCGTCTGCGTCTTCGCCGACGGCGACGACGACCCTCCACTACTGGAGCTACTGCTGCCGCCTCCACCGCCTCCGCCACCGCCTCCACCGCTGCTACGCGGGGTCGAGGTCGGAGTCGGTTCTGGCGTTGGGGTGGGGGTCGGCGTCGGCGTCGGAGTCGGTGTCGGAGTTGGGGTTGGAGTTGGGGTTGGCGTCGCGGTCGGCGTTGGTGTTGGTGTTGGGGTCGGTGTCGGAGTTGGGGTTGGAGTTGGGGTTGGCGTCGCGGTCGGCGTTGGTGTTGGTGTTGGGGTCGGTGTCGGTGTCGGTGTTGGGGTTGGAGTTGGGGTTGGCGTTGGAGTTGGGGTTGGCGTTGGAGTTGGAGTCGGGGTTGGGGTTGGAGTTGGAGTTGGAGTTGGAGTTGGAGTTGGGGTTGGAGTTGGGGTTGGGGTTGGAGTTGGAGTTGGGGTTGGGGTTGGGGTCGGTGTCGGTGTCGGTGTTGGGGTTGGAGTTGGGGTTGGCGTTGGGGTTGGAGTTGGGGTTGGCGTTGGGGTTGGAGTTGGAGTTGGGGTTGGGGTTGGAGTTGGTGTCGGCGTCGGCGTTGGGGTCGGTGTCGGGGTTGGCGTCGGCGTTGGAGTTGGTTCTTCACATGGACCCGCGCTTATGCTGACGTCCTGACTCATGTCGAGGGTGACTGTGCTCTGGTTTGCGTGGATGAGTCGGAACTCGCTGGTGCGGTTGTTTCCTCCGGTCCATGGCCAGTCGTTCCAGTGGTCTGCTTCCTCGTTGAACTCTGGGGTAATCGAGACGACGTCGCCGGCTTGGAGGTTCTCGAATCCGCGGTAGGCACCACCGTCACTTCGGTTGCCTGCCCACTTCCAGTCGATTTTCGCTGTCGAACCACTTATGATCCAGTCGTCGTCTTGGTTCCCGCCTGCGTAGTAGTCGTCTTGGACGACCCAGCCGTCCCCCGACGGAAGACCGTCGATGGTGAATGTCACTGTCCCTGCGTACGGGGCGTCACCGAGTTCGTCGTGGAGGATGACGAGACTGACGCCCTCTGAACCGTGGTAGAAGAAGATACTACTCACTTGGTTCTCTTGGAGATAGCCTGTTCCGTACGACGAGAAAATCCCAGACGGTGATGTCTCGTTGCTACGGTAGTCGTAGAACGATTCGACGGATTCGCTTCCGTCACCGAGCGCTTCGGCGGTGTAGCACATCCCGCCCTGCTCGACAGCGTAGACAGACGTGCCATCGTGTTGCGCAAGGGCGCCATTCATCCCTGTCGGGATGACCAGCATCAAGGCGATCACGACTACGAGGAGTCGTCGCAACGACCTCATCGTCTGACCCTTGGCCGAGTAGTCGCTGCCGCGTTCCGGTGCGAACCGGCTGGGTCGATCGGAGTCGCCGAAGGACGAAATACAGTATCTGAATCACTGGAGGGGGTCATAGACAGGTCTTGGTGAATGTTACGTTTGGAGGAGTTTGGTTATGGGCAGACAGAATGCTGGTTCCCAGTCGATGTGGTCTGGGTGTCCCTCGACAGGACACAGTTAACAGTTGTAGAATATCGGTTATTCACGACATAACGAGGCGGGTGATGGACAACATCGTGTGAAAATTAGCGTTCTGTATGACAGAGCTAATCCACGACACGAGCGGTTCACCACACGAAGGCAAAACGACGAACGCCGACACGTTGGATTCTCTGTCAGTCTGTCAACTAATAAATTGAAATTAATAGTGTTCCCATCGTCTGTATATTCTCCTGACGTACGCCTCGCGTACTCTGGTGGAGTGATCACGTATGGCTATGACCAATGTCGCCCCTGATGTAGAATCGATTGCTGAAGACGCATACCTCTACGGCCTCCAGCAGGTCATCTTCTACGAGACACGTTTCAATTACACCCAAAACGAGGGGAGTAACGTCTACACTGGTGTCAATCGCTGGTGTATCATCAACGATGGCCAACCAATAACGGCCGACTTCGATGCAGTCGTCACGCCGAACGCGACCACTCTCTATGCGACAGCGTTCCTCGACTTACAGGACGAACCCCTCGTCATCGAGATGCCTGAAGTGACGGACCGATACTTTTCGTTGCAGTTGATGAGCCAGTATGGGACGTATTTTCTCTACGCCGGCAACCAGTTCAACGGGACCGACGCTCGGTCGTACCTGATACTACCGGGGGATTACGACGGTGAGGTTCCGAGTGACTTCGTCACGACCGACGTCGTCTGGGCACCCACGAAGACTGCGTTCGCGAACGTCCGGTATGCCCTGCACGACCCGACCGACGAGGACGAAATCGCCCACATCAACGAACTACAGGCCGAGACGACCATCACGCCACTCAGCGAGTGGCTTGCAAACGGTCACTCAGGGGTGCCACGTGAAGAACAATCAGTCGTCCCCGGCGACTACGAGACCTTCCCACGAATGAGTGAACTCACTGCTCGACAGGTAGAAAAACAGACCGCTGAGGACTTTTTCACGTTCCTCTCCCTCGTCTTGAACGACCCGAGCATGCCACTACTCGGAGATTCACTGAGAGAGAGTGCGATGCTCGAGCGGTTAGAACGCGTCGGAGTTGCCTCCGGAACACAGTTCGACTGGGATAGCCTCGATAGTGACACGCGGAACGGACTCACTAGCGGGTTCAAAAAGGGGTTCGAGAACGTCAAAAACACCGGCCGTGAACAGTTGGCCGATATGAACGGGTGGGGAGTCATTCAGGTCTCTGGTGACTTCCAGACAGACTGGATGAGCCGGGCCGTATTGGCCGACTTTGGCTGGGCGGGACCCGACTGGGTTGGCTCACACACTGCCGCGTTCGCGTTTACTGGTTCAGATGGGAAGCAGTTACACGGGTCGAACAGATACACGATCACGTTCGACCTCGATAACCTGCCGCCAGTCACGCAGTTCTGGTCGATTCCGATATACGACGCTGAAGGGTACTTCGTCCACAACGAACTCGACCGCTACAGTATCAACAGCTTCATGCTAGACGCTGGGCTGCTGCACGTCGAAAACAACGAACTCGTCATCTACGTCCAGCACGACAAGCCGACCGACCCCGACAAAGCAAAGAACTGGCTCCCCGCTCCCGCTGAGGGATTCCGGTTTACCGCGCGGTTCTATGGCCCGCACTGGTCGCTCATCGATGGCTCGTACGAGATGCCCACTATCCAAAAGGAGTGAAGACCGATGGCAGTCGTCCTCGAATCACTGGCAACCCTGTCGGTTCTCGTCTTCGTCGTGACGAGTATGCTCGCGATGGGACTGAGTCTAACCATCTCACAGATTCTCGAGCCCTTGAGAAACGCGAGTTTGGTTGCCAAAGCATTGGCAGCCAACTTCGTGTTAGTGCCGATCGTCGCCTACGTTCTCGTCTTCGTGTTCCCACTCTCTGAAGGACAATCGGTCGGAATTATCCTCCTCGCGACTGCTGCTGGAGCGCCGTTCCTTCCGAAACTCGTGGAAGTAGCCAAAGGCAACATCGCATTCGGGGTTGGATTGATGGTACTCTTGATGGTCGTGACGGTCGCCTACGTGCCACTCGTCCTCCCGCTGTTACTGCCGGGTGTCCAAGTGAACCCACTCGACATCGCCAGTTCGCTCATCGTACTCATGTTGGTTCCGCTGGCAATTGGGCTCGTCGTGAAGGCTAGATACGACGGTATCGCCGCCTCGGTACAACCCGTGATGTCGCAAACGTCGACGGTCGCGTTAGTCTTCCTGACGGTGCTCATGTTGGTGCTGAACTTCGACAACCTCGTCAGTGTCATCGGAACGGGCGTGATACTCGCGTTGTTAGTGTTCGTCGCCATCTCGTTCGGACTCGGATACGTCCTCGGTGGACCAGCCGCTGATACGAAGTCAGTGATGGGGTTGGGAACCGGTCAGCGGAACATCTCCGCAGCGCTCGTCGTCGCAGCACAGAACTTTCAGGACCCGGACGTGGTGACCATCTTACTCGTCGGTGCCTTGGTCATGCTGGTGGTCCTGATGGTCGCAGGTGGGGAACTCGGGAAACGCAGTAAAGCTCCCGAAGATACTGGTGAGGTACTTGGAGACCGTGGAGACCAGAAGGTGGTGCCCGAGTGAGAACATCCCGTATGGACTCGGGATATTTCACATAGAGACCGAGATCGGTTGTTGAGCCACTCACCTTCTGTCTACACTGAAGCGGGCTCGGCCAGCAAAGGCATCGCGCTTCACTCTAGCTGAGTTCACGGACTAACGGGTGACACGTACACCGAATCGAGCCACCGTCTTCGGTGTGGTTCTCGTAGGCGATGCGGTGGACTGTGATGCCGTGTTCTTCGAGTCCTTCTTGGACGGTCGAGCCGTCTTCGACGTCGTTGTAGCCGAGGATGTAATTGTCGGGGTCGAGTGGCATCCCGTTGCACGCGAGGAACTGCGCTTGGTCTTTCGTGACTTCGATGAGGTCCCACCCGTCGAAGTACGACGGGATACCGTCGACGAATGCGTCAGGACACAGGATGGCTACTCCGTCACGTGGAACCGACAGTACCACGTCCAAGTGCAGGAACTCCTCGCCGATTCGGACTCGCTCGACGGTGTAGCCCTGCGGTTCGAGCAGGTCGCGCAACCACTCGAACCCGAGCGCGCTCGACCCGACTTTCGGATTGAGTGACGTTCCGACCAGAACCGTCTTGCCGAGGACGAGCAAATCGCCACCCTCCAGGGCAGCGTGCGTCTCTTTCGTGTACTCGGGGTCGGTCAAATTTCTGGCGTCGGCCATGGGCATTTGCACCCACTTCGCACTCGTCGGCTCCACACGGTCGTAGAGCAGTTTTCGATAGGCGAGGAGTTCGGCGCGACGGTTCGGCGCACCTGGTGCCAGTTCGATAACGTTGTCTCCTACCACGAAGATTGGGTCACGGCTGTACGACGTCATATATCCGTTCACGAGCCACTTCTCGCCGAAGTTCGCCGCAACCATCTCGTCTGTGAGTTCCTCAGTTCGATAGACAGTCACGTCGAATCGGTCGAATATTTCGATGAGCGCTTGGCACTCGGCTTCCATCTGTTCGAACTTGTCCAAGTCGTATTTTGAGTGCTTCCCGGAACGTTCGAGAGCTTTGTCACCCTCGGACTCGGGGGAGAATTTTGAGCGCCTCCGAGACCCACTTCGCGTGCTCAGCGTCGGGGTATCGCATCACGGGGTACCCCACGATGACTTCTTTCAGGTCGCCGTACTCGTAGTCCACGCTGATTTCTGGGTGGCTGGTGTCGCTCATACGGCGGTCTCCTCACACTCGTCTGTGCGGCCGCTCTCGGGTTGTCTCGTAGCGTATTTCGCACTCATGTTGAAATAGTAATACTAACCGATTCTAATTAAATCTGATTTCAACGCATCGTGAGTGTTCTTACACCCTGAACAGTTCTAGTTTTCAAATCGATGCGAATCAGTTCGTGGTTCTGAACGACTCCGCAATTCAGCGTGCTGAGGGGACCTTTGACTCGCTCCGGTTATCCGACAGCGAGCGGTCTATTTCGTGTCGTCGGACCCCTCTAGCCCGACCTTTTCGAGCTGCTCACGCCAGTAGGGTTTGAATCCTGTTGGCGTTGGTCGTTCCACACCCGTCTCTTCTGTCAGGATTCGGTTGAGTTCGACTTCGACATCTGCCAGTAAGCGTTCCCCGATGTCCTTGCTTATCTCTCCTCGAACTATCGCTTCGTAAATCGCCTGATGCTCTGCGACTAGGATGCGGTGTTTTCCGAGTCGTTCTTCGTGGTCCCGAATGTCTGGGTGGTCGTCCAAGAGCGACTCGATACCAGCAGTGAGGGCGGTACGCTCGCGTTTGTAAACTGCGGTGACGTCTTCGAAGACACTCGTCGGAATCTCGTCGCGTTCGAGGAGGTTTTCTGCTGTCTCGAGTGCGGCGTCGACTCCGTGGAGTCGGCCGACGAGTGCCTCGTAGAGTCGCTGGGACGGTCGCGACTTGCTGATACCGACTCTGTCGATGAGTCGCCCCATCGTGGGACCATTCACGAGGAGTGTGAAGGCAGCGACGCCGAAGACGAGCGCTGAGAGTTGCTCTGCAAGTGGTCCGGTGAACTGTTCGGACACACCGAGGACGAGTGCGATAGAGACTGACGCGTGGATACCGCTCCACGACAGAATGTGCTGGTATGCACGGGAGATGGGAGTGTCCGTCCACCGATTGAGGAGTCCGACCAGGGGGTAGATGACGACGGCTCGTGCGAGGAAGACGACGACGATGGCTGCGACGATTTGTGGGGCATATTCTACGAGAAGGTCGAAGGGGGTGATGATTCCGAGGGCGACGAAGATGATGGTGTTCGCGATGAAGGCCGCATACCCCCAGATAGCTTCCACTGTGAAGTTTGTCTCGGGAGAAATCTCCGTCTGACCGACACGAGACGCGAGGAAGACACCGGCTGTGAGTGTCCCGATGACGCCGCTGCTTCCGAGCATGTCGAGGAAGAGGTAGACACCGTATGCAGCGAGGACCGAGATGACCACGGCGGTCAGTTCGTCGTCCACTCTCGAGACGACTTTGTACGCGACGTATCCGACTGCACCGCCGACGAGTGCGCCACCAATCAGTGCGACCAGGATTCCGATTCCGACCTCAGCGAAGAACGCACTGACCGTGACGAAGTCAGCGACTTCGACACCTCGGGTCTCTGCCTCGACGAGGACTGCGAGAATCGATGAGTAGACCACGATGGAGACACCGTCGTTCAGGAGGCTCTCCCCTTCGACGAGAATGTTGAGTCGTTCGGGAACTCCCAGGTCTTCGAAGACGGCGAGCACCGAGACGGGGTCGGTCGGCATGATAATCGCCCCAAAGAGTACAGCGACGATGAGTGAGAACCCGAACACGACTGGCCCCACGATGGCGATGATACCGATAGATGCGAGGAGGCCAACGACTGCGAGTGCCAGAATCGGAACGATGTTCTCGCGGAGCGCCTCTACGTTGATTCTGATTGCATCGTTGAAAATCAAGGCCGGAAGTAGAGCCAGCAAGATGAAATCGGAGGTGAGTTCGACTTCGACCGGGGACCCGATAATCGAGATGAGTAACCCCGCGATGAGGAGCCCGGTCGTGTACTGCACCTGGGCCAACCGTGCAGTTACGAGACCGACAGCACCGGCGATGGCGAAGAGATACAGAAGGACTATCAGCTGCTCTTCGACCCCCGCCATACGTGTTACTTAACTCACATTATCTTAAATGGTCGTACGGACGCCGGTGAGTCTGATGCAACTGTACTATCTCTGGGTCATCGGCCACACATCCGTAGAATTTCATCGTCAAGGGAGAGTCTCTCAACTAATAAATTCAGAGATTCTTTAAAAGATATTTATTGTCAATACTGTAGATATGTTATGTAAACTGGTGTTCTCCCCAACACGTCATCAACGTGATGTTGCTGTGGTGGATGTGATTCACGTTGGTGGCTGGTACTGTGAGACCAGTGGTGAACCCTTCGTCCACCACGAAGCCGAGGTGGACCGCATCATGGCCAGGGAGTAATCCCCCGGCCACGGTGCATCTGGCTCGGTGACGTTCATCCAGAGAGGACCTGCTTCTGGATGAGCGTCACAGCCACGACGTCTCTCACGACGCGTTCCAACAACGACCTGCTGGACCACTATGCAACAACTGATACATCACTCGACGATGGCCGTGCTTCCGAGCGTGCAGTACCGAGGTGATGCAGTGTGATACTCGCTGTGGCTACTGGAACGGTCGACACGTTGACGCAGGTTCTTGGCACACTGCAAGGAGTTTTTATATCGGTGTTCATGGCTGGGACGATGGCTGTCGTCGGGATGCAACTCACACGCGGAGACCTCTTTGAGACTGTCCGCTCGTACAATCTCCTCGCCAGGTGGCTTCTAGCAAACGTGGTTGCAGTCCCACTGTTTGCTGTCGTGCTGTGGTTCGTGTTCGACCTCTCAGACCCGCTGTTGACCGGACTCGTGTTGATTTCGCTTGCGCCAGGTGCACCGTTTATTCCCCGTCTCGTCCTGTTGGCAGGCGAGGACTCCAAGCAGGCGTTGGAGTTGACGGCATCGCTAACTGTTGTCGCGGCAGTTCTCGTCCCAGTATTTGCCACCGGAGTACTCGTGCTCATCGAACTCCATGAGGGCGTCTCACTCTTCCGCTTTCTCGGTCCGCTCCTGCTCGTACTCGTCGTTCCGATAGTAGTCGGCGCACTCGTGCGTGACTTGAGGCCAGCCCTCGCAACTCGGGCAACCAAACCTCTCGCCCGAATTTCGAATCTCTCGCTCGTCGCTGCACTCGCCGTCATCGTCATTCTGGACCCCGGTGGAATCATCCGAATCCTGCTATCCCTCGTCGGAACGGGGACGTTGCTCATACTTCTGGTGTTCATCATTGGGTCGATCGCGATTGGATGGCTCATCGGTGGACCGACAGCAGAGGGCCGTCGGATTCTCGGACTCGCATGCGCTGCTCGAAACATCGGTGTCGCACTGTTCGCCGTAACTGGGGCCTTCCCAGACTCGAACGCAGATTCGGCAATCGTCGCGTACACCGTCCTCATGTTCGTCGTCTCGGGAGGCGTCGCGTACTACTGGGGTCGAACGAGGCGCGCAATTCCTTCGACGGCGTAGACTTCAGGCAAGTGGCGTTTGGAGCAGGCAGTTGAGTATCGAATCGAGTTCGGAACGTTCGTCTCACCGACGCAGGTGACTGTGTTCGACCGTCTGGGTTTCCCAGAAGCGAAGATTGGAGTCACGACGTCCTCGATACGTTCTCACGTGGGCGAATGGCCGTACGTCCGTGAAAAACCATTATCCTTTCATCGAACGTACAGAAGTGTATGGCCACTGAGCGAAGGCTTCCGGATACGGTGAGTGTGCAGTTACGGCGGCCAGATCTCGGGTGGTGGCTCGTCGGCCTTGCGCTGTTCGCTGTTCTCGCATGGGTTGGATTCGAATACCTCGGGTGGGTCGTGTTCGGGCTGTTTGTCTACTACGTTGCACGACCGATTTCCCGCCGATTACATCGTCGTATCTCGTCACCTACGCTCGATGCCGGGCTCACGCTCACGTTCATCATCGTCCCGATTCTCCTGTTTATCGCAGCGTTCCTCGCTGTTGCCCTTGGGCAAGCGATATCTCTGCTCTCTTCTGATGCGGCCCAAGCTATCATCGACAGACTCCCTGTTCAGACGTCGGGACTGCCTACGGAACCTGTCGATGTCATCGTCGTCATCTTGGAAGACCCAGCGTTCTCTTCGGTGCTGGACACGTTTGGTGTCGCAGTTGGAGCGTTCACCGCGACGCTGTTCAACGTGTTCCTCATGCTCATCTTCGCGTTCTTCCTGCTCGTCGAGGACCGAAAGATTTCGCGCTGGTTCGAAACGAACGTCTTTGGCACGGAGTCGTTGACCACGTCGTACCTTCGTGCTGTCGACCGGGGTCTGACGTCGGTGTACTTCGGGTACACGCTCACCATCTTCGCGATTATCATCATCGCTGCCATCATCTACATGGTTTTCAACTTCGTCGCACCCGGTGGATTACGGATTCCATCTGCTCTCTTGTTGGCAGTCATCACTGGTGTCTTCACGCTCATTCCACTCGTGGGGCGCTCTGTCGTGTACGCGCTTATCTTCGCCATACTGTCCGCACAGGCGCTCAACACCAACCCGACGTTACTCTGGGTACCAATCGTATTCTTTGTGCTGATGGTGCTCGTGTTCGACAACGTCGTCCGGACGTACATCCGTCCGTACCTCTCGGGGAAGTCCTACCACATGGCGCTGGTCATGTTCGCGTACCTCCTCGGACCACTTCTTTTCGGATGGTACGGTATCTTCATGGGGCCATTGCTGATGGTGCTCATCGTCGAGTTCATCACCAAAGTTCTCCCTCGTCTCAGCCCTGCCGTGTCTGGTGAGGTCGACACAACCCAAGAAGGCCCCGAACTTGCACCAGGAGAGGTGGACCAAGTGACGTTCGACGAGTCTCCCGACACTGGCAGAGACGATGTCCGTCCTGGATGATCATGGACGGAGAAACGTGTTGGGACACGCGGTTCCGCGAGTATAGCAGACGCAGAAACTGACGCCCTCGAACGCCACCGACATTGTTGGTGCAGTGGAGACGGACTACGTCTTCCACATTCGAACGATAGACGTGGTTTCGACCTCGCGTCGTCACTCCAACGAGACGGTTCCTGGTCCATCGATTCCGATTCCACCAGAGAGCTGGACCGCCTCTGGGTCTCGCGTGATTCCTTCTTTGGTGAACCGTCGAACCACTTTCGTGATAAACTCTCCTCGGAGGCGGTTGAAGTGGGGCCGTGAGGGTTCGTCCATCCAGACTCGTGCTCTCAACCCGACGTAGGTGTCTCCCAGTTCGTAGACGATGACACTTGGTGTCGGCTCTGTGAGGATTTTTGGGAACGAGTTTGCCTCCTCCATGATTACGTTGATTGCTCGATCGACGTGCTCGAAGCCGACGGCGAATTCGACCGAGATTCGAAGTTTGCCATACGCCACAGGGTTGGTAATCACTGTGTTCGCTAATTCTGAATTGGGGACTGCCACGAGTTCGTTGTCGAACGTTCGAACTCGCGTGATTCGGAGGTCGATTTGCTCGACTCGCCCGCGGTTGTCTTCCCACTCGATCCAGTCGCCGACCACGAAGAGTTTCTCGTTGATGATGTACAACCCGGCGAGGAGGTTAGCGATGAGGTCGTTCGCTGCGAGACCGACTGCGATGACCAGCGCACCACTCACGGCAGACATCGCAGTCAGAAATGAGCCGAACCCCGCTATAGCGAACGCGAGACCGAATGCGAGGACCGCACTCATGATTGTCCCGACGAGCCGACCGAGGCTGATAATCGAAGGGTCGAACTCCCGACGCCTCATCACCCGCATGATGTGTCGGACGATCCCGAAGCGAGCGATTGCATAGGTAATAATGAGTGTGAGAAAGAAGGCGATGATGTCCCGTATGAGGTTTGCTTCTTCACCTTCTATTAGTTCGGCCAGCCACCTGGCTAGTTCTTGGGAAACTGTGTCGGTTTGCAAGAGGAGCATCGGCTGGAGTGACAGCAATTCTGCCATACCACTGAAACGACGTCTATCCACAAAACTGATTGCTTGGCCTTCATATCTCCCTACTGACGTGGACACGTCGACGGATACTGGGCCAATAGATGACCGCTTCGTAGGCTCTGGTCCGCCGTACGCTCAACTGCGTTCGAGCGATTCCTCTGGGTTGTCTCTCTAACGTTCTCGATTGTCTGACACTCGAGATACCGATTTCCCTTCAGACTGCGTACGTGTTGGGTATGAGCCAAGCGAGCAGTGCCGCTGACCGGATTCGACGTATTTTCGAACATCTAGAACTCGGGTGGTGGGCATTCGCACTCGTCGTTGGGGCAATTATCGCGTTCGTTGGGTGGGTGTACCTCCCGTGGGTCGTCTTTGGGTTGTTCATCTACTACGTTGCACGCCCAATCGCAAAGCGACTGGAAGGGCGACTTCCGTCGAAGAATATCACTGCCGTCGTGACTCTGCTGCTCATCGTTCTCCCGATTGTTGGCATTCTCGGTGGTGCGATTCTCTTCACGATTGCCGAACTGAGTCGATTCCTCACGGCTGAAGTCGTCACGCGAATCACCGCAGCGCTCCCGTTTACCATCGACGCGTTGCCACAGGACCCAATCGAACTCCTTCGGCAAGTAGGCGAAGTGTTCAGTGGGGGTGCGATTCAGGGTGTGTTCGGGTCTCTCACGCAGACGGTTGGGTCTGTGGCCAATAGTCTGTTCAATGCATTCCTCTCGCTTCTCTTCGCGTTCTTCCTCCTCCGGGAGGACACCCGACTCGCCGATTGGTTCCACACGAATATCGCAGACGAGGACTCGGACGTTTCGCAGTACCTCTCTGCGGTCGACGAAGGACTGGAGTCTGTCTACTTTGGATACACGGTCACGATCTTCGTCGTCATCGTTCTCTCCGCAATCGTCTATCTCGCGTTCAATCTCATCGCCCCACCGGGCCTCGAAATACCGGCACCGATTCCCCTCGCCGTCATCACGGGTCTGTTCACCATCGTCCCGCTCGTCGGTCGGAGTATCGTCTACGCTGTCGTCACCGCGTATCTCGCCATTCTCGCACTGCAGTCGAACCCAGCGTACCTCTGGTTCCCACTGGTGTTCGTGGTCGTGATGGAACTGCCGTTCGATAATCTCATCCGAATATACGTTCGCCCGACCCTCTCGGGTCGACTGTTCCCGATGAGTCTCATCGTCTTCGCCTACCTCATCGGCCCACCGCTGTTTGGCTGGTACGGCATCTTCTTCGGGCCGTTCCTCATGGTGGTCGTCTTCTTGTTCCTCCAGTTGAAGTTCCCGAGAATGCTTCACCCTTCCACTGAGGACGCGCCGCTTCGGCCATTAGAACCGAGTGAACAGTGGCCTGTAGACGACGGACAGACGAGGCTCGACGACGTTCGAACGGACATCGACGAACCCACGGGAACGTCCGACTGAGCCCCGTCGATATCGGCCGCATCGGCGGAAAAGAGTCTCCGGAACACGGACGATACAGGGCCGTGTCGGAGCGTCGTGGGTGTGGATTCTATATACTTCGCTGTCATCTTTCTCTGTATGAGCGTTATCTTGGAGTTCTCAATCGCTGCCGAGGACTTCGGCCTCGGTGAGGTGTTGATGGGGCCGCCCACCATGCATCTCGAACTCGAACGGGTCGTCCCGACTGGGGGTATGGTTATGCCGTTCGTGTGGGTGACCGGTGACGACCAAGACCTGTTCGAACAAAGCGTTCGGAACAGTCCTCGGGTCAAAGAACTTCTCCTCCTCGATTCCATCGAGAATAGTCGACTCTATCGTATCGAGTGGAACGAGGAACCCACACACCTCATCGAAAGCATCGCAGCAGCGGATGCGACTGTGCTCGAGGCGCGGGGCAACGACGAGTGGTTCTTCCGCCTTCGGTTCTCGACTCACGACAAACTCTCCATGTTTCACGACGATGTCACGGGACAGAACATCCCACTCACCGTCGAACGGACGTTCACGCTCACGGACGAAGACGGACATGGCTACAGATTCGACCTCACGCACGAACAACGCGAAGCACTCGTTCTCGCCCTCACACGTGGCTATTTCGCGACACCGAGCGAGGTGAGTCTCGACGATTTGGCCGCCGAACTCGAAATCAGTAGACAAGCGCTGTCACATCGTATTCGTCTCGGCAACGAGAAAGTCCTCCGTAGCACGCTTCTGTCGTCGACGGCGGATTCAGAATGATCATCAATATTTAAATGGATTTACGAGTCAACCTGTAACCTCAACCCACAGGCTGACGTATTCCGTGTATGGCGCGTGAGACATTGGACCACGAGACGACGACGCGCACATCGAGGATCGATGACGTCTTCGAAGCTCTCTCCAACCCATATCGCCGCCAGTTACTTTTTGCTCTCGAAGAGAGGAACCGTACCCGTAACGGTTCTTTCGCTCCATTCGAGGTCTTCACCGAAGGCCGGGATGACGATGGTGATGGTGTTGACTCTACACAGATTGAGCTCGTTCACGTCCACCTCCCAAAACTCAGCAATCTGGGGTTCATCGACTGGAATCGAGAGACGAACGAAATCAGTACGGGTTCGGAGTGGAACGAGATTGAACCACTCCTTCAATTGCTACTGACTCATCGAGACGAACTGCCCGTTGGGTGACTGTAACGGGCTGGACGGACAGTTGTCGTCTAACGAGGCGTCGGTTTCGTTCGCTCGCGCCTCCCAAGAGTTCGTTGTAGCGCTCAGTCCGTGTTGTCCTCGCTTCTCCAGTGGTCGATGACCGACGCGATGGACTCTCCGGCGCGAATATCTCCGAGGTCTTCGTCTAGACCCGCGGCCTCCAGGAGTGACGTGACTCGCTCCCTCGCCTCGGCGATTCGAAGGTCGATTCCTTCGGAGTCGAGACTATTGTATAGCTCGTCGAGTATCTCGGAAACCATCCCGTTCTCGTGGGGAATGTGGCCGTGGAATTCTTGCTTAGACATACACTGTCTCTCCCCACATCCTCGGGGACAAGAGTCGATTCGTGCGATGTACCACCGTCGACCCCTTCGCCTGTGGCGTCGACTCTCACCGTCAGCGCTTGAATTGTGGTTGGAAGATACTATGTCCGTTTTTCACATCCGAGATAAGAATCCGATTCTTGAAACATTCAGCATAAAAGCCGCTATTCGTAGTTACCCAAAAATCCGTTCGGAGACGACGTGTTGGACACACTGTCCCCGGTTTGTGCCTCCGCGAAGGCGAGAGGCTTCTCTGGAGGGCTATTCTCTCGCCATTATCTGGTCCATTGCGGCTTCGTGGTGGGTGAATGGTTCACCACTGACGTCGACGGTCACTCGTGTGATGTCACCCGTGAATTCGAACGGGGTCTGGTCACGGTACTCGTCGGTGACTGCGTTGACGGCATCGCGGCCGCAACTCAGGCCAGCAGTCAGTCCCATCGTGTTGGGGATCGACGTCGGGATGTCGCCTTCTCCGACCTGTTCGTCACCGTAGTAGAGCCGGATGGTCGCGGGGGCGCCTTTCCCTTCACTCATATTGGGCTCACCAGTGGCATCGAACTCCATTCGGACCGAAATTTCTCCTTCCGGGATTGGCTTGTCGGCGATGACTTCGTACTCCTCGACACCCACGTAGTTGTGGACGTAGCGGAGGCGATTGTTCTTGACGTACAGCGAGTAGCCACCGGACCGCGCACCGTGGGCGAGGAGGACACCTTCGGCCCCACCCTCGGGGACTGTGATATCTGCCGTGATGCTGTGGTCGCGGTTGAGGACCCTGACGGCGGCGTTCTCTGGAATGTGCTGGGTTCCCGGATAGTAGACGTACCGGTCACGGGATTTGCCGGGCTGAGGCCGGGGTTCAGCGAGGCGCTGGATGCCGCGGCCGTCGAGTGGAAGGACGTTGTGCTTGCCAGCTTCTGTCCACCACAGCTGAGCGAGTTCGAGAATCTTTTCTGGGTTCTCTGCTGCCACGTCGTGCGCTTCGGAGAAGTCCTCACGGAGGTTGTACAGTTCCCACTCAGAGTCTTCGAGCGTCGTCGCCGAGAGGTCCTCAGCGGTCATGACCTTGCCGAGTGGCCACGGGTGGACGGCGCGCCAGCCATCGTGGTAGATGGCGCGAGTACCGAGCATCTCGAAGTACTGCGTGGTGTGCTGTTCGGGTGCGTCTGGTTCCTCCAAGGAGTAGGCGAAACTGATTCCTTCGATGGGCGACTGCGACACGCCCTTAATCTCGTCAGGTGCATCGATGCCGACCAATTCCAGAATGGTCGGTACGAGGTCGATTGCGTGGGTGAACTGACTTCGAATCTCGCCGCGGGCGTCGATACCCTCGGGCCACGAGACGACGAGTGGGTCGCTCGTGCCGCCGCGGTGGGTCTCGCGCTTCCAGCGCTGGAACGGCGTATCACCAGCCCACGTCCACCCCCACGGGTAGTGGTTGAAATACTTCGGGCCACCCAGCTCGTCCATCGCTTCGAGGTTCTCTTCGAGCGACTCTGGGACGTTGTTGAAGAAGCGGTTCTCGTTGACTGAACCGGTTGGTCCACCCTCGGCGCTCGCGCCGTTGTCCGAGACGAGCATGATGATCGTGTTGTCGAGTTCGCCGAGTTCTTCGAGGTAGTCGAGGACCTTTCCAATCTGGGCGTCGGTGTGTTCGAGGAACCCCGCGAACACTTCCATCATACGGGCGTACAGGCGCTGTTCGTCTTCTGAGAGTGAATCCCAGTGCGGAACGTCCGGGTTGTGCGGTGAGAGGTCCGTGTTCTCGGGGACGATGCCCATTTTCTTCTGTTGTTCGAGAATCATCTCGCGGGCTTCGTCCCAGCCCATGTCGAATTCTCCTGCGTATTTGTCTGCCCACTCTTTGGGCACCTGGTGCGGCGCGTGACACGCACCGGGACAGAAGTACGTGAAGAACGGTTTGTCGGGGTCGACCTGTTTAGCGTCACTGATGAACTCGATAGTGCGCTGGGCGAGATCTTCGGTGAGGTGGTACCCCTCATCTGGCGTCGCGGGTGGCTCGGCCTGATGGTTGTCGTGTACCAGTGTGGGTGTATACTGGTCGGTGTCGCCGCCGAGGAAGCCGTAGAAGCGTTCGAAGCCACGGCCAAGTGGCCACTGGTCGTACGGGCCGGCCGCACTACCTGCCTCGGCAGGTGTAAGGTGCCACTTCCCGAGGGCATACGTGCTGTAGCCCTGTTCGACGAGCATCTCGGAAACCATCCCGTTCTCGTGGGGAATGTGGCCGTTGTAGCCGGGGAACCCCGTCGAAATCTCGGTAATTCCAGCCATGGCGTTCGAGTGGTGGTTTCGCCCCGTCATGAGACACGACCGCGTCGGTGAACAGAGTGCAGTCGTGTGGAAGTTGTTGTACCGAAGACCGTTGTCTGCAATCCGGTCGATGTTCGGGGTGTCGATGAGCCCACCATAGCATCCTAATTGACCAAACCCGACGTCGTCGAGGACGACCATCATGACGTTCGGGGCATCTTCTGGAGCGCGTGTTTGTTCGGGCCACCAGGGTTCTGATTCGTCGTACGTGCGGCCGATGTGGCCGTGGAATTCTCGGTTAGACATTGATATGTTTCTCCACAGGTAGCCGAGAGTCAGTGCGAGCGAGGTGACTCCTCTCCCATATCACTGGACTAGGCGACTTCCACCACCAACTCTCTCGGCCGTGGGATGTCTGAGAAATCAACGGGTGGAACAATAACGATTTTTTACGCGATGGATGATTGTCCAGAAAATCTATAGTTTCTACCTCTCCCGAACTTCGGTTCGAGAGGTGAGTCTGTCCGTTCTTTCTCAGCGCTCTGCAGACTCCCCTTCCATTCTGCCGAGGAGTTCGTCGGATAGACCGGCCAGGTGTGCAGTCCCGAAGATTGCGACCAGCAGTCCACCGAGTGTGTTGTACATCAGGTCGAGGACGGTGTCGTCGAGTCCGTACTGGGTGAGAACCTCTTCTGCGCCGGCCAGCTGGGATACGACACCGATGTAGAACTCGAGGAGTTCCCACAGCACACCGAAGGCCATCACGAAGATGAGGAGATACGCGAACATGAACCTCGGCGGCATGTTGATGTACTCTGTGTACTCCATCAGCGCCCGTGTCACCGCGTACGCAGCACCTGCAACCAGCGACGACGACAGCGCGTGGGTCATGTGGTCCCACCACCAGACGGCCTTGTACGGGCTCAGGAAGTCGAGACCCGGGAGTGGGAGCGTCCCGAAGGCGTGCAGGAACATCGCGACGGATATCCAGAGGACGATCCCGATGTTCATGGTAAAGTCGTACCGGCGCTTGAGAATCCCCGGAAGGAAGGTGACGAAGAGTCCGACGCCAGCGTTGACGAACACACCGCTGTTTCCGTAGTACAACCCCAGCGCGAAGATGATGAGCATCAACACTTGGAGGATGCGGACGAGTATTCGCTCTACTCGTCCAGTCTTCTTCACCTGCTTTTCGGCAATCATGCTGCCACCTCCGCGTCAGGCATCGCTTCGAGATTCGCCTTGAGTTGTCTTCTGAAGTACCAGCGGAAGAGGAGTCCACCCAGTACGCCTGCAATCGCTGCTGCGGTGAAGATGATCATGAGTTGCTCGTTGGTCTCGACGAACGCCGTTCCAAGATACTGGGCAGAGATTGCAGAACCCACTGCCCAGAACCCCGCGAACGCCAACGTCGCCAACATGACGAAGAAGATCGCGAACCTGGGTGTCATCCGAACTGTCGTCGTCATCTGGAGTGCGACGACGACGAGCATCGAGAGGGTGGCGATGCTGAGGCCGATGACGACATCTGTGAAGAACGCTGGTCGCCCGACGCCGAGCACTAACGGGAGCGATGCAAGGAGCAACAGCGGCCACGAAACTGTTCGTGTCCACGATTTGGTGACCGCTGCAGGTGTGATGGCGACGAGCGCCGCGACTGCTGCAATCGCCATGACGACGAGCAGGCCGGCGAGGAAGCCGATGACTGCGATGATGGCGAGGATAGCAGTAATCACCCACGCGATTGCTGCATTGATCTTCTCGTCACGAACGAACCACTCTTCGGGTAACTGTTGACTCATGATTTCCCTCCATGGATGTGAATCGGTGTACCCGACGAACATCGTCCGGAATGCGCTAGAAATCGTTCTACATTCAAATAAAGATTGGCGCATAAATTGGGCTTTCTCTGTGTCTAGTCGTTCAGAAAACACAGACTGTATGGTTTTGAGTAACGCATATTTATTCTCTGCCAGACTGTTATATCGATTGACAACTGAACGCGCGAGAGGACGTGTGTTCCGACACATCGAGCGCACTGATTGGTCTCCATGAGAGTGTGCTCGCCTCTAGGTTCCGAGACCAAGTGAGTCTGGAGTGGGCTGCTCGTCCACCACTCAGTATGCAACGTGAACGACGATGATGACAGCAGAGAGAAAGCGGATAAACCGAGTACCGAGAAGTCGGAGACTCCCACCCGGCACCGTGGGTGTACTCCGTCGGAAGCGACTGCACGTTTCTCCGTCCATCGATGGGCGTCCGACTGCAGACCAACACGTGTCATGGAGGAGAGAGCATGCACGGTAGCCGACTCTCTCGCAGATTACTCATCGGCATGGTGATGGTCCTAGTCGTCCTCGCGACGATTCCCGGACTGGCCAGTGCCAAGACGGAGGTTGGTCCGACCGTCGTTGTCGAGCGTGGTGAGACACTCGCTGACGACCTGACGACGGCTGCTGGGACGGTCATCGTTCTCGGAACCGTTGACGGGGATGTGACCGCACTCGCAGGCGATGTGGTCGTCTCAGGCGAGGTCACCGGTGACGTAACTGCCGTGGCGGGTCGAGTCGAGGTGACTGGACAGGTCGGTGGGAAAGTCACAGCGTTTGGCGGAGTAACGACGATCGAAGGGACTGTTGGTGACGGCATCGACTCAGTCGGTGGGGCATTGAGTGTCTCAGGTGAGGTTGCGGGAACGGTCGATGCCATTGGCGTCTTAGTCACTATCGAAGAGGGTGCAACGGTCGACGGTCGACTGAAAACGACAGCAGTCAGAACGAACGTCAATGGGACTGTTCTCGGCGAGGCGGGAACGACGACGAACCAATCAGTCGCGAGAACGGCTGATGTGCTACCACTCTCGCACGCTGCGTCAGATTCATCACCCGGCTCAGTTGCGTCGTTCCTCGACTGGAACACTCCCGTGAGAACACCGACAGTGCTGGTGTCGACGATTGCGCCAGTTCCAGTTCAGATACTGCCGTTTAATATCTCGTTCCTCGATGCGTACGGCTTCTTCGTCAACCTGCTCCTCGGCGTCGTGCTCGTTGGACTCCTTCCTCGATTCTCGAGCACTGTCGCGTCCCAGGTCGTCCGTGACCCAGTTCGAACTGCTGGGTTCGGACTCGCGACCGTTATCGTTGCACCGATTGCCCTCGTGCTCCTCGGGCTCAGTCTCTTCGGCCTCCCCTTAGCGCTCGCCGGTGGTGCGCTCTTCCTCGTGCTCTGGTGGGTTGGTGCAATCTACGGTCGGTTCGCTGTTGGTGTCTGGCTTCTCGAAGCTGTTCCCCGAGTACTCGCGTACGCAGATATCGAACGTGAGCCACTCGAGAACCGATGGGTGAGTCTCATCGTTGGTGTACTCGTGGTTGGACTGCTCGTTGCACTTCCTGCTATCGGCCCAGTCGTCGATACTGGTGTTGCTGTTCTCGGTACCGGCGCACTCGCTCAACTCGTCTACCGTGCATACGTCCGAACTGAACGGGGCGTGTACGAGGACACAGACGCATCTGAATCACTCGCAGACGACTGATGCGATAGCACTCTTACGGTTGGGTCTGGGTGAAACTTATCGTCCTACGTATTATACAATTGACGTGGAAGCTCACGAATAGTCGGTCTTCTCAGACCACACGTGAGGGCATTCCTGCCCACGACAGCACCAAAGACTTCACAATGACCAACGAATCCGAACAACAGAGAGAGGACGCACCAACTGACCCACCTCACGAGGATATGGTCTGGATTCCGGGTGGCACGTACACCATGGGGTCTGACGAGTTCTATCCAGAGGAGGGTCCGCCGCACACGGTCTCTGTCGATGGGTTCTGGATGGATACACATCACGTCACGAACGCGGAGTTTGCAGCGTTCGTCGACGACACCGGATACACGACGTTCGCTGAACGGCCACCGAACCCAGACGACTACCCCGGTGTGGACCCTGACAACCTCGTCGCCGGTTCGGCCGTATTTTCGTCACCGAACCACCCGGTCGATACGAGAGAGCCGAGTAACTGGTGGTCGTACGTCCCCGGTGCTGACTGGCGGCATCCACTCGGCCCCGACAGCACCATCGATGGCAAGGACGACCACCCTGTTGTCCACGTCACCTACGAAGATGCTGTCGCCTACGCGGAGTGGGCCGGAAAGACGCTCCCGACGGAGGCACAGTGGGAGCGCGCCGCACGAGGCGGGTTGGAAGGAAAGCGGTTCGTCTGGGGCGACGAACACGTCGTCGACGGCAAACTGATGGCGAACACGTGGCAAGGGCAGTTCCCGTACCAAAACGAGGCGCTCGATGGGTACGAGCGGACCTCACCAGTTGGTGCGTTCCCACCGAACGAGTACGGGCTGTACGATATGGCGGGGAACGCGTGGCAGTGGACACGTGACTGGTACAGCGACGACCCTGAGGCAGGTTCGTCTGACTCTCCATCGTGTTGTACCCCGACGAACCCACGGGGGGTCACAGAAGAACAGAGTCTCCATCCACAAGACCCGACGAGGATTCCGCGGAAAGTACTCAAAGGTGGGTCGCATCTCTGTGCGCCGAACTACTGCTTCCGATACCGGCCGGCGGCACGCTACCCAGAGCCAATCGACACCTCGACGAACCACGTGAGCTTTCGATGCATCGTCGAGTCAGCCTAGCCCCGGTATGATCCAGAGATGGTGACCCCGCCGGTCGTATTGGCCAGTGAGGTAGATGCTGGCTATCCCATCGCTGCGGGAGTATTCGCGCTCGGACTTGCTGCGGTACATCTCGCATCGGGACGCTTGGACTTCGCCCATCGAGGACGTCGTCGTCAGTTCTTATCTGCTGGTGGTGGGGCGTCCGTCGCGTACGTCTTCGTGTTGATGCTTCCGGAAGTTGCTGAAGCGGCTGCGACGGTCAGCGAAGCACGAGGAGGTGGATTGTTCCCCGAACAACTCGTGTTCATCGTCGCGCTCACTGGATTCGTGCTGTACTACGGTATCGAGGTTTTCGTCACACAACGGTGGGGAGAAGACGTCGAAGAGTCGAAATCCGTCTACCGCGTGCACTTGGTCTCGTTCATGGTGTACAGTGGTATCATCGGGTACCTGCTGTTTCATCAGGAAGTAGAAACGCTGCCGAACCTCTTCTTCTACGCAGTCGCGATGGCTCTCCACTTTGGTGTCACTGACTATGGCTTTCACCGTCACTACGGTGCCATCTACGATACTCGTGGAAGGATAGTGCTCGCGGTGGGAACCCTCGTTGGTGCAGCGATTGGGGCCGTAACGGAGATTGGCGAGTACCAGCTCTCCATCGTGTTCGCGTTCGTCGCGGGTGCGATCGTGTTCAACGTACTCAAAGAAGAACTCCCCGACCTCACAGAGAGTCGGTTCGTCTCGTTCGTACTGGGTACGCTCGCGTTTGTAACCCTCGCGTTGCTCACGTGAACGGCCTCGTACTGTACTCACACGAGTGTCTCCGATTCTGTTATTGACTCCTCTCTTCTGGCGAGTTTCGTTGCGTGGTCGGTGCACCGATTTCCGTCCGTGGACCGTTCCACTCGGTACCGACGACGGTCCGTTCTGGGATGGAGACCTCGGTGGTGGGTTTTCGGGTGAGCAACTTCTCGAGGAGGGTCAGGTCGTTTGGGTTCTCCTTCTCGATACGGTGATATTCGATGGACACAGCGTCACCGTCGGCAGCGACCACGAAGTAGTTGAGGCGGAACGACGAGTAGAATACTCTCGGGAGAATCCCAAATAAGACTGTTTTCTGATGCAGTCGCTTCAGCCACGTTCCTGTGTTGACGACGGCTCGGTCATCGACTTCCGTGAGTGAGGGGCGGTGGGTGTGACCGTAGATGAATACCGCAACGTTGGGGTTGTCTTCGAACACCGCTCGTGCGCCAACGACGTACGAATCTGCTATCTCTTGTGGTTTCTCGCCCTCGATGAGGCCGAACCGTTTGAGGGTCTTTCGGATATCTCCCACGAGGAAGAACGCTGGAACTGACACGAGGATGAGAAGGATGATGACGAGGATGTTGATAAATAGGATTAGATCGATAATCGTCCCGACGATTCCAAAACTCTGAAGAAACCGTTCGAGTGCGAGGAACGGATACGTCCAGACCCCTGTCGCGAAGAGGATGACCGAAAGGAGGACGAAGAAACTGAAGTTGAACAGCAAGAGGAACGGGAGTGCTGCGTATCTGAGGAGTGGACTCATCTCACGGTAGAAGTACTTCGATAGCATCCAATCGGGAATCTCGGTCATCGGCGTCACCGATTGGATATCTTTGAGCCAGTTGAATCTCCCCCGTGCCGAGAGTTTTCCCGCTCGACTCGTGATGTGTTGATTCACGAAGTAGCCCGGTGGGTTCGCGTATGGGTTCCCAAACTCTGGGCTCTCGTTGTTCGGGTCCCGTTGTTGTCCGTGTTCTATCCAGATGAGGCGTTCACCGACGTTGCGCATGATAACGACTTCCTGTTCGAGCGTGACGTTGTACTCGGCCAGACGGTCGACGTACGCTGGATAACACGCGAGTTCGTAATCGTGATTTCCGGGGATGAACGTGATTGGAATCCGCTCACCGGTTGCTCTGAGTTGTTCGAAGATGTCGGGGTACCGGTCGACGAGTGCGTCGAATTTTTCCATCCCTTCGAGGTCGGTGTACTCCCACAACCCGAACGCGTCGCCATTGACGATGAGCTCTGCGTTCTCGTCGCCTCTTTCGAGGTTGCGAAGAAACGAGACGAGTTCGTCTTTGAACTCGACGTGTTGGAGTTGCTCGTCCCCACCGATGTGGAGGTCGCTAATGAAATAGTACCGTGTTCCGTCTCGTCGAGTTGTGTGTGAGGGCATACTGACTGGCTGTGTATTCTTTTCGTCTCTGGGCGTTCTAGCGGGACCGAAGGGAGTTGTTCTTACATAGATTAGTCATCTGTACATATGATTTGATACGGTACGTTGGCAGGTCGTTCGAGCGAACCAACTCACGTGGTGGCAGTACAACTCGCGAAGGCAAGATCGCATCGCGTACCGGATAGTGCCGTATCGTCAGACAATCTATAATTACTGATGTATGGGTGTAATGGACAATCCTGCACTCTGATAACTGTGAACTGGCTGCCAAGATATGATAATTATTTTGAGTAGATAGAAGTAGTATCTACTATCGATACTACTAATATTGCCACAAATCACTCCCCCGTAACTACTGTACCAGTATCCGATTAATCGTGAAACTATCTCAGTACTCTTCTATACTATATTGTGAAGTATTTGCAATTATTTTGTATTTTCGGGGAGGGTCGTTTTCTGTTGCTATAGGTTCAAATAAAGTGAATAACTGGCAATTCAGTTTCCTCTAAAACTGCATTTATATTGGGGGATATATACAATTTTAGTAGTTCTTTGGATATTCTCACTTCGATGAATCGCCATTGGATGGAGCAGCACACTCTCGAATTGAACTGACATACTTATCAGCTAATTATAATATCCATGTATTCGGTAGTTAGGTCACTAGCGTTCCTAACTGCTTCTTCTCGGCGAGACATATCTCCCAACACTCGACAGAAACACCCACCTGTTCGGCCACCACGAAACAGAGACTCATAGAGGAGCAAGGATGACCACTGCGACTCGAATCGTGGGGTCGATGTCTCACCTCTCTCGGTGGATGACAATTGGGATGCTATTTGATGCTCCTTTGTGGTGAATATCCAGTATGAGCACCTACGTGGATTCGCGCGTCGGTACCCGCAAGGGACGGTCGTTTCCAGCGTACGGCCCAATCGATTCCATTCTCGGGTTCGTCGTGTTCTACATCTTCGTAGAGCGAGCGACGCCAACCATCGTGGCGGTGTTTTCGACGGCGATTCCAGGGTTGTCAGCGTCGGCTATCGGGTTCGGAATTGCAGCGTTGCTGTGGTTCATCTTTGTGGTGACTATCTTGGACCAACTACGACGACAGCTCGCGGCGCTCGGTGTCGGGTCTCGTGGGGATGTCGAGCGAAGTACTCGGGAAGGCGGTACCCCATCTGGAACGTTGGTACTGCTGTACGTCGGTGCCGTGGTACTCGGGGGTGCCATCGCAGCGTGGTCGTTCGAACGTGCTGTAGACGCCGGAATCATGATGATTCAGATAGTTGGCACCCTCGACATCACGAGGTTTGACCTTCTCGCATTCGTCGTGATGATTGTCTTTTTCGTCTCGTTTGGTGCAGCGACTCGCGCACTCGACCGGCTGGTCATCGGGGGTTTCAGGGCGGTGCTGACTTCGTAATTGATGAGCGGTGAACGCGGTATGGTGAGCCAGTATTCGAGGTGGGCCTGCGAGTTTCTGAAATAATTCTCACGCTTGACGTGATAGTCAGCAATAGTGCATCTATATGGTATCAACGATAGTATGGATTGTGAGAATGCTCCCGTCAGTATTCTCCCAAAGATAGGGTAACTAATGAAGAAAACCACTCGCTGTGTCGGAGGCAAAACGAACGATGGAACGATGAGTGATGACGGGCAAATCATCGACGCTCTCGTCGGCTCAGCGATAGAACTCGGAATCGATCCAGACAGAACGTCAGCACTTCTCTACGACGTCCTCGACGTGGAGGCATTGGTGACGCTCGTCAACGAGGACGATGAAAGCCAAACGAACGCTCATCTTCAGATATCATTCAATATCTGGGGAATCCACTTCCTCGTGACGTCGCGAGAAGTGATTGCGACCCAACTCAGCTAAGTGTTGGGTCTCCATGGTGGTCTGAATAGGGAGGGCACACCCACCGACGGCGCATTTTTCATATCGACTCAGGAGGGAGACACGTTCGGACGCGGCTCTCTCGGAGATACTGTACTGTCACTCCATCTCTGGATGCTTTCCGTCGATTTTCAGCATCTCTTCGATTTCGAAGTCACCGGGGTGTTCGTCGAAGCGACTTGGCTTCCACTCGGGATACTCGCTTTCACCATCGCAGATGATGTCTGCCACTGCACGTCCGACTGCTGGTGACCGCATGAACCCGTGGCCTTGCAACCCTGCTGCGACGAGGAGACCGTCTGGACCGGTGTCACCTCCGGGTTCGTACGTAGGTTGTCCCACGAGCGGGCGGCCATCTGGAGTGGCGGTGCACAGTCCCGCCCACGCGTTTTGGATTCCTACGTCGTCTACGGGTAATCGTTGCTCGACGACGTCGCTCGTCTCCACGAGGAACTCGAAGTCAGCAGTCTGGGTGTACCCATCTGGGTCCGACTCGACTTCTTCTGTCCCATCTCCAACGAGGAGGCCACCGCTCTGTTCCGACCGGAAGTAGACGCCCTCGTGTGCGTCGTAGACAGTCCCGATTTCGAAATCTACGGGAGTCGTGACGAGCGCCTGTGCGCGGTATGGTTTCACTGGTAACTCGACGTCTGCCAACGCCGCAACGTGGTGTGACCACGGCCCTGCAGCGATGACGACGACGTCGGTTCGAATCGTTCCCGACTCAGTTTCGACAGTCGGAGTCGAAGAGACGTCGATGTCGGTTACCATGGTTCCCGGTCTGTAGTCGACACCACACTCCTGTGCCGCAGCCAGGAGCGTCGTCGTGAACGTGTGTGGATCCGCATACCCATCTTCGGATGCGTACGTTCCCACAGTCACGCCGTCGAGAGACAAGGTCGGATAGATGTCCCGAATCTCTGCTGGTTCGACGAGTCGAACGTCTGCACCTTCGCGCCGCTGCATCGCCACTTCTCGTTCGAAGGCTGGGCGCTCTCTTTCGGTCCCTGTTCGGAGAAACCCGACCTCGTGGTACGTGAAATGGTTGTCTTCCTCAGAAAGGTCCCGGAAGAAGTCGATACTGTAGCCCATCGCGCGGACGTCTGCTGGTTCGTGGAGTTGTCGGAACACGAGGCCGCCCGCCTTTCCAGTCGTTTCACCTGCGACGTGACCTTTGTCCACAACCGATACGTCGATTCCTTGCCCTGTGAGGTGGTACGCGGCGCTCACACCAATCGCACCTGCCCCGATTATCGTCACGTGTGTCATGAGTGCCCTTGCCAACCTGCTGTCTAGGGATTGTCGTATATTTTCACACACTATTTAGTATTGCCGTCTGCGCTCTCGGAGTCCAGAAAATCATCACGACAGCCTTCGAGCACTCCATCTACGTCGGCGATCACAGTGCTATTGGAAACACCGCTCATATCGTGAAATGAGGATGTCATTTAACGTCTTAGAAGGCGAACCTCACTCCTATGGCACTGGATGTCGAGAGCCCAAACCACCCCGACCTGACGAATCAGGGGACTCCAAGCGAATTAGCAGCAAGCGAAGTAATCGGAAGCGAGAGTGACCTCCGCCGAGAAGAGTTAGAGCGATTCTTAGGGGATGGTGCGTGGAACGAAGCGTTCGAAGAGTGGGCGGAGTACACGGACCTCTCGCAAACGGAGTACGAGGCGATTCTCGAACGGGGATTGGTCGAGCAGATCGATTTCTTCTGGGACCCTGTCGAGACGAGACTCCGGTTCGTAATCCCACCAGTCCCAGACGAGTGGCCAGATGGGAGAGATATCTCCTCGAAGGTCAGGACTGAGTTGACTGACCTCGGTCAGGCAGTTATCGAGATGCTCGAAGACGGATACGTAGACTGGGAGGACAAAGACCGTTCGGAGAAAGTGTGGTCCGAAGAGAAATCGAGTGAAGAGCCAGTGTTCGACCAGTAGTCGTTGCGTTAGTTTCGGGCCGCGCGTGCCTGGTCCTCTTCGTACACGTCGAGAAGTTCCTGATACCGATTTCGGATGGTGACTGTACTGACGTCGGCGACGTCGCTGACCTCGTCTTGAGTCAGGTTTTTGTCGGCGAGTCTTCCTGCAGCGTAGATGGCGGCGGCAGCGAGACCGATGGGGCTCTTGCCGGTGAACGCCCCAGTCCCTTCGGCGACTTTGAGCATGTCGCGAGCGAGACGTTCAGTCTCCGAGTCGATGTCGAGCTCCGAAGCGAGACGTCCCACGTATTGCTGTGGACTCGCGGGCATGACGGCCAGTCCGAGTTCTCGGACGATATACCGGTACGCCCGCTTGAATTCGATTTCGTCGACTCGACTCACAGCGTCCACTTCGAGAATGCTCCGGGGAGTCTTCATCTGCCGTGCGGCCGCATACAGCGATGCGGTGGCAATCCCTTCGATAGTCCGGCCGGGAAGGAGGTTCGATTCGAGGGCACGACGGTAGATGACACTCGCAGTCTCTCGAACCTCGTCTGAGAGTCCGAGCGCACTTCCCATGCGGTCGATCTCCCCGAGTGCCTGTTTGAGATTGCGCTCTTTGTGGTCGCGTGTTCGGAACCGTTCGTCCCACGTGCGGAGTCGCTGAATCTGTTGTCGCTGGCGACTGCTCAACGCGTTCCCGTAGCTATCGCGGTTCTCCCACCCAATGTGGCTCGACAGCCCTTTGTCGTGGAGGAGTTTGGTCGTCGGTGCACCTACCCGACTCTTGTCTCCTTCCTCTGATGCATCGTAGGCCCGCCATTCGGGTCCTCTGTCGATGTGGTTCTCGTCGACGACGAGGCCACAGGTGGCACAGGTCGTTTCAGCGTGCTCCGCGTCTGTCGTGAGATGCCCGCCACATTCTGGGCACTCGGTGTGTTCTTTCCGGTTGACCTCTTTTTCGGTGATGGTCTGTCTGAACTGCTCTCTCTCGGTGTTGATTTCTGCTGAACTCATGATACGAATAAGGTGTTCTCCCGGTGGTTTCGATACCTTCCGGGCCAACTACGCTTACCATGGGTAAGGGTTACAAATATATAAACCAACCGCATAGCTTATATACTAGATTCACTTCAAACACCTATTTTGATCGTTCACTCGACCAAACACACATCGACTATCGCCCTCGAAGAAATATAGTGCACAGCCTTGCTGAGTCACTCTGTTAGCGGTGGTCGTCGAGGACTACCTGACTCCGTGCAGGCTGTGTGCTACCCGCACATCTGTGCTCTGTGTCCAGCCCGACCGGCGAAACTGACCACGTGTCGAGGTCTTGAACAGAGCCAGTAGTTTATACAGGTGCAGAGTAGCTATCGCATATGGGAACGCAGACGCTGTCGTTGCTCGATCAGTTCTCGGCTGAGCGGCGGGCCGAAATCGAAGAACAGGTCGAGACACTTCTCTCTGAGCTAACTCTCGAACAGAAAGTAGGGCAACTGAATCAGGTGAACGCCGACTTCGCAACGGGGACTGCTGTCGGTGATATGGACGTCGAACAGGGAATTCTGGATGGTGACATCGGTTCGGTCCTCAACTTCGCGGACCTCGAAGAGGCCCGCAAGTTCCAGAAACTCGCAGTCGAAGAGTCCGACCACGGAATCCCGCTCGTGCTGGCGCTGGACGTCATCCACGGTCACCGAACGATCTTCCCGATTCCACTCGGCGAAGCGGCGTCGTGGAATCCGGAAATGGCGGAGTTGTCGGCTCGCGTCGCTGCGACCGAGGCGGCTGCAAACGGGGTTCAGTGGACGTTCGCACCGTCGGTCGACGTCGGTCGTGACCCTCGCTGGGGCCGTGTCATGGAGGCGGCAGGTGAGGACCCATATCTCTCCGGTGAAATCTCGAACGCACGCGTCCGTGGATTTCAGGGCGACGACCTCACTGCCGACGACACAATCCTCGCCTGCGCGAAACACTACGTCGGCTACGGTGCCTCCGAGGCTGGCCGCGAGTACAACACCGTCGACATCTCCGAGACGAACCTCCGAGAAGTTCACCTCCCACCGTTCGAAGCCTGTCTGGAAGCGGGCGTCGGCAGTGTGATGAACGCGTTCAGCCTCTACGACCGCATCCCGGCGAGCAGCAACGAAGCGCTCGTCGACGACTTACTACGAAGCGAACTCGGCTTCGAAGACCTCGTCGTATCTGACTGGAACTCGTTCGGTGAACTCGTCAACCACGGCGTCGCCGGGGACCTGCGTGACGTGGCACAGGCGTGCATCGAGGCCGGCTCTGACGTCGACATGGTCAGCGGTGCCTACGTAACCGAGCTAGTCGAACTGGTCGAAGACGGCGTCGTCGACGAGTCGCTCGTCGACCAGGCGGTCCGACGTCTGCTAACCGTCAAAGCTGTGTTGGGTCTGTTCGAGGACCCCTACCGGTACTTCGACGAGGAGCGACAGTCTCAACGGACCCTCACCGACGAGCACCGCGAGGCCGCCCGTGAAGTTGCTCGTGAGTCTCAGGTCCTGTTGAAAAACGAGGACGGTCTGTTGCCACTGGATGATGGCCAGGAAGTCGCACTCGTCGGCGGACTCGCAGACAGTGCCACTGACATGCTCGGTGCTTGGCGTGCCGAAGGCAACCCAGACGACGTGGTAACGCTCAGGACGACACTCACGGACCGCATTGAGAACCTGACGTACACTGAAGGAAGCGACCTGGATGGCTCTGTCAGCGACGAGCAGCTGGAGGCGGCAGTCGAGTCTGTCAGGTCTGCAGACGTCGCTGTCGTCGCCGTGGGCGAGCGCTACAGCCAAAGTGGTGAGGCGGCGAGTCGCGCCCACATCGACCTGCCTGGCGACCAGCGTGCACTGCTCGAAGCCCTCGTCGAGACGGAGACGCCCGTGGTCACCGTGCTGTTCAACGGCCGGCCGTTGGCGCTCAACTGGGAGGCTGAGCACGTCCCTGCAATCCTCGAAGCGTGGTTCCCGGGTATCGAGGCTGGCCCCGCGATCGCCGACGTGCTCCTGGGTGAGTACAACCCATCGGGTCGACTCCCGATGACCTTCCCAATCACCGAAGGCCAGATTCCCATCTACTACAACCATCTGAAAACCGGCCGGCCAGCAGAGGACGCCGACGTGGACCTGACGGAACCGCCGGCAAACCACGGTGAGAAGTACGTCTCCCGGTATATCGATATCCCGAACGAACCGTTGTACGCGTTCGGTCACGGTGAGAGCTACACCACCTTCGCGTACACCGACCTGTCTCTCGATGCAGCAACGATCACTGCCGAAGAGACGCTTTCCGTCGACATTACTGTCGAAAACACTGGTGACCGGGCTGGAACCGAGGTCGTTCAGGTGTACATCCGAGACGTGATTGGCAGCCGAGCACGACCGGTCAGAGAGCTGGTCCGCTTCGAGAACGTCGACCTCGACGCTGGTAAATCGACGACCGTCTCGTTCGAACTGACGACGGCTGACCTCGAGTTCTGGACTGCCGACGACGCGTACGCCGCAGAACCCGGTGAGTTCGAGGTGCAGATTGGCCACGCGGCCGACGACGTCACTGCTGTCGAGACGTTCGAACTGGTCGAGTAGAGCGGTATCGAACTCGGTGCCCGGCGCGTACAGCTAGTCGTCGTGCTGGGCACCGTTGCCCCTCCGCTTTACCAGTTTCCTGTGATTACACTGGTTTCACTCGGCCACTCGGACGACCTGCTTCCCGATGTTGTCGCCGGAGAACAGTCCGAGGAATGCGTCCGGTGCGTTCTCTAACCCCTCGACGGTTGTTTCACGGTGGGTTATCTCTCCGTTCGCAACCCACGTTGCGAGTTGTTCGTTCGCCTTCCCAAACCGAGTCGCGTAGTCGCTCACGAGGAGCCCTTGAACTTTCGCTCGTGGTGCGATGAGCATGGGCAACTTCCGCGGCCCTGTCGGCACTGTCTCGTCGTTATAGTACGCGATTTGCCCGCAGACTGCCACACGTGCGTCGAGGTTCAGTTTCGTGAACACCGCGTCCGTAATCGGCCCACCGACGTTGTCGAAGTAGACGTCGACTCCGTCTGGTGCAACGCTATCCAGTGCACTCCGATAGTCATCGGTCTCTTTGTAATTCACTGCGGCGTCGAATCCGAGGTCCTCGGTGAGCCAGCGCGTCTTCTCATCTGACCCGGCGAAGCCGATAACGCGACAGCCATTCAATTTCGCAATCTGCCCGACAACCGACCCAACTGCTCCTGCTGCGCCGGAAACGACAACTGTGTCTCCGGGCTGAGGCTCGCCGACATCGAGCAACCCAAAGTACGCTGTCCGGCCCGGCATTCCGAGCACGCCGAGATAGGCTGGTAAGTCAGCAACTTCGGGGTCCGCCGGGACAACATCATCTGCATCGAGGACACTGTACTCTGCCCACGTCCCTTCACCGGTGACGAAGTCTCCCTCGTCGTACTGCTCGCTGTTACTCTCGATAACTTCACCGACGATTCTCCCTTTGAGTACGTCTCCGACGTCCCAGGGCTCAGCGTACGATTTTCTGTCTCGCATCCGACCGCGCATGTACGGGTCTACAGACAGATACGTGACGCGTACGAGGAGTTCTCCAGCAGTAATTTCTGGTACGTCGTCTTCTCTGAGTTCGAAGCTCTCTGCATCTGGCTCTCCAGTTGGCCGCTCTGCGAGGTACCATCGACGGTTCGTATCGTTCACATTTCCGTTCGGGCCGTTTCGCTAAAGAGCGTTCGGGAATCTGTATTTTCGGCTGACAAATTCTGCCGATTGAACCCACTACAACCTGTACGACGAGAGATGACCCACGACTCGGCTGCAGTCTCGGACGTGTGTCTCACAGCAGGCTGGTGAGGTGCCGGAGTGTTCATCCGCTGTTGTGTAGTATATTATGTCATGATGAACCGGAGACGAGACGACCGGCTGTCTGGCCGAAGGCCGGCAGACGACAGCGGTCGCGACTCCACGCACCCGTATCGGAGAACGTGGGTGTCACGGCTGTTTCCATCAAGTGACCTCGGTTCGGTCGTCCGACGCGCAGCGCTCTTGAGTGTCGCCTATTTCGCAGTCGGACTCGTGCTCTCGGTTATCGTCGGTCAGTGGTCCTCGTATCTGTTTTTGAACCGCCCGTTCGACGGGTGGTCGTTCTTCGAGGTGAATTTCCTTGGCCTCTCAGCGGTGATGGGCACAGTTGGTATCTTTATCGAACTGCTCATCATCGGCCAGTGGTCTGTCGCCTACACGTACATCTGGGATTCTGTGGAAGCGTGCTTTGCTGTCGACGAACGTGAGCGGTACCGAACCCTCGTCGACACATATCTCGACCGAATGTATCGAATTCGGGGCAACCGTGTGGTCGATGGTAAACTGGTCCTCATCACGTTCGTCGTGTTCGAACCCGTGTTTATCGTGGTTGGAAACGGACTCGACCCACGATTTGGCTGGGACCTCGTCCTCATCTACCTCAACGTATGGTTGGTCTTCCTCGGATTCGTTGCCATCTTCCTGTTTCTCCTCCACCTTCGGCTGTTAACCGCGCTTCGTACGTTCAAAATTTCGAACCTCCACACTGCCGCGAGCCAGTTCGAACCCGTCGCTAGCCTCGGTGTCTCCGTCGCAGTCAGTTGGTTCGTCGGTGTGACCGTGCTCGTAGTCTACTATTGGCTCGACTCTGGGATTTCACTCTTGGAGCCTTTCACGACCCGCGGCGCTCCCACGTCGCCCGGTCTAGCACTCCATCTTTTCTTGGTCTCCGTCCTCATCGTCGTGGGACTGCTCATCTTCGCCGTACCAATCTGGGTAATTCACCTCCACATCGTCACCGGAAAGCGTCACTTGATCGATGAAATCGACCAGCGCCGCGACGAACTGCTCGTCGGATGGACCGCAGGAACGACTCTCGACTCGAGCGTCGTTGGTGAGATAAGTCTCCTCGAAGACGTTAACCGGACGACAGACCGTATCCGTACATGGCCGTCTTTCGTTTCTGATCTGATTCCCATCGCCGTCTCCGCATTTGTCCCCGTCGCAGAGGTTGTCGTTCTATTGGTGTGAGTCTGAATGTGAGTTGGTTGTTTTGATGGACGAAGCGAGACTTCCCCGAAGACCGGCCACGAACGAGCGTCAGTGGTTTCGATACATACCCCTGTGGAGCGTCCAATCGTACGTGTCGTACCGAACACGGGGGCGCTCGCCTTCGTCGATGACGTCGTACCGTTCGAGGATATCGTAGATTCCGCTTCTGCCGCCGAAATCACCACGATAGTAGACGAAGAGTCGCGTCACCCAGACGGAGTCTGTTTCGCGGTCGTATCGCGACGACTGTTGGAGGAACGACGCAGTACTCGTTTCCAGTTCACTATCGAGCGCGTTCGCGGAGTACGCGGCGATTGGGGGGCAACTTTCAGCACCACAGTTCAGTGCGAAGTGGATTCGGGGGTCGACAGTTGGGAGTCGATGCTCGCGTTCGAACTCGCTGGCGAACGGTCGGGGCACGTACCCAAGTCCGTACTTCCACTTCGACGACCGGAGGATACCGTGTTCGATATCGTCGAGACTCAGGTCGGTGCCCGCGATGGCGTGCCGCCTTTGCCCGAAGAACCGACGTTTACTCTCGTACAACGATGGGTCTGATTTCAGGTCTCGCTGGACGAACGCGTTGTACACGTTGACCCAGAAGGCAGTTGCCGTGTTCGGTTGCTCTGCCGGTGGTAACTGTGCGCTATCGACGGTTGCCAGTTCCGCTCGATACTGTTCACTGTCCTCACCACGTTTGACAGCGTTGAGGAACTCGGACGAGAGGTCGGTGGGTGTCGAGAGCGAACTCATCAGGGGACTTCTCCACTAGTAGATGCGCGAACGTCTTTACGTCACCGTGGCTGGGTAAGCGCCGAGTCAGACATCGTCGTGAACAGAGGGACACGGGAAACAGTATTTGTCCCTGCAGAGAAATGTGGTCGTAGCTAGCTCATGAGGCCGTATCCACTAACTCCGCAACTCGCCGACGCCCCCGACGAGGTACTCTCGAGTGGCCACCTCTGGCTTCGTGAGTACGTGTGTGGGCTTCGAATGCGGTTTCAGATGACGTCGTCGGGGCTCCTCGTGTTCGGTGACCGAGAACGCGTCTTCGACGACGTACCGCCACCGTACCAACATGCGGTCCGTCGCGTTCGAGAACAGTTCGACCGTGATGCCTTCCACGACGCCGTCGACGACCCTGCAGCGTTCGTTTTCTTTGGTGTGGCGCCGTGTAACGTCGGAGTCGACTACGACTGGGGCCGAACCCCCGCGTTTCTGGGGCGGAGCATCTGGAACGAGACAACCGAACGATTCCTTCCAATCGACAGAGCTGAACAGGTGTTCGAGCGACTCGGTCTACCGCCGCTGAACACCTTCCAGAAGGAGGTGAACGTCAGAGACTTTCATCCAGACCGTTACGCGATTCCCGACTCTCTCTGGTACGATGGGCCAGCAGCAGGCGTCATCGTCGAGAACCGACGCGGAGGCAGCGCAGTGGTAGAGAACGCGACTGTCGCCGAGCACAGTGCTCGTGAACCCATCCGTGGAGACCCAAAATCGGTCGCGAACACGGTCGTAACCGACACCCGACTCGAACGGGCAATCGATGCTGTCGAGGGGCGAGGGAAGCCCGTAACGACGGACGAGGTTCAGGCGCGAGTGTTCGAGATGTGTGCCTGTGAGGAGTACGACCGACTCGACGACAACAGATTCGACTGGGATGGGTTGCGGTCAGCAATCGGGTCACTCGTCGGTGTGAGACTCGGCGAGCGGGCCGACACCTAACGCTGTCGCTCCGTCACGTGTTTCGACACCGACTCCGGGGGGCCTTTACTCTTCGACCACGTTCCGCCGTGTATGGACCCGGATGAGAACCACCGTGGGTGGGCCGAACGCTCGGGAGACTTCTCTCCTGCGTACTACGCCGAGATTGGACCAAACGAGGTGAGCGAGACACTCGCGACGGTCTTCGACCTCTACGTGAGCGACGACGCCAACATCCTCGAAGTTGGGTGCAGTTCTGGCCGCCACCTCGCCCACCTTCTCGACCACGGCTACGAGAACCTCACTGGCATCGACCTCAACGACGAGTCGTTCGACGTGATGGCAGAGTACTTCCCTGAACTCGCCGAGACGGGGACGTTCCACACGGGTGCCATCGAAGAACTCGTCCCCGAATTCGACGATAACCAGTTCGACGTCGTCTACTCGGTCGAAACGCTCCAGCACGTCCACCCTGACGACACGTGGGTCTTCGAGGAGTTAGCTCGCGTCTCTTCTGACCTGCTCATCACCGCGGAGAACGAAGGAAACAGCCCACACCGCGGTCGAGAGGGTGCAGAAGTGAGCTACGTCAACGACGACTTCCCGCTGTTTCATCGTAACTGGAAGCAGGTGTTCTCGCAACTCGGCCTCGCCCAACTGCTCAAAGAACCGGGCAAGCGCGATACGGTTCGCGTGTTTCGGGTTCTCTGATTTCTCGGAGTCGTAGCGTCTATTGGCGAGTGCCGTTTCTCCTCTTTGGCCCACCCCTGGACTATCTGCGAGTACTATCCAGATTGGAACCGACCGAACGTGTCGTACGGAAACTGAATGTAGAACATCGACGATAAGTTGGACATACTCGTTGTGGGGTGGGGGAATGTTTAAACGATAGTCCAAGGATGTTACTTTCAACCATGGCATATGATTACATAGTTGTCGGTGGTGGGGTGTACGGTGCAGGGACTGCGTGGGAACTCGCATCACGTGGTGAAGATGTCTTGCTTTTGGAGGCTGAAGAAATCGCGAGTGGCGCCTCTGGTGGTCTCGGAAAACGCGGCGTGAGGGCCAACGGCCGCGACCTTCGGGAACTTCCGTTGATGAACTTGGCGTACGACCTGTGGCCAACGCTTTCGGACAGAATTGGTGCGGAAACGGGATACGAACGGACGGGACATCTGCGCCTGTTCGAACGCGAGACTGGCGGTCTCCAAGGCGGCTTTGCCAGTGCACAGGCACGGGCAAACGTTCAAAACGAGTTTGGAGTCGAGACAGAGGTCCTGACAGGAGACGCTGTTAGAGAACTTGAACCCGAACTTAGTGACGATGTCGTTGGCGCACTGTACTGCCCGAACGATGGCGTTGCTGACCAGACCGCAACCACTCGGGGGCTGGCCGCTGCCGCCGCAGAACTCGGTGCAACCATCCGAGAACACACTCCTGTCCGTGGAGTGGAACGCGATGGCGACCGAGTGACTGCACTCGTGACTGACGAAGAACGCTTCGAGGTCGAGAAAGCGGTACTCCTTCTTTCGAATGCACACGTTCCCAAACTCGTCGAATCCGAACTGGGTATCACCCTTCCCGTCTGGGAGACGTTCCCGCAAGTGAGCGCGACCGAACCGATGGATGAGGCTCCTGTGAATCATCTCATCGGGCACGACCATCGGCGGTTGGCACTCAAAGTACTCTCTGATAACCGAGTGATGATCTCTGGTGGGTGGCGAGGAGAGTGGGACGACGACACCAATCAAGCAATCACCATCGACGAGCGTGTTCAGGGGAATGCAGCTGAGGCACGTGCGGTGTTTCCTGTGCTGGAGGACGTACAACTCGAAACTGCGGATGCAAGCAGGCGAGAAACCGCCACTGTCGATCACATCCCGATTATCGATACGCTCCCTGGTGCGACTAACATGATAATCGGTACTGGATGGACTGGCCACGGGTTTGCGATTTCCCTCGCTGTCAACCAACTGCTCGCAACGTGGGCGATCGAAGGTGAACGGCCGAGGCGTCTTGCACCGTTCAGCACCGACCGATTTTCAAAAACAGGTTTGCCCGGACTCTGAGGGGCGTTTGGGGACTCACTCACTCGATTTTTGTCACATGGTCTGCAGCGTCTCTCCGAGGTCGATATCGACCAGTGAGACCGTCCGCATCTCGATGTCTTCGAACACTGCGCCCCATCCCCCGACGACGACGATGCCGTCGTCTGTGTCGAGTGCGATGCTCTTGTACGACGCGAGGTCTGATAGTGTTACACGCGACCATCGACGGTAGTCTTCGTGGAACGAAACGTCGGTGACAGTCCCTTCGACGGTGACTTCGGTGTCGGTCGAGAGGTCGATTCCTTCGACGACGACACCGAGATTGTACCCCTCGTCCCAGAGAGGTAAACAATCTCGAATGAGTTCCTCGATGGTGACGTAGGTGAATCGGTCGCGCTCGTCCACATAGACCGTTGGGTAGTGGTTCCACAGGCACGTCAGGTAGTACCAGTGAAACACGAACGGAAGGATACGGTCGTAGACGAGAACACCGTAGTCCTCGTCTGAACGCGTGTTCGGTGCGAAACACGTCCGATGTCGGTCGATGACGACGAGGAACGGCCCCGGGATAGTACACGCCCGCAGTTCAGAGATGACTCCGTTTGGGTCGAACTCCTCGTCAGGCTCTTGACCGTCGTCGAGGTACACGGATGCACGGACGACAACACCACGCTCTCGGGCCGCACGAAGCGCAGACGAGAGTGATTCCAGTTGTTCGAACGTCCCAGCAACTTCGACGACCGTCTCGGCTTCGTCGATGAGGTTCTGTGCGCTTTCGACCGCTGTCTCGACACGTTTCGTGACGCCAACTCGTGCATCCATCCGTTTCGGCGTCTGATACCGTTCGCGAACTTCTTCGGCGGCGTCGTGAAGGAGTTCGCCCCGTGTTTCCAGGTCTGCCATCGCGGTGTCAGGGTCACACGGTCGGACGTAGAGTTTCTCCCGTTCGATCGTTTCGACGTACCCCTTCGACTCCAAACTTCGGAGGACGTCGTAGATTTGCGAGACGGGAACAGAACTTTCGCGACCCACCTCGATGGCGGGTGAAGCGCCCATCGTCAAGAGCGTGAGGTAGGCGTCGGCTTGGTACGACGTGAGGTCTGCGTACTCTAATGCCTGTGCGAGCGTCTCGCGGTCCATGTCAGCACACTCATCTTACCGATACATGAACGCTTCGTCAACTGTTGCTGGTCTGGTGTCCGATACACGAACGCTGTGGAGGGGTTGCTGTCTGGCCCAGATACGTAGGTCGGCTCTGTTTGCTCCAGAGAAAATATACTGTCATATCTAATTTTCTGATACTTACTATCTCTATCTAGTGTTTTGTACGAGTATTGCCAACACTCTCTGTGTGACATAGATTCTACTTCTCAGGAAATATCTCGAAACATCTCTGTATTGTACTGGACTTCATTACTGACGCAAGGAACTATGCAGTTTATCACTGAAAAACTACTGGTAATGGCTTCGCTCCCATTCGCTACACTGACCCACCAACTATCTGGTGAAATTATAATTTTACAAATACTTGAAGCTAATGTCGGATTTTGTGATATGAATTGTCGTCCGGATACACTCTTCGCTTGGGTCGACGTGTCTGTTCATCTAAACTGGAGACAGCCGCAGAGCTAGTAGTGGATTGATGCTATTCTCCTCGAGAGTTGGTGTGCACTCGTGAAAAGGGGCCGATGTGGGAGCTAACTGTCCCTCGATGAGTATCCAACCCGCCAACAGACAACCCATTAGTGTGCCACCACAAGTATGACGTGTCTGCCTCGGGCGTACTCTAGCCTCTCTCTGTTCTCTGTCTCCAGAGACAACGATTTCTACCAGAACTACTCATAAATATTTTACTCAGGTCGTGTCACGTATTCTATCCTGTGTAAACTCGTAATTTTTCGCCGAGCAATGAGCCCCGGAACGGACACATGGCGAGACTGTTTGGTTTGTACCGACTGTGAACGTAAGGCCTGTACTCCTCTCCTACAGTCGGCCGTCGAATTGGTGGACACTGATCGGGTTCTCGGTGTCTCCCTTTGTCGCGAAATCAGCTAACACCTCACCAACGACGCTACAAAACTTGTATCCGTGACCGGTGAAGCCAGCAGCGACCGATACGTGTGGGTACTCGGGGTGAGTGTCGAGGTAAAAATGTCCGTCGTGCGAGTAGGTGACGATACAGGACGCGAGCCTCATCGTCTCGCCCACCGCACCCGGGAAGTATCTCTCCGGGAACCGCCGCAGTCGTTGCTCGTCGTCGAGTGTCGGTTCTTCGTTCCACTCGTCGGGGTCTATTGCTTCGGGAGACTTCGGTGTCACGCCGATTTTGAACCCCGGTCTCTCGAACACGGGGAATCCGTAGCAACTCCCTTCTGGTACGTCGATGCTGAACACCGGGAAGTTCTCTGGACGGTAGTGCGCTGGCTCCGTAGGATGAAACCACCCCAAGACGCGACGTTGTGGCGTCAACAAGTCTGCGAGGAAGTCGAGGTGTGACCCAGCCCACGCACCCGCAGCGAGGACGAGATTGTCTGCAGTGTACGTGCCACGAGTCGTGTTCACGGTGACACTGGATTCGTCGATGTCGATGTTCTCGACTGCTTCACGTGCACGAACTGTCGCCCCGTGCTTCAATGCCTGTTTCACGTGGGTGGTAATCGCTCGTTCACAAGCCAGAAAGCCACCGTCTGGCTGATACACTGCATGATGTTCTTCGGGGAGGTTGTAGCCCGGGAATCGCTCGTTGAGTGCTTCCCCGGTCAACAGTTCGTAGTCGATATCGTGGACCTCGCACGACCGAACAGCATCTTCGACCATGCGTCCTCCCTGCGGTCCAGCGTGGACTGACCCGGTCTTCGTCAGTAGGTCTGTCCCTGACTCCGTTTCCAGCGTCCGCCAGAGTTCGTGCGCTCGTTGTGCGAGTGGGACATACTCCGGATGTTCGGGTTGGGTTAGTCGGAATATTCGTGTATCCCCATGCGAGGACCCCCGACTGTGGGGGATGTCGTAGCGCTCGACCCCGAGGACGTCAACACCACGTTTGGCCAACTGGTAGACCGCCGCACTACCCATCCCACCGACTCCGACGACAATTGTGTCATATGAGGTCGCAGACATCGATTTCACGTCGCTTGAGGCCACAATAAGTGTTGGCATATGACAAACGCTACTCGAGGCGAGCATTGCGTGTGAGCGGAGCAGTTGTTGTCGTGGCTGAACTGCTGGTTACGAGTCGCAGTCTCTCCGTGGCTGTTTCTCTCATACGACCATGATAGCGAGTTGACGGCAGGTCTGAGCCATTTCTAAATCTTTTTCACGAGATTCTGCAGAGATACTGCTGTGAAAGTCCTTGTCACAGCGAAGCAAGTGGCAACCGTCGACGACGACTTCGAAGTCGGAGCCGACGGTGTCGACGAAGCGTTCCTCGAGTACGACCTCAACGAGTGGGACGAGTACGCCGTAGAAGCGGGTGTCTCGTTCGCCGAACAGTGCGACGACGATGTCGAAGTCGTCAGCGTCACTATCGGCCCAGAGCAGTCAGAAGAGACGATACGGATGGTGCTCGCGAAAGGCGTCGACCGCGCAATTCGGGTCTGGGACGACGAACTCGACGAAGGTGCGCTCCACGATGTCGAGACCAAAGCGACGCTTCTCGAAGCAGTCGCGGAACGAGAGTCACCAGACCTCGTGCTCACTGGCGTTCAGGCGAGCGACGATGGCCTCGGTGCGACTGGGGTTGCACTTGCCGCCAAGCTGGACGTCGCTTGGGCGGCCGTCGCCAACGCTCTCGAAATCGACGAAGACGCTTGCACTGCACACGTCCGTCGAGAGTTGGAAGGTGGCATCGAGGAAGTGACCGACGTGACGTTACCCGGTGTACTGACCATTCAGACCGGAATCAACGAACCTCGGTACGCAAGCCTTCGTGGAATTCGGCAGGCACAAACGAAAGAGATTCTGGCGCTCGACCTTGCTGACCTCGATGTCGACCCTGCGGTATTGAAGCGACGGCTCTCCGTAAAGTCGACGCGCGTTCCTGAGGCGACTGACACGGCGACGCTCTTCGAAGGAGAACCGGACGAGACGGCAGCCAAACTTGCAGAGATGCTTCGTGATGAGGGGGTGACCGCAGAATGAGTGACGTACTCGTCGTCGCGGAACACCGACAAGGTTCGCTTCGTGAGGTGAGCTTCGAACTCGTCACCGCCGGTCGAGAACTAGCTTCCGAGAGTGGCGGACACCTCGATGTCGCGGTCATCGGTGGCGATATCGACTCGTTCGCCGAGGAACTCTCTCTGGACGGTGTCCACCAGATTCACACCGTCGACTATGGCGAAGAGTTCAACCACGACGTCTACACACAGGCAGTGACGCAGTTGCACGAGGCAGTTGACCCGACGGTTCTCCTCCTCCCGAACTCGGTAAACGGACTCGACTACGCGCCTGCGGTTGCGACCCGACTCGGCCTTCCGTACGTCAGCGACGTCGTCGAAGTCGAGTGGGGTGACGATGGTCTCGAAGCCGTCCGTGAGCGTTTCGGCGGCAAAGTCGAGACAGTGGTCGGTGTCGACGACGATGCAGCAGTGGTCACGGTCCGCCCAGGTGAGTACTCTCCTACGGATTCCGACGGCGACGCGCCGGTGGAGCCCTTCGACGCAGTAATCGAAACAGACGCTATCGTCACCGCTGTCCTCGGGTTCGAAGCAGTCGCTGGCGGAGATGTCGATATCACTGAAGCGGACGTCCTCGTGAGTGTCGGGCGCGGTATCGAAGAAGAGGAGAACCTCGACTTGATATTCGACCTCGCAGAGGCACTCGACGCCACCGTCTCGGCATCGCGACCGGTCGTCGACGATGGCTGGCTCGAAAAGGGTCGTCAGGTCGGCCAGTCCGGAAAAGTCGTCACGCCGGACGTCTACCTCGCTATTGGTATCTCCGGTGCAGTCCAGCACGTCGCCGGGATGAAGGGCGCTGAAACGATTGTCGCCATCAACACCGACCCCAATGCACCAATCTTCGACATCGCGGATTATGGGGTCGTCGACGACCTGTTCGACGTCGTTCCGGAACTCATCGCACAGTTCGAGTAGGCCAACGGCGGATTCTCCCCGCCCTGTCTTTTTAGACGACTACCGAACGCCGACCAGTGTAACTCCTAACCGTGCGTGCTGTGTGATTTTCTTCTTCCGACCGCAACCCAAGAAAGAGAACCGGGTGGTAGCTTCAGTCTGCGATACTGATTCTGGGGTCTATCATGCCATAGACGATGTCAACGACGTAGTTCCCGATGATGACGAACGCTGCCGTGAGGAAGAACACGAACTGGATGACAGGGTAATCCTGTTGCAACACTGCCTCGACGAGCGCATTTCCGATTCCCGGCCAGTTGAACACGATTTCGATGAGGACGAGTCCACTGATTGCCCGCCCAAGCGAGATTGGGTAGAACGTGATGATGGGGATAATCGCGTGCTTACCCAGGTGGCGAACCCACCGGTTCCTCGGGAGGCCGGTGAGCTTGTGGTACTTGAGGAAGTCCTGTCCGGCGACCTCCACGACGCTCGTCCGCATGATGAGGAGCGGTTCGTACATGTATTTAATCGCGATGACACCGAACGGCAGGATGTAGTGCCAGAGGAAGTTGCCCGTCGTGTATATCTTCCACCACGGGGCGTCTTCTCCGAGTTCGACCGCAACCTGTGGTGCTATCATTCCCGACGTGGGCACGAGGTTCAACCACCCTGCAAAGATGATGACCCCAATAATCGCGAGGAAGAACGACGGAGTCGTCCCAACCCCGACAATTGGGAAGATGCCGTATTTCTCCAAGATGGAATCACGTTTGATGCCCATCATGGTCCCGAGCGAGGTCCCGAGTAGGTACCCGGCAGTTACGCCGGGAGCCACGAGGATGAACGTGTTGAACATCTTGTATTTGACGTACTCCAAAACCGGTTTCCGGTAGTGAAGCGACGTGCCCGGGTCGAGCTGGGCCATGTTCACGAGGTAGTGCCAGTACTGAATGTGGAGTGGGTCGTTCAGCCCCCACTGCTCTTCGAATGCGGCGACCGCTTCTGGACTCGCCCCCTGGAAGACCAGTTGGTCGGAGATACTTCCGGGGATAAGCCGGAAGAGCAAGAAGAGGAACGTCAGTATGAGCAGCAGAAGCACACCCGTTTGGATGGTTCTCACGACGAAGTAGCGCTTCATGCTCATCGTGCTCCCTCCTGTGGGATTTCGTAGTGGTTCGAGTCAGTGTTCATAGTTGGTTCCCCTGTTGGACTGGTGCGTCTGCGTTCGGCTGAACGTTTGATTCTTCGTAATGTAGGTGGCATGCGGTGAACTGTTCAGGTTCTGCTTCGACTGTTTTCGGTGCGGTATCACATCTCGGCATTCGGTCTGGACACCGGTCTTTGAACCGGCACCCTTCTTCGAGTTCCTCTGGGCTCGGTGGACTCCCTTCCAATCGCGTTCGAGGCCGGTCGTGGAAGGGGTCTGGAATCGGGATCGCCTGGATGAGCGCCTGTGAGTACGGGTGCATCGGGTTGTCCAGTATCTGATTCGTCGGTGCACTCTCTACGACACGCCCCAAGTACATCACGTGAATCTGATCGCAAATGTCAGAGACCGTCGAAAGGTCGTGTGAGATGTACATCATCGAGAGTCCCAGGTCTTCGGTGAGGTCAGACAACAGTCTGAGAATCGCCGCCTGTGTCGACACGTCGAGCATCGAGACTGGTTCGTCGGCGAGGATGACGTCTGGTTCGACGATTATCGCCCTCGCAATCGAGACCCGCTGTTTCTCACCACCACTCAGTTGCTTCGGAAGCCGGTCGAGATACTTCTGTGGAGGGTTTAGTTGGACACGCTCGAGGGCTTCGTGAATTCGTTCTTCGGAGTAGTCGATGCCGTGTATGTTCAACGGCTCGGCGAGCGACTCGCGCACCGTGAACTTCGGATCGAGCGATTCGAACGGGTTTTGGAAGATTATCTGGACGTTCTTCCTGAACTCCTTCCAATCGTCCTGTGAGAAGTCTGCGAGGCGCTTCCCCTTGTAGACGATATCTCCGCCAGTGGGGTCGTTGAGGCCGATAACCGTCTTCAGGAGCGTACTCTTTCCACAGCCACTCTCACCGATGATTCCTTGGACCTCGTTTTCTCTCAGCTCGATCGAGACATCGTCGACCGCCCGTATTGGTTTCTTCGTGGTCCCGAGGAGTGAACTGATGAACCCCTCTTTCCGATTGAAGTATTTCTTCAGATTCCGTATCTCTAACACCGGTGTCTCAGTCATTTCGTTCGCCTCCATCTGTGAGTCCCGCGAGTTCCACTAACTCGCCTTTTAACTCCCTCATCTCGTCGTTCCGATAACACGCTGACTGATGGCTTTGAGTGGAATCAGCCACGCCATCGAGCGATGGTGGGTGTTCATGGCATTCATCGACAGCCCATGGACATCGGTCGACGAACGAGCACTCAGTGACTTCTCCCAGTTGTTCTGGCGGATGTCCTTCGATAATCTCGAGTTGTCTGTCCGGATATCGGATGTCGGGGAACGCACGCTGGAGGAGAACCGTGTACGGATGCGTCGGATTCCGATAGACGTCTTCGACCGACCCACTCTCACAGACTTGGCCACCGTGCAAGACGGCTATCTGCTCACACGACTCGAACACGACGCTGATGTCGTGGGTGATGAGTAACATGCTCGTGTCGGTGCTGGCTTTCACCCGGTCGAGATACTTGAAGATTTGATCCTGCATGATTACGTCCAGCGCGGTTGTTGGTTCGTCTGCGATGATGAGCGCAGGATCTAAGAACAGCGCCAGTGCAGTGATCGCTCGTTGTTGCATCCCACCAGAGAACTGGTGTGGGTAGTCGTCGATTCTATCGGGTGACAGGCCGACGATTTCGAACAGTTCTCTGAAGCGCTCGAGTGCCTCCGCCTTCGAGAGGTCAGAGTGGACGCTGGCGATATCGAGCGCCTGTTCGCTCACACGCTGGAGTGGGTCCAGACTGTTCATCGAGCTCTGTGGGATGTACGAGATTTCCTTCCAGCGGATGTGTTTGTTCAGTTCGGCTTCGGTGTAATCTTGAATCTCTTCACCCTTGTACAGGATTTTGCCCGATGTGACACTGCCATTCGAGTCGAGCCCGCCGATGACTGACTTCACGAGCGTGCTTTTTCCACTTCCGGACTCACCGACGAGCCCGGAGAACTCCCCTTGTTCGATACTGAACGAGGCACCGGAAACTGCAGTGATTGGTCCCCGGTTCGTCTGGTATTGGATCGTTACGTCTCGGAATTCGAGTAATGGTTCTGTCATTTATCCCATCTCCAGCATGGCGTCGTCAGTCTGTCCAGACAGCACTTCGAATCGTCGCCCCAGCATGATTGCCGACAACACGGTCGTAGAAATCAACACTCCTGGCGGAAGTGACCACCACCACGCGTCAGCGACTAACCCCGACCGGTACGCGTTCCGAATCATGATTCCCCAGGAGGGGATGAACGGGTCCGAAACACCGACGAAGGCCAAGCCAGCCTGTGCGATAATCGCGTATCCAATCCCCATCGCGAAGAAGAGGATAACCATCGACCCGACGTTCGGAACGATGTGCTTGAAGATGATGTACGGTGTGCTGGCACCACTCGCCTTCGTCATGAGAATGTACGGTCGTTGCTTTATCTGCAAGACCTTCGAGCGAAGGACACGGGCACTTCCCCGCCACAGAACCGCTCCGATGATGAATATCGTGACGAAGAAGTCGATTCCGAACACTCCAACGAGAACGATGGCGAATGGAATCAGTGGGATGCCGTAGATGAAATCGGTGATTCGCATGAGTGCGTTGTCGGTTTGTCCGCCGAGGTAGCCTGCAGTGATGCCGACTAACCCCCCGAGTGAAACGATTATCAACCCACCGAGGAGCCCGGTTATCATCGTTGGGCGAACGCCGTAGATTATCCGAGAGAGGACGTCTTGCCCCGTGGAAGTCGTCCCGAGCGGATGCATAAGTGACGGTGGCTGGGCACGGAGAATCTGGCCAGCATCGTTGAAGAGAATCTCGTCGTACGGGTACGGTGCGATATAGGGGCCGACGATGGCGATAACCAACATGAACGATAGATACCCCATAGCCAGTTTTGCTGGCCGATCGTCCATCAGCCTCCTCAGCCCTGAGAGTACGTCTCGAATGAGAAACCGGTCTTTGAGCGACCTGATTTCTCCCACCTCTAAACTCATTGTTCATGGTTAGCACGAAGTCCCATTATAAAGGTGTTTTCCCTGATTGTTTAACAACAATGTGTCGCCCAGTATGCGCAGTACCGAGCTATCACGTGCTGTATGCGACGTCTCCGACGCTACCAAGACGGAACAGTTCAGTTCGTGAGGAAAAATTTGATACTGTGGACCAGTGATAGCCTCGACATGGACGGAAACACCGTAGTAAGTCTGTTAGACGAGGGTGTAATTCGGGAAGCTTCGACCGGTGACATCGAACTAGGCACTGAGTTTCTGGAGACAGTCGATGGATGGTTGGTTGACAGAGACCTGAGTACGGCCGGTGAACTCGGAACGGGTATCGACGAGCACGTCTCGTCTCCGGTCGTACGGAACATCCTCGAAACACACGGAACGCAGGAGGCCTCGTTGCTGGCCGTTTTCCGTGCGCTGAGTGACTACCTCCCGTCCTCCGACGAAGCGTCGCGTCTTCAGTTGTCGGTCTTCTTGACCCAGTTGATGCGGGGGTTACCATCGGGCGATGGAACTCCGGCGAATTTCTTCCCAATCGACGCCAACTTGCTTCCCGTCGCCCTCGATGCCTTCGACAAGGCGGTGGTGTACGTCTGGCGGGAAGACTGCCCACCCTGTGACCTCATGCGGGACGACCTTGGGACGATCGGTGAGAATCGCGAGGGGGTTGCACTGTTCTCTGTCTACGGTCCTGAGTGGAAAGAATCGCTCAACGACCAGTTCGAGGTGGTCGGCGCACCGACGACGCTCTTTGTCACGGATGGGACGGTCGACTCTCGACTGCACGGTGCGCACTATCCAGAGGTTATCACTGAAGAACTCGAAAAGACGCTCTCGTCGTAAAAAGGAATGCCAGGCGGTCTTGGTGTTGAATCTCGCGTCTTTGTTATCCACTCAGGCAGGGGAATTCGCCGGTGTCTGGTTCCTCACCTTTCGGCCATAATGGTGACGTGTCGGCGTCTGCTGGGTAGTGAAGATTTCCGTTGTCGTCCCATCCCCAACCGTTCTCCTCGAGTAGTGCCTTCGCACCTTCGATGTCACCGGTCGGGTCGTCCGTGAATTTGGGGACGACGCCTTCTGGCGGCGACCCAGGGTGGTTCCCGAGCAGGGGTGAGCCACGCAGCACGGGTTCCTCTTTGCCGAGATACCCGATTTGGGAGATTTTCTGGCGGTCGATGGCTGCACCGAGCGCTTTCCTGAACTCCTTGAACTGTCCGGGCGCGAAACTCGACTGCGGGTACAGCACGTGCGGGAGGAAGCCCTTGAGGCGACCAATCTCCATGTCGTCGCCGAGTTTACCCTTTATCTGTTCGAGAATCGTCGGCACGATGTTCGAGATGACGCCGACCTCACCAGCCTCGAACGCCTGCCGCGCACTGTTGCTGTCATCGAAGCTTTGGATGATGACAGGGGAGTTCGGTTCGTGAACCGGGTGTCCGTCGTGTGGGACCATCTTCATGAACTGACCAATCTCGTAGTCGTCGACTGCGAACGGTCCGGACCCGATAAGGTCCGTAATCGTCGCACCCGCGGGGTCTTCCGGTGCACCGGCGTCGACCCACGTCTGTTTGTGCAGGATTCCCCATAGCGGGATGACCTTCGTGATGAACAGCGGGTACGAGTCCGTGAAGTTGAACACGACGGTCTTCTCGTCGGGCGTCTCGATGGAGTCGAGTGGCATCTGGTCCATCTTCGGGTACGCACCGATGTTGTTGTTCAGTTGCTCGAACGTGAACTTGACGTCCTCTGGCGTAATCGGGTCGCCGTTGTGGAACGTCGCGTCACGGAGCGTGAACGTGAAGCGTTTGGCCTCGTTCTCCTCCGTGTAGTCTGAGGCGAGCATGTTCTGCAGTTCGCGATTCTCGTCGTATTCGAGCAACGGCGAGTGGAGCATGTGCCCGTATGGGTACATGTCTGCGTGGGACGACATCGTGAGGAAGTTGAGAGACTCCGCGATGCTGAACCCGGAGTACCCGGCCACGATGCTGTCGCCGGTCTTCGCTTCGGACTGGATGTAGAAGTGCGGGTTCATCGGTCCCATCCCGGATTGGCCGACCCCTGCGATATCGATGAAGTCGGACCGGGCAGCGTAGTAGTAGGAGAACCGGATGAGCGGAATCACTGGGGCCTCTTCGCCCATCACTTTGTGGGCTTCATTGATGAGTTTCTGACGCTCTTCGAGGCTTGCCGCGTTCGCCTGCGCGAGTGCCGGTTCGGTGTACGCACAGTTTGCCCAGTTTGGATAATTCGGCCGCCCGTTGCCGCCCGCGTAGTCTGCAGCGAAGATACGAGTGAACTCGAAGGGATCGGCACGGTCGGGTGCAGACTCGTGGTACCCTTTCGTGATGTGGTTCGTCCGCTGGTCGGCGAACGTCTGTGAGAGCTGTGTTCCACCATTGACCGGTTTAATCTCCGTCGTGAGACCGAGTTCTTCGAAGTTCTGGGCAACGACGGGAAGGAAGTCCTCCTCGGCTTTTGCCTGCGACCAGTTCGTCCAATACTCGATGACGAGGGGTGGCACGCGTTCTCCTAAGTTTTGACTGCCACCGCCACTCGACCCACCGCTCTGGTCGCTGCCGCCTCCCGACCCTCCGGAACCAGAGTCATTCTGGCTCCCGCCACACCCGGCTAGCCCTGCAGTGACTGCGCCACCAATACTAGCGAGAACGGTTCTTCGATTGACACTCCTTCGACTCGTCGATGTATCGCCTTTGGCATCAGGCTCTGAACCTTCGATGTCAAGGCCTTTGCTATCATCCAACATCGAATTGCCACTCCTCCACAAGACTATATAAATCTTAGGGGACGTTAATGATGGATAACATGTGGGGTTGTGGTTTGACGTTCATCTACCTGTTCTTCACCAACCCACGCGAGGGTTGGTACGATTGTACCGTTCTTGACCAGCAGGCCAACTTCCGTGGTTACACGCTCGAAAACGTGAGAGGATATCGCGATTCTGTTGTGGCGCTATGAACACACCGAACGACGACAGGATGCTGGTGTCGGAGAGCGGCGAACAGTGGTCACCAAACAGCCCCTTACCGACGACGGCAGCGACCGAGGCGTACAGGACCGGACCGAAAGTGCCGCCATTCACACTTGCTTGTTGTCATGTTGCAAGGTCACAACACGTCCGCTAACACCGCCCAATCTCTCGATTGGGAAACTGGAGCTATTCGGAGAAGTTAGGCGAACCGAGATGGGGATAGATACGCTTCTACATCGTCATCAACGTCTCCGCCTTTGATGATGGTGGCCAGATACTCGCTTACTGCCGGCGCCAGTGTGACACCGAGTCCGTTCATCCCGGCGGCGATGAAGAAGTCGTCGACGTTGGTTTCACCGACAATGGGAACGCCATCTGGTGTGAGTGTCCGTACGCCGACCCACTCGTTTGCGAGTTCGACACCCTCAAGCCGTGGAATGGCTTCCTGAATACGGTCGTCGATTTCGAGGTAGAAGTCGTGGTCGACCGAGCGTGCACCCGATGGATTCAGAAGCTCTGCGTCCTCGTAGCTCGCACCGAAATTCCCAGCGAACGCCTGGTTCCGTCCTTCACTGCGGAAGTAGAGCCCGTCATCGAACTGGATGAATGGGAGGCCAAAGGACTCGTCCTTTTGCAGGACGACCACGGGGCCGCGATTATGCCTGAACGGCTGGGGCACGTCAACCATCTCGTTCACGGTTGGAGCCCACGGACCTGCCGCATTCACTACGACCGCTGCCGACTGGGTGCCTATTTCGGTTTCGACGCCCGTGACACGACCCTCTTCGGTGATGATGTCTGTGACGGCGGTCTGCGTCTCGACGGTGGCACCCGAGTCAGTTGCCTCCCGAATGTAATGCTGGATGATCTCTGATGGGTCGAGATATCCATCCTCTGGGGTCCACATCGCACCTGCAACAGCGTCAGGGTTGAGGCCGTGTTCGGCCAATGCATCCGGACCGAGGAAGGACGCCTCAGCACCAAATTCTTGGAGGCTTCCAGTGAGGTCACGAAGTGCTTCGGCTTCGTCGTCATCTCTGGTGACGTCGAGTGTTCCGATCTGCTCGAAACTGATAGTCCCGCTCTGGATGAGCGGTTCGTACTGTTCCCACGAACGCGTGCGTAGTTTGTGGCTCGACCGGTCTGGTGTGGATTGGTGCCAAACGAAGAGTGCGACAGAGTCAGCGGACGTTCCAGACCCGAGGGCGTCTCGTTCGTACAGGATAACGGGACGAGGGTGGTCACGGAGGTGGTATGCGAGGCTGGCGCCGATGATGCCTCCGCCTATAATCACTATGGGTTCCATTACCACTCCCCTGAGCCTCACCTACTAAATAGTTTTTCACGAATTTTGCTGCCCGCTCACATTTTTGAGGAATTTTCTGTTTGGTAATCCCAAACAGTTATCAAAGAGGTCGAAGAGGTGGGTGTATGGGTACCAACGGACCGGAACAACGCTCTATCAAGTCGGTCATCACGACGTTTGCAATCGTGGACGAACTAATCGACCGACAGGGTGCTGGAGTGACCGAATTATCCGACGCACTCGACTGTTCGAAGACGACGGTGCACACGCATCTTTCGACACTGTCTCAGCTCGGTTACGTAAGCCAACAGGGTGACGAGTATCACGCGAGTCTTGGGTTCCTCTCGACGGGAAATCGAGTTCGAGAGAACTTCGATTTCTACCACTATGGGGCATCGATTGCGAATTCGCTCGCTGAAAAAACGGGTGAAGTGGTGCACCTCGCTGTCGAGGAGGACCAGATGGTTCATTTCGTTCATGCGACCCGTGGTGGCCCAGAAGCGATCGAGTCTGTGACCCCGATTGGTCGGAAAACGCTACTCCACGCGACGGCGGTGGGAAAAGCGATGTTAGCCCACATGCCGGATGAGTGCCGAGATGCTGTGCTCGATCGAGAGTTAGAACCGATGACGTCGGAGACGATAACTGACCGTGAGCTGCTGGATGAAGAACTCGAACTCGTTCGCGAACGGGGTTTCGCCGTGAACAACCAAGAACAAGTGCTCGGTGCTCGGTCCGTCGCGTGTCCCGTGAAGTACGTCTCTGGTGAACTCATGGGTGCAATAGCCATTAGTGGGCACGCCTCTCGATTAGACGACACTCGAATCGAGGAATTGGCTGCGAGCGTCAGGGGGGCAGCGAACCAGATCGAAATTGACCAAGGGTAACGGTAGTTCGGTTCGTTGAGGGAGTGGCATTTGTCGTTTGCCAATGCCAAACACGATATTGGCGGTATCTGACTTGCATTACGCCTGTACTTGTGTAATGGTCATTGGGTATGTGATTCTTCGTTCCCATTACAAGCATAATTATGTAAAAGAGAGAATCGAAACCCAAACTGCCGAATGCTGTTTTCGTCGGGTCAGGAGCAAAATTTCTGATTAGACACGGTGAAATCTCCGTGAATCTCTTTCTATACTTGTGGACTCTAACTGAGTCTGGCATTCCTCCTCGAATATCGGTCTCAATAGGAGGTCTGTTTGGCAATGACAAACGAAACTTGTCCTACAGTGTCATGTCTCACACGAGTGTTCTGTTATTCTTAGTAGACTCTCCTCTAGTTCAGTTTGTGTGGACAGTGTCTGTTCCTGACGTTCACACGCGAATTATCAGTCAGAACGGGCATTCCGCATGATTTATCTATTGAGTATTTGCACTGACTGTATGCAGCGTGAGACAGCAGAACCACGTGTTGAGCAGTTACCCGGCCCCAAGGCGAGTCAGTGGGTAGATTTCCATCGTCAGTCGTCTGCACCGAGCACGTACGTCTACGACTTCGTTTGGGATATTACGAAAGATGCAGAGGGGCCGTTCTGCACCGATGCTGATGGTAACGTCCTGTTAGATTTCACGAGCCACGTTGCTGCGGCACCACTTGGGTACAACAATCCGAAAATCGTGGATAAACTCCACGAGTTCGACATCGTCGACCCGCTGAAGATTGCGGGACAGGATTTCTACGTTAGCACTGGGGGGACACCGGACGAAACAGATGTTCCCGGTCCAGCACACTTGATGGACAAACTCACCGAAATCACATCGCACTACGACATGGACACTGTCTTCCTCTCGAACTCCGGAGCGGAAGCCGTCGAGAATGCGATCAAGATCTGTTACGATAACTGTGAGCTACCCAAATATGGCATCACGTTCGAAGGTGCCTTCCACGGACGAACGCTCGGTGCACTGTCCCTGAACCGTTCGAAATCGGTTCACAGGCGAAAATTCCCCGAACTGAGCGGTATCCACGACGTCCCCTACTCAGTCGAGGGGGTCGAACGCCTCCGGAAAAAACTCGACTCAAAACACGGTCACATTCCGGCAGAACAAGTCGGGTTCATCATTCTCGAACCAGTCCAAGGTGAAGGTGGCTATCAAGTCCCTGACCCGCAGTTCATGCGCGAACTCGACGAGTTGGCTACCGAACACGACATCCCTGTTATCGCCGACGAAATACAGTCCGGTGTCGGTCGAACAGGTGAGATGTGGGCAGTCGACCACTACGACTTGGACCCGGACGTCATCACGAGTGCCAAGGCCCTCCGCGTCGGTGCAACTATCTCCAGCATGGACATCTTCCCCGAAGAAAAGAGTCGGCTTTCCTCTACGTGGGGTGCCGGAGACATTCTCTCGTCGATTCAGGGCACGCTGACACTCGCTGCCATCGAAGAGCACGACCTTCTCAGTCACGCTGAACAGAAGGGCGAACGCTTACTCGGGCAACTTCGCGACCTTCAGGAACGTCACGAAGATGCCGTGGTCGACGCACGAGGTCTCGGGTTGATGGTCGCCATCGAATTCGATACCAAAGAACGGCGAGACGTTGTCGTCGACGAAGCTCTCAAACGAGGACTGTTGACCCTCGGCTGCGGGAAGAAGGCACTTCGGCTTCTTCCTCCGTTAGATGTCCGTGACCGTGAACTCGACATCGCTGTCGAACTCCTCGACGACTCGATTACTGCGGCGTAATCTACTCGCAGAACTGTCGAAGGGAGATGACGGAGCAGAGGGGCGGGCACCACTGTGAGCGTAGTTTCCGATCCCAAAAAACCCCTGTCGGTATTAGTAACCGTTTGGCCATCGCAAACAATCTGATTTTGATAAGGTCGAGTAAGTACTGTCCGTGCTGTGCCACCTATGACGTAATGGGGGTGTGCTCAGTTGGTAACCCGTTCACATTGATTCGCACTCTGCGAGTTGATCGACCCACCTATACTCGAAACGATGTGTGGTCGTGACAGGCCTACGCTTGTAATAGACGGAAATTGGACTCGTTTCACTCACGACTCGCCCTCAACTCCCCGATACGTTCTCGGCGAAGTGCCTCTCTCCCACTCTGTCTCCTCGTATTTCAGAACGCCTTCCGTGATTCGCAATCGGAATACGAATCTCAGCGGACTCGACATAGACGCTCGTATCTGACCTGCTGTCTGTCGAATCACCCGTTTTCCAGGGAACGTTGACCACTTCTCCGTTACGTCAGTAATTATATTGTTAGACATACTATACAAATTCTGACTTCATATAAGATAACTTACCAAAAATAGTGGCTGAATCCTAAACGCTGGTTTTGGCCCTCAGATAAGCTGAATCCAGATGTGTCACTGACCGAGGGGGCCAATTAATGATTACACTTAGAACCAATCAATAGGATATATGATATAATTGAAATATTACACGTGTGTTGGGTGTTCTGCCCACCACAATCCACCACGGTAAAATAACCACTTCCCGACGGATGAAAGGCCTGAAACCGGTGTCTACGCCGAATATTCGAATATCAGATGCTTCTATCCTCACTGAAACTGCACCCCCCTAGACCGGGATTCGAATACGGTTCTCCCAGAAAGTGACGAAGAAACGTCTACGACGCTGTGGAAATGAAGAGAATGTCACTCGGCGCGGATTCCGACCGCGCTGACGGTGCTCAGTTGAAGTCCGATTCGATGGTGACCGTTACCGACTGGTCCTCGACGTGTAGCGTGTACTCGCCAGGAACCGCTCGAAGTGTTCCTGAGGAGTCGACACGCCCGAGTGACGGTGCGTCGATTGGGATAGTCACTGTCTCCGCTTTCCCTGCGTCGAGTGAGACTCGTTCGAACCCACAGAGTTCCCGAACAGGAGTGACTCGCGAACTAGCATGGTCGGTGACGTACACGTGCACAACGGTCGAACCGGACCGGTCGCCGACGTTCTCGACCGGGACCTCGACGGTCGTCGTCCCGTGTGGAGGAAGGGTCTCTTCGGTGACCGACACGGAACCGAACTCGAAGTCGGTGTAACTCAGCCCGTGCCCGAACTCGAACAGCGGGTCGTACGACGAGAGATGTTCCTCCGAACCAATCGGCGTGGGGTGAGGGAAGTGGTTGAACCGAGTCGGCAGGTGGCCAGTCGAGCGCGGAATCGAGATGGGCAATCGCCCACCGGGGTCACACACGCCGAAGAGTGTTTCAGCCACTGCCTGCCCGCCCATCGTTCCGGGGTAGTAAGCCATCAACAGCGAAGGGAGGTTGCTCGCCATCCAGTCGACGGCCAGTGGCCGACCGGTGACGAGTACCCCGACGACGGGTGTTCCCGTCTCGTGGAGTGCTTTCACGAGGTCACGTTGTGCATCGGGAAGCGTGAGTGTGGTTCGGTTCGGGAACTCGTCCATCGCTGTACCGCTCTCTTCGGTGGGGCCGAACTCGTGGAGATACCAGTTCTCTCCGACTGCGACGATTGCGACGTCGGCATCTTCTGCGGCCGCCACGGCAGCGTCGATGTCGAGTCGTTCGTTCATCGTGGCACCCTGTTCGTAGGTTACCGTCCCGTTACAGACGGATTCGATTCCGTCTCTGATGGTGACGACGTCGGTTCCTTCCGGGTCCGGAACACTCCATCCACCGAGTTGGTGGATGGGATCGTCGGCGTTTGGTCCCGCGACGAGGACGTCTGCGTCGGGGTCCAGCGGGAGCGTCTCGTCGTTCTGGAGGAGTGTCATCGACTTCCGTGCTGTCTCCAGTGCTTCGGAGCGATGCGCGTCGCTTCCGACGACGTCCCGAGCTTCGTTCGGGTCGACGAAGGGGTCTTCGAACAGTCCGAGACGGAACTTGAGGCTGAGTACACGTCTGAGACTAGCGTCGAGGACCTGTTCGGATAACTCCCCGTCTTCGACGAGCGATACGATGTTGTCTGCGTGTGCAGTTGCGTCGACTGACGCCACGTCGAGCCCCGCAGTACGGGTCATCTGCACCGATCCTCGGTGGTCATCCGTCACGTGGTGGTCTTCGTGAAGCATGTTGACGCCGCCCCAGTCCGAGACGATTGTCCCGTCGAATCCGAGGTCTCCCCGGAGCAGGTCAGTGAGATACTCGCGTGACCCGTGTGCTGGACGACCGTCGATTGCGTTGTAACACGGCATGACGGACGCGACTCCTTCGTCGAGTGCATCGAGGAACGACGGTAAGAACACGTTACGGAGGAGATACGAGGAAACCTCGACTGGTGCAGTGTCCTCCCCACGGACTGGTTCGCTGTAAGCAGGGAAGTGTTTGGCCGTGGCGACTACCGACTCTGGGTCATCGAGGCCATCGCCCTGGTACCCCCGTACCATCGCGGCAGCGAACCGACCACAGAGAAACGGACTCTCGCCGAACGTCTCGAAGGTTCGGCCCCATCGCGGTTCCCGAGCGACGTCACAGGTGGGTGAATAGTTCTGGTGCGCCCCAGTCTTCCTGACTTCAGTTGCAGTGATGTCCGCGATCGTCTCTGCCCCCGACTCGTCCCAGGTTGCCGCCATCCCGAGTCCGTTCGGAAACGCGGTCCCTTCGGCGACGTATGCGTGCCCGTGTACGGCATCTACGTTGAACAGTAGTGGAATCCCGAGTCGTGTCTCCGTGAGTGCAACCTCCTGAAGTCGATTGACCGTCTCGACCACGTCGTCGAGACGAGCGTCGACAGCACCGGCCCACCCGAACGATGCAACCGCACCGATGGTGTACTCCGTGACTTCAGCTTCGACGTCTTCGACCGATTTTAACTCGCCGAGCTGTCCCGCCCACGTCCCGACGAGTTGGCCCGCCTTCTCCGTGAGCGTCATCCGGTCGATGAGGTCCTCGACGCGCCGCTCGGTCGAGAGACTGTCATCTCTGTATGGGGGGTGCGTGCTTTCTGACTGCATACTGCGAAGAGAAATTCCGCTGCTATTTATAAATTTGCCAACCGGTGGCAAACCAACCGCTCAGGTAGTCTCGTTCAACGGTGCAGCGACGACGGGGCCATCCTTCGTCACCCGTAGCCGTTGGTTCACCGCGACATCCTCGAAGGTCCGCGTCGTTCCATCGGGCCACTCCACTTTGAGCGTCACACTGTCGTGGGTGCCCACCCCGACGTGTTCGACGCGCGTATCCTGCGAGAGGTAGTCGACGTTTGCAGACTGTTGAATCACGTGCGTGTCTGCGCCAGCGTGGACGGTGACGACTGCACCGAGCGCAGTCGCGTCGTTCTCGTCGACGACACGCAACTGGAGCGAGTTCTGCCCTGCCGTGTCTGCCTCGTTGTCGTACACGACGAATGCGTCGTCGTAGGTCGCAACGACTAGCTCTTGCTCACCATCGTGGTCGTAGTCGAGTGTTGCGAGACCGCGACCGTCGGTCTCGCGCATACTGTGGGTGCTCGCGTTCACACTGGCGAACTCGCCACCGTCTCCTTGGAAGACCATCGGATAGGTGTACACCGGGTCGTCACGGTCGATTCGGACGACAATCTGGGTCGTATGGACGATATCACGGTCTCCGTCGTTGTCGAAGTCCGTCGCACTCGCGGCCCATCCCCACCCGCCGTGGCGGACGTTCAGCTCGTCTGCTCGGTCGGCGAACTCACCGTCGCCCTGGTTGACTAACAGCGTGTTGCCCTTGGTTCGCCCCGAGTGGACGACGAAGTCGAGCAGTCGTTTGAGCCGCTCGTACCGCTCTTTAGACATGTTTCCTTTCAGTTTCGGGAACCAGATGTTCGAGACGAACACGTCTGGACGCCCGTCGTTGGTGACGTCCGCAACCTCTGAGGCCATCCCATTCCGTGCAGTCGAACCACCGAGGGTCCGCCGGTCGAACGTTCCGTCTCCGGTGTTGATGTAGAGCGTATCGTTGTTGTAGTCGTTCGCAACGTGGATGTCCGGGTACCCATCTCCAGTCAGGTCGACGAAACTCGCCGCTAGACTCCAGTGGTTCCCCGAGATGCTCTCTGAGTCGACACGACGGAACTCTCCACCGACGTTCTCGTAGAGGTAGTTCGTGTTACCGTTGTCCTCCGTGATTCGCTCGTCGAGACTGAAATACCCCTCCGGCTTGCTCTCGTGCCACGACCCCGATTGGTAGACGAACAGGTCGGTGTCACCATCCCGGTCGTAGTCCGCCGCAGTTGCACCGAGCGGATAGGTGAGGTTCCCGACTCCGTAGTCGGCCCGGACGAACTGCCCACCGTCGTTCCGGAACGCCACCACCGAACCATCGTGGGCGAATAAGAACAGGTCCGTCCATCCGTCTCGTTCGACGTCGACGAAGACTGCGCTCTTGATGCTGCGGTCCACTGTCTGCAGGGCGTCGCTCTTGACGAACTGCCCACCGTCGTTCACGAACAGTGCTGGACTCTCACCACCGATGGTTAGCAGGTCTGGCCAGGAATCTTTGTTCACGTCCGCGACGTAGACTCCGGAGTTCCCGCTTCCCACTCCGCTTCCGACTGCTTCGTAGTCGAGTCCCGACTGGTCAGTAACGTCTGAGAACGCCAGCCGTGCGGGTTCAGGAGCATCGGTGTCCTGTTCGAGATACGATGGACCGAGTGAGATTCCCGCGAGGACGACTGCGAAGGCCAGCGCGATTGTGAGCACGTGTTTGGTGTCCACTTAGACCACCGGCAGAGACCGCTTTTCACGAGGTGGTGCCAGATAGCTCCCTCTGCGAACGGTTTCGAGGTAATCGACGATGCCGTGGTCTTTCGCAGGAATGTCGAAGTCGTACTCGTCGGGGTTCATCGCTTTCCGCGTCTCGACGAAGTCCTCGATGGTTCGCTGAACGGAGTTGAATTCGAAGCCTGCACCGTCGTGCTGACTCGTCGCGACACCCTCTGTCCTGCGGAGGATTCGTGCTTCGAACTCGTCGTCTCGCGCCCGAGCGACCTTCTGCGTGTGCCCGACACGACCGTACGACTCGGCGTCTTTCTCGATCCGGTCGACATCTTCCTGGGTAATGCCGCTGTCACTCCCGAGTTTCTCGCCCGTCGGTCCCACATCGTCTGTCCCGTGAGCGGGGCAGAACATCTCCGCGACGCGCTCTTCATCACGCTGGTCGTACCATCGGTCGAGGTCGATGACGAGCGTGGAGGAAGCGATTGTCGACCCCCCGGCGAAGGGCCCCGACGTCAGCGTGACCGCGTCCTCCGCTGGGAGATTGTCGCTAAATCCGGATTTGAACCCCATCGAGAGCGGTGCATCCTCTGGAATCCGCTCTTCTTCCAGTTTGTCCGCAGGGAGCCCTTTTCCAACGTAGCCGGTGTGACGCCCCGCCTTCGAGAACACACCTTCGAACGTCGCATCCACGGACACTCCGTTCACCTCGTCGACTTCGCCAAACAGTGCTGCCTCTGCGCCGAGGACGACAGAACCGATGTCGCTCGTCAGCAGCAGTATCGCATCGTATGGGTCTGCTTTTGTGGGGTCTTCCCCGACGGTATCGAGGACGTCCTCTGGTGTCGTGAGTGAGGACGGAATCTCCCCCATCGATTCGAAATATCGTGGTGCGTACCCAAGCATGAAAAGGAGCCCACGGTTGAATGCAGCACCAGCGTTACCACCGGTCCCCCACTGGTAGGCCAGTTCGATGGTTTCGAGAGCGCGTTCCACCTGTTCGCGCTCTGCTGCTGTCGGTGGAACCGACCCTTCGTACGTGAGTCCGACTGCGACGAGCTGCTGGGGTGGGACTGTGTTTCCGTGTGCATCTCGAACGAGATACTTACCCCACCGATGCTGCCCGGTCGGCACTGTTTCTGGATCGCCACGAGGGAACTCAGGTGACGACGGCGGTTCGTCTTCTACGGACTGTGTCGTCACGTCGCCCGTGGATGACTGTTCTCGTTCCATACACGCCGTGAGGGCACTCGTCCCGCCGATTGCCACCGCTGCGGTGACGAAGTCGCGTCGGGAGAGCCCCCGTTCTCTGTTTGGGCTCACTGACCGTGGTAACGAGTGTCTCCTTATAGTTCTTGCGTGCAGTACAGTTTCTGTCGCCAGAATATCGACGTAATTTGGTGTTTCAGCGTGTCTGCTGGCGCTTATGCCGCACCCAAATGTGGGTACCATGCAAATGTTTATTAACAATGGGTTAGGTTTCTTATCAGTAAGCCATGTCAGACAGTACTGACCGCTATAGCGATCTCGTTAGCCGACGCCGTTTTGTCGAACTGACCGGTGCATCCGGAATAGCCGCTCTCGCAGGCTGTACCGGTGGCTCGGACGACAACTCCGAGAACGACACCACCGACGATAGTTCGGGAGGTGGCGGTTCGAACGATGGTTCGGGAGACGAGTCGACCGACTCGGGAGGACCAAGCGTCGTGGACAAGACCTTGGTCGGTGCCACGAACAATGGCGTCCCGACGAACCTGCACCTGAATCCGGAAGCGACTCAGAACTACGACCCTCGCGCAGGGAACTTCGTCTTCGAGCGCTTTGCGGCCTACAACTTCAACACGAAGGAGTTCGAGATGGGCGCACTCGAGGAGTGGGCCATCGATGAAGAGACGGTGACGCTCACGCTCCGCGACGACCTGAAGTGGGACACCGGTGAGGACGTGACCGCCCGTGACGTCTTAACTCAGTTCCGTCTCATGAAGAAGATGGGCGCATCGCTCTGGGACTTCACCGAGAGCGTCGAACAGGGCGGAGACGACAAAACGGTCGTTCTCAACCTGAAGCGACCATCTAACCCGGAGGTCATCAAACATACTCTCGCAAACGGGTCGCTTCGACTGTACGCCTACCACCCGACGTTCGAACAGTTCCTCGACAAGGACGCTGAGGAACTCCAGCAGTTCAAGTGGGAAAACGACGTGGTTGCGAGTGGCCCCTTCTCGGTCGAGTCGAAGTCCAAACAGTCGTGGGAACTCACGCGGAATCCCGAGTATTACGGCGCCGACAACGTCAACTTCGCGGGTATCTCGCTGCTCTCGCGAGGAGACAACACCGCGCTCCAGCAGGGACTGATGGGTCGCGAACTCGACTTCGTCACGAGTCTCTTCGCACCGCCGAAGATCGTCGCCAACTTCCCCGACTCCGTCGAGGAGATTTCCATCTCCGCGAAGTGGGGGTACGGTGTGTTGTTCAACCACGATGACCCCGACTTCGGGAAGCGAAAAGTCCGACAAGCCGTCGCGCACGTCATCAACCGACAGCAAGTCGCCGAGAACGCAGGACCGCGAACGAAGGCACCCGCACCGAAGGTCACTGGTGTCGCACCGAACGACCAAGAGGCGTGGCTCGGTGACGCCTACGATTCGTTCGAGAGCTACGGAATGGCCGAATCCCAGACGGAGAAGGCTGCGTCACTCCTCCGTGAGGCTGGCTACTCGAAAGAGGGCGGCACGTGGAAACACAGCAGTGGCCGGACCCTTGGCGGGACGTACTACACGCCCGCTGGGTGGACGGACTGGACCACGGCGACGAACACCGTCGTCGACCAGTTGAACTCCTTCGGCTTCGACTTCGAAATCAGTCAGAAGCCCACTGGCGACTACTTCGGTGGCTACATCGAGGGCAACTTCAAAATTGGTGCATTCTACTGGATGCCTGGTGGGGCACGGTCGGCGTTCCCGTACTTCCCGCTGCGCTGGCAGCTTAACATCCCGGACATCGACGGCGGTCACAACTTCTCGGAGGGCGAACAGACTGTCCCCGGAATGGACGGCGGCGAGATGACCATCGACCCACTGTCGGAGATACAGGAGGTGTCGACCACGCAGGACCGAGCAAAGACCGAGGAGATCATCAAGCGTGTCGCGTGGCACCACAACCAGAACCTCCCAGTCCTCGGACTGGTGTCGAAGTTGGACCAGTCGTGGCTCACCGACGACGAGTGGAACGTCCCGGAGGCGGGCAGTGACGAACGAGCAGTCAAGTGGCCAAGCGAGTGGCTCCCACGTCAGGGTGAGCTCACGGCCAAGAAATGAGCGGACCGGACACACGTAACGATGAGTAACTACTACGTTCGCCGGACGGCTCGGGTGTTCGTCACCATCTTCGCGGTGGCAACGCTCACGTTCGGACTGATACGCCTCCTGCCCGGGGGACCGTTCACGCAGCTGCGCGCACAGTTGCTCCGCCAGGGCGTCCCGGCCTCAGAGGTCGACGCCCGAATCGCGAACCTCCAGAACATCAATCCTGACGCCCCGCTCTGGCAGCAGTATCTGGAGTACATGGGTTCAGTAGCCCAGGGGAACTTCGGCGAGTCGATATCGCTCGGAGAGCCAGTTGTACGTATCATCGCCGAAGCGGTGCCGTGGACGGTGTTCGTCGTCCTCGTGTCGACGATTCTCATGTTCGCCATCGGTATCTTCCTCGGGTCGTTGCAGGCCTACTGGGAAGGGTCGCGGTTCGACAAAGCGTTCAGTGGACTCTCGATTGCCCTGATGTCGATTCCGTTCTACGTCGTCGCAGTCATCTCCCTCTACGTCTTCGCGTACCAGTGGGGTTGGTTGCCGACGGCGGGCACCGTCGGCGCCAGCGTCGAGAAGGAACTGAGCATTCCGTTCTTGCTCAGCGCACTCGAACACAGTATCCTCCCCATCTTCTCGTACACGCTGGGCGGAATCGGTGGTCAGGCACTGGCTATGCGCGGGAACAGTATCCAGGTGCTCGGTAACGACTACGTTCGTGTCGCCAGACTTCGGGGGCTTGCGGACCACCGAATCGCCACGCGATACGTCGCGAGAAACGCCATCTTACCGATGTACACTGGATTCTTGCTCCTCCTCGGCTTCCGTCTCTCCGGGACCGTCATTCTGGAGCAGATCTTCTCGTACACTGGCCTCGGGTACTACATGTTCGCTGCACTCAAGGCGAACGACTACCCGCTCATGATGGCGACGTTCCTCGTCATCACCGTCGCACTCATCGTCGGCGTCTACATCGCCGACCTGACGTACAGCAAGATCGACCCACGAATCAGCGCCGGAGGTTCCGATGAAGCGTACTGAGGGAAGCGAGCCCAGCACGCTCGTTACAGACGGTGGCAGTGTCGACTGGCGAGGTTCGAGTTCGTCGTCGGTAACGGTGACTCGTGAGGAGCGACTGCGCGAGATGTACGAGGAGAACTTCGTGAAACCGATGATCGTCGCGTGGTCGGACAGCAGAACCCGACTCGGACTGCTTATCATCGGCTTCTACTTCCTGATTGCGCTCGTGGCCATCCTCGGCCTCTGGCGAGAACCGTCGACGAGTCAGGCACCACGATACCTGATGTTGTTCGAGAACATGACGTATCCGCTCGGGACGACTGCATCCGGGACGGACCTCGCTGCACTCATCATTCACTCGACGCCAGACATCCTGTTGATGGTCGCTTCGGGTGGACTCTGGGCAACCGGCATCGCCGTTCTCGTCGGAACCGTCGCTGGCTACAAAGGCGGGACCGTCGGACGCGTGTTGATGTCGATCTCGGACTTCGTAATGGCCATCCCCGGCCTCCCGCTGGTGATGATCCTCGCGATTACGTTCAACCCCAAGAATCCCATCCTGCTCGGCATCATCATCAACATCAACTACTGGGCGGGCCTCGGCCGGTCCATCCACTCGCAGGTGCTGACTATCCGTGAGAACAACTACGTCGAAGCGTCGCGGACGATGGGCGTGAGTACGCCGCGAATCATCCTGAAGGACGTCATTCCGAACCTCATGCCGTACGTGACGGTCAACTTCGTGTTCGCCGCACGGTACGTCGTGTTCGCCTCCATCGGCCTGTTCTTCCTCGGTGTGTTGCCGTACTCCGACCAGAACTGGGGTGTCACCCTGAACTTCGCGTACAGTGGCGGTGCCCTGTTCTCTTGGAGTGCTGCGCACTGGCTTCTCGTCCCGATGGTCGCCATCATTGGGCTCTCGATTGGACTCATTCTCCTCGGGCAGGGGATGGACCGTGTGTTCAACCCGCGTGTCCGCACCCGCCTCGCGGGTGAGTCCGAATCGACGGCCGTCACCGACGAGAAAGATACTGGCATGACGGAGGTACTGTAGATGACTGCCGAACAACACGGCACAGCCGAAACCACGACATCCATGACGACAGACGACCCAATCATCGAAGTCCGCAACGCGGCCGTCACGTACGACGGCGGCGAAACGTTCGTGTTGGACCACGTGAGTGCGTCCATCGAACGTGGGGAAATCCTTGGCGTCGTCGGCGAGAGCGGCAGCGGAAAGTCCATGTTCGCCGACTCGTTGCTCAACGCCGTTCCCGACCCCGGACGACTCACAGGTGAGATTCTCTACCACCGCGACGATGGAACTACCGTCGACGTGTTGAGGCTCTCAGACGACGAACTACGGGAACTCCGGTGGGAAGAGATTGCCATGGTTTTCCAGGGAGCGATGAGTTCGTTCAACCCGACGATGAAGATCGGTGGGCACTTCAAAGAGACGCTGAAGGCTCACGATGCGCACGTCCCCTCGGGGATGGAGCTCGCTCGGGAACTCCTCTCTGACCTGTACCTCGACCCGGAGCGCGTGCTCGGGTCGTACCCCCACGAGCTTTCGGGCGGGATGCAACAACGTGCGCTCATCGCACTCTCTCTCATCCTCGAACCGGAGGTGCTGGTGATGGACGAACCGACCGCAGCGCTCGACCTCTTGATGCAGCGTTCCATCTTGACGCTGCTCGAAGACTTACAGGAGAAGTACGACCTGACGATGGTGTTCATCACTCACGACCTCCCACTGGTCGCCGAACTCGCCGACCGGATGGCTGTGATGTACGCCTTCCAACTCATCGAAGTCGCCGACCGTGAGCAACTCATCGGAAACAGTGGGCACCCGTACACGCGAGCGTTGCTCAACGCGACGCCCGACATCGAAGCACCACTCGAAGAGATGCGACCAATCGAAGGGCAGAGCCCAGCACCAATCAACGTTCCAGCGGGGTGCTCTTTCGCCCCACGGTGTCCACTCGCGACCGAAGAATGCCGAACTGTCGACCCGGCGTTCAGCCAACTCGAAGACGGCCACACCGTCGCGTGTCACCATGCAGAAGATGCCAGAGACGCGATTGCACTCCATTTCGAGCGTGCCACTGACTCCATCCCAGCATCAGGAGGTGATGGTTCGTGAGCCAAGCCAATGAGGCCGCGACGAGTCTCGACCAGCGCGACGAACCACTCATCTCGCTCGACAACGTCGAAGTCCACTTCGAAAAAGAACAGGGACTGTTCGACTTCTTCGAAGACCCGGACGTTGTTCGAGCCGTCGATGGCGTCTCGCTCGATATCGAGGAGAACGACGTCCTCGCCCTCGTGGGCGAAAGTGGCTGTGGAAAGACCACGCTCGGAAAGACTGTCATCGGTCTCCAGCGACCGACGGGTGGGTCTGTGAAGTACAGAGGACAGGACATCTGGGCTGCAAAAGATGGGAAAGGAGAGATTTCGTTCGACGAAATTCGCACGTCACTCCAGATTATCCATCAGGACCCCGGAAGTTCGCTCAATCCGAATCGGCGAATCCTGAACATCCTCGCTGAACCGATCAAACTCACCCATCCCGACGTTGGTGCAGAGGAACGCCGTAAGCGAGTTCACTCACTACTTGAGCGCGTCGGAATGAACCCCGCTGCTGACTTTGCCGACCGATATCCTCACCAACTCAGCGGTGGCGAGCAACAGCGGGTTGCGCTCGCTCGGGCGCTGTTGATGAACCCTGACGTCATCCTCGCTGACGAGGCGATAAGTGCACTCGACGTCTCCCTCCGGGTCGAGATGATGGACCTCATGCTCGACCTCCAGAAGGACTTCGACACCTCGTTCGTCTTCGTCTCTCACGACCTCTCGAACGCACGGTACTTCGCAGAGCACGGAAACGGCCGTATTGGCGTGATGTACCTCGGAAATCTGGTCGAAGTCGGGCCGGCAGAGAAGCTCATCGACGACCCGAGCCATCCCTACACGAACGTGCTTCGCTGGGCGACGCCCAACCTGTCTGGACACTCAGAGTCCAGTGAGCCACCGATGCGAAAAATCGACATTCCGGACCCGGTCAATCCACCGAGTGGCTGCCGCTTCCACACCCGGTGTCCGGAGGCACGCGAGGCGTGTCAGAAAACGGTTCCACAGTTATCTGACGGGAACGATGGGCACCGAGTTGCGTGCTTCAGGAACGACCCAGACCACGACTACTGGAACAGCGAGCCGTTAACAGACTAAGAACGGGTGAGTCACGGAGCGTGGCTCTCACGAAGCTTCTTTTTTTTAAATCTACACGGGAAGACGTTTCTCGACTCCGAACGAGATGCGACGAACAATCAGTCGAACCGGGAGGTTGATAGTTCGTGCTAGATAGCACAGTGTATGGCACGTCTAGAGACCGTCATCGATGTAATCTGCGACCAGCGTGACCGTTTCCCGCTGTTCATCGCCATCGCCATCGTGATGGGCCTTCTTCTCGGCTTCTCGTTCCTGTTCCTCGAACCGGGTACTGCTGCGTACGCGATTGCACTCGTCGATGCTGTCCTCGTGGTCCTCACGTTGGTTGGCTTCGGCGCTGGGTATTGGCTCTGTACGAAACGTGCGATGGAGGAGTGACGCAGGTTCTGACAGAGGACTCCCGTCTCGTGTGAAGAACTCTACAGAGCTGAATCAGGCTTCGAGGAACTCGGCAGTCGCCGCAGCGAGTGCGGCGACGTCTTCGTCTGGGTCCGCTTCGGCCATTCGTTGGAGTGTGGGGACGATGGAGTCAGCGCCGAGGAAGCCGACTGTTTCGATGGCGTGTGCTCTAACACGTCGGTCGTCGTGGTCGAGACAATCGAGTAGCGTGTCGTCGACAGCAATCACGGTCGGGTCGTCTTGGGCGACAGCAGAGAGTGCGGTGAGACCCGCCCCGATGACGACTGGATCTTCGTCAGAGAGTAACTTCGTAAGCAGTGGTATCTCTTCGTGGAGTTCTGTTGGTGCTGTCTGCGCGCAAGCAGCGACGACGTGACTAAGCAGTCTTCGTGCGGTTTCCAAATCCCGTTGTTCACTCTGCTGGTGCTCTCGTATCGTCTGTCGGGTCGTGGGGTCAGTGACTGTGTCGGTGAACGTGTCGACGTCTTCGAGCACCTCCACGTTCAGGATACTCTCTACCAGTGTTCCAACGTGAGGGACACATGCACGTGGGTGCTCTGCTGTCAGTGCAGCCAGACAGCGGGCCCCTCCGAGCGTTATTCCGCTCAACTCAGACTGGGTGACGCTAACGAGGTCCGACAGACACGACTCGAGCATCGTTGGCTCTGTGGCGGCCACATCAGTCAGTACTGACAGTGCAGCTTGCACGACCGCGGTAGAGTCGTCGTGTAGTCGCGCTCCGATATCGTGGATGAGGGGCAGAAGTGAGTCGACGTCTCGTCCAGCGAGTCCTTCGCAAACGCTGCAGGCACGTTGGCGAACGATCGGGTCCGCCGAACTGAGCGCTGCTTTAACCTCTGCCGTGTCGACCTTCGAAGGTTGGACACTGCCTGGTTGTACGTCCTCCAGAGGTGTCTCTCCAGCATCGAGCATACTGTGTGACTGATTCTCGCTGGTCAGCAAATACGTATCGGTGATATTGCCGTCCTGTGCTTCTATCTGGCTTGTCGTTCTTCACCTCTCGTTCTTCATTTTTCGCTCTCTGACTTTGCGCGTTGAGTATCGTAATTGAAATGGGGAGTTTAGAAAACATACGTTAAAATATCATGTTTTGTGGCGCTATTGTTCGTGTCGCTCGTACTGAAACGCGAGGTCGTGTTCCAGGGCCTCTCATCGACTCGTAGCAATCTATGGCCAGGTCATCCGACGGTGGAAACGGCGCGTTTCCTCGCAGTTTCATCCACATTAATCATAACTTTGGCCAATCTTCGCTTGATGGGTTGAATGTTCACTCTACTCGCTCTGGTGTGATGTCGTGCGTATCAGTGTGGTTCAAAATCCAGTCGATCACCTGTGACCTCGACTACTACATCGCGCTTCTCAATCGAATGAACTGTGTGAAATATATGAAAACTGAGTAGTATCGAAATCAGAGACAAACTGAGTTTCGATACCGATCGTCAGCTGTGTCTCGGAACCGTGTGTCGGTGCCAGTCTGGGTTTGGTTTCAAACAGTGTGACTGAGGGCGAACTCACTGAGCGTTTTCAGAGGAACGTACGACTTCGAGTTCGTCCCATCTTGGTGGGTTTACCACGGAGTGTGCTGTCGACCCCACTCGTGTTCGGTCCAGACGAAGCGCTGTCGAAGCGACAGTCGTCAGTTTACTCGATGGATGTATACAATTCTCCAACCGTTAGCCACTGCGTTGAACTGCCGCCGGGCAATCGATTACCGTGATGAGTGAACTGACAATCTCACTCTGGGAATGTTAGTATTTACGCGGATTTAAATTAATATTCTTAAGTCAAATTACGCATACAATAACCTTATCAAAGCAACTCGTGGATACTCCCATAGAATGGAAAATACAATCCACCTCCCAACCAGTGCTGATTTTCCTGACCCGGCCACGGCGAACCACGTCACGTACAACCCGTCTTTAACAGACCTTCGGGACTACTCAGCACACCTCGAAACGACGACAGACTTCGAGGCCCCCTCGTACGTCAGTGAGTACCGCTCCCGGAGTGCAGCGCAAACCGCGACTTCTGTCGACAGGTCGTTCGACGAAGACGACCTTGCGGTATTCGAGCACGCAATCGAGTGGGTAAACGACCCGACGAACGACGTGCTTTGCGTCGACCGGGTTGTCGGTCGGGACGAAGATGTATCCGCCGTCTGCCGCCTGTTTCTGCCAAAGGAGTACGGTCGTATCGCACTCGCGTGGGCGAAGCTCCTCGAACCAGCCGACGGCGTTGAACCTGATTTCGTCACCGTACAACTTCCGGACGCTACTGCCGAACCGTGTATCCGTGTCCTCCCCGAGGAGGGACTTACGGCCGTGTTCGGGAGCGACTACACTGGTGAAGCGAAGAAGTCGTTCCTTCGACTGTTTATGTTCCGTGCGAAACAGTCAGGTGGCCTTGGCCTTCACGCCGGCAGCAAACGAGTAACTCTCGACGACAGCGATGGTCGCCGTGAAGTCGGGCAACTCTTCTTAGGACTCTCTGGAACCGGCAAGTCGACGCTGACCAGCCACGGTCTTTGGTTGGACGAACCCGAAGGCGCGGAGATGCTTCAAGACGACGTCTGTGCGTTGCTCCCTTCGGGGTCGGTGGCTGGAAGTGAGGGAGGTGGCCTCTACATCAAAACGCTCGGCTTGGACGCGGACGAACAGCCTGAGCTTTACGAAGCAGCGACGAACGAGAGCGCTGTCCTCGAGAACGTATCGGTCGACGCAGATGGGTGTGTGGACTTTGACGAACCGGAGTATGGTCGCAATGCACGGGCCGTGATTCAGCGCGATTGCCTCAAAAGCTCTGCCGAAGATATCGACCTCGACCAGGTCGACCAAGTGTTTTTCATCACACGTAATCCGCTGATGCCACCGATTGCCAAACTCGACGAGACACAGGCCGCCGTCGCGTTCATGCTCGGTGAGTCTGTCGAGACCAGTGCTGGGGACCCATCGCGTATCGGTGAGCCGATCCGTGTCGTCGGAACGAATCCGTTCATCATCGGGTCTGAGGGGGACGAAGGGAACCGTTTCCGGGACCTCATCGACGACCTCGATGTGGACTGTTTCGTGCTCAACACTGGCGCTGTTGGGACCGATGACCCCGTAGACGTCGGTGTCGAAGAAACCGTTGCTATCCTCGAAGGCGTTGCACGAGATAGCATCGAGTGGGGATACGACGATACTCTGGGCCTGATGGTCCCAACGGACGTTCCGGGCATCGATATCACTCAGTTCGTCGTTGCTGACCACGTCGAAGACTTCGACGAGGCTCACAGCACTCTGCGTGCTGAACGTCGGTCCTATCTCGCACAGTTCGACGAACTCGACGACGATATCGTGGACGCGACCTACTGATCGCACTCGGGGGCCGATTCACACCCCATTCAAGCAAACATATAATATCATATTTGATATTCTCTGGGTAGGGTTATCTACTAGTACATTGAAATCGGCATATGGCTTCGATTGATCAACGATTTCTCGATACAAAAATCGATATCGGGAAGTCGTTGATTTACGCGTTCGTGTTGCTCCTCATTCTTTTCCACGTCTTCTTCGCCCTCAGTGGTCGGTTGACTCACCAAGATTTACTCTTCGGTTGGATCTCGCCGCTCTTACTGTTCTTTGTCTTGGCATATGTGAAACACTGGTCAGTCCAAAACGAGATTGGCACGGGCGTCCTGCGACTCGCCGCATGGATGGGTATGGGTATCTTCGTCTTTGGCGCGTCCGGTATTCTGGTTATCGTGTACCAGCAGGCACTCGGTGGTGAGTTCCTCAAACCGATGTACTCCGTGCTTGGATGGGGGACAGGTGGAACCATCATTGGGCTCGTATTCGGGATGTACGACGTCGACCGGAAGATAGCGATGGCACAAACAGTCGAGACACTCGACCATTCCGAACGCTTGAGTGAACAGCTGAAAGTGTACAACCGTGTCTTCCGACACGACGTTCGCACTGCCGCAAACATCACCATGGGCTACGCAGACCACATCGCAGACGCCCCTGATTCAGCCGAACAGTCTATCCGGATAATCAATCAGCAGATGGAGCGTCTGACCCGGCTTACAGAGCAGTCTCGGAAGATCGCAGGGTTACACGATGAAGAGCTCACGACCGACCAAGCACTCGACCTCGTCGAACAGATCGACGAGAGTGCGCAGCAAATCCAACGCGAGTATCCCGAGACTGAGATTAACGTCGAGACGTCACCGGAACAGATTGCCGTCTCGAATCGCTCCCTGATAATTGCGGTTACCCAACTGCTTCGAAACGCAGTGGAGCATAATACGGTCCCGTCACCCCGGACTGATGTGTACCTCGACCACACTGGTGAGCGACTCACGCTCTGTGTCGAAGATAATGGCCCTGGAATCCCAGACTCGGAGATCGACATCCTCGACAAGGGCTTCGAAACACAACTCGAACACAGCGATGGGACGGGATTGTGGCTGGTAAAGTGGGTCGTCGATGACCTCGGAGGTTCCCTCTCGTTCGATACGGACGACTCTCTCGGGAGTTCCGTTACCATCTCGTTGCGCTCTCGCAGGTGGATGCGAAAAAATTGAGGTCTGAAACAGTCTACTCGAAGAGTTCGACGGCCTGCTCGTAGCGGGCCGACGGCTCTTCCCAGTCGACGACCCCGAAGAATGCGGAGATGAAGTCACCGCGAGCCGGTCCGTAGTCGTGGTAGTAGGAGTGTTCCCAGACGTCGAGCGCGAGGATGGGGTGGGAGCCCCAGAGTGCGCCCTGGTCGTGCTTGTCGACGACGACGTTGCGAAGCTGGTTCGAGAACGAGTCGTAGACGAGAAGTGCCCAGCCGCCGGCAGCACCTGCTGCGGCTTCGAACTCGCCCTTCCAGGCTTCGTAGGAACCGAAGTCCTCGGCGATGCGGTCTGCGAGCGCACCCTCGGGTCCGTCACCGCCTTCCGGTGACATGTTCTGCCAGAAGAGGTCGTGCAGGATGTGTCCGGAGCCGTTGTGGGTGACGTTGCGGAGCGCACCGCCGGACGAGCCAAACTCGCCTGCTTCGCGGTTCTCGGCGAGCGTCTCTTCGGCTGCGTTCCAGCCATTGACGTAGCCCTGATGGTGGGTGTCGTGATGCCACGTCAGGACTTGTTCGGAGAGGTGTGGTTCGAGCGCGTCGTAGTCGTACGGAAGCGGGTCAAGTTCGTATTCAGACATTTGTATTCCCACCTACGACGAGGTACGGGAGGGTCATGTAGCTTCCCTGAATTCGATTTATGTAGAATTACTGGGGTGTGCTGTACGACAACGAGTCAAACCCGCGTCTACTATCCACCAATCACACGGTGCTATGCTTCCGCTTACGTGATGGTTTTCCGCCTTCGTGGCGTTGCTCGTCGTATGAACGCTGAGGACACGTCGAAAGGGGCGGACGTCGGTCCTATTTCGGGTGAGATGGTTCGACACGGCACTGGTGTCAACTCGAATCGTGCATTTCCGACGACCACCTATCCGAAGAATATCGACCCATTCGTCCTGTTTGAGCGGTTCTACATCGACCCCGACAAGGGATTTCCGACGCATCCCCACCGTGGGTTCGAGATCGTCTCGTACATGCTCGACGGTGGGATGGACCACGAGGACTCACTCGGTGTGTTTCACACAGCGTCCGAAGGGGATGTGATGCGAATCACGACAGGTCGTGGAATTCGCCATTCAGAGTTCCCTGCGGGCGGACACGCCTGTAACGGTCTCCAACTATGGGTGAACCTCCCCGCTGACGACAAGGATGTCGACCCCAACTACACGGACGCGAGTGCCGAAGAACTCCCAACGGAACTGTGCGACGGCGCGGCAGTCACAACAGTCGTCGGCGAGGGTTCCCCAATCGAACTATACACTCCGATGGAGTATTTGGATGTCCACGTCGACGACTCGTGGACGTGGTCTGTTGAGACTGACTGGGCGGGATTTCTCTACGGAATCTCCGGAACAGGAACTGTCGATGGAGACGATTTCGGTGAGGGCGACGTCCTCCCGGTCACTGGTCGCTGTCAGGTGAATATTCAGTCCGAAGGCACGCTTCGAGTGGTCGCCGTCTCTGGACGGCCACACGGAGAACCGATACGCCAGCGTGGACCGTTCGTTCTCTGATTCGAACGCTGGCAACTGTCGAAGATTGCGTTGGTTACAGTTCCGTTCGACGGGTTGTTGGGTGGTTCTGGTTGTTGGGTAGTTCTACTCGTACCTTGGCCGTTGTCGCGCTGCCTCATCCTTCATCGACTGAAGAAAAGGCGAGATAATGTGTTTGATATACATGTTACATTAATTATGGTATGCCAGAACTACCAACATTTTATTCTATCCACTGCCGAACTCATTCTCCACTGTCCCATTGCTAAATTGGGTTGAAAGCCCTCATTTCGAGGTATTTGAATGGGTATCGGGACTCACGAGAGGTCACAGAATAATTCAATACAAACCAATGTGAACCTGTACGAGGAGTTTAATAATACAATTTAAACAGTGATAAGCGTTGTAAAAGCAGAGATATTGGGCTGATGAATGTTAATGTAGATATTCTGTGCTACACGCCCGCCACGTACCTGTTTGAATTATATTTATACTAGAATACTGTCATTGTTTGAGCAAAGCATCAACTCCAAAGATGAGTGAGTGTAGATGAGACAGTGACGGCAGTACGAACTGGCAGCTGCCTGCATTCTTCGAGCAGTGTTGGAGTAATTGGCGTAGTGCGCGAACTGGCACACGAGTCGGAGAATTCACAGGACACATTACATCTGTAATGCTGTAAAAGAACGACGACGATCTGACTCCACAGTCGCCGCCGTTCACTGAAAGTATGGTAGAATCTAGACGACAAAACCATTGTGTATTACAGACGTACAACAGTAATGGAAATCTGTTGTGTGAGTTGCACGACCCCACACATCGAGGGCGTTGTCGTCGTGACGCGTAGAACAACCATTTCGATGATGAATGAAACTCATTGTTGCATATTCTTTGTTAAATTATTCTGTAATTGAGCAATAATAAGTAAACGCCCGAATAGCCGAATTTTGCGGTTGAAATTTGAAACGGAGGGTTTGAATCGTGGCTGCTGTTACCACGGGACTCAATCCACGTAGATATTGCGTATTCAATCATTGAATTTATCGACAATGAGGAATTTCAATCATATCGGGCAGAACGTCGTTGGACGTCACAGACAGCGCACTGCACCTCGCCCCAATGTTTTTATCTGTCGTTGCTGAATTCAGAGCGATGCCTGACTACAGTGCTGACTTCAACGGCAGTACCGTCGTGGTTACCGGTGCGACGTCCGGAATCGGACGCGAAATCGCTCTTCGATTCGCAGATGCAGGAGCAACAGTCCTGAACGCGGACATCGACGCCCAGCCCAAAGACGCAGAGACTCCAACACACGAGCTGATTCGTGAGAGAGGCGGAACAGCCGAGTACGTTCAGACGGACGTCTCGAATGCTGCGGAGATTAGAGAGGCTGTCGACCGTGCCCGCGAGTATGGTGGTGTCGACGTGATGGTGAACAACGCTGGCCTCTTCATCGGTGGTGGGTTGCTCGAAGTCAGCGAAGACGAGTTCGAGAAGATTCACGACGTCAACGCTAAGGGAGTATTCTTCGGCTGTCAAGCTGCGGCCCAAGATATGATCGACCGAGGTGTTGAAGGGGCGATTATCAACACTGCGTCGATCAGTTCCTTCGTTGCCCAGCGCGAACAGATTCAGTACGATTCGACGAAGGCCGCAGTGAAGATGATTACGCGAGGCGCTGCCCTCGAGTTGGCAGAACACGACATTCGCGTAAACGCCGTCGGTCCCGGACAGATCGCTACGGAGTTCATCGACGGCTGGTCTGAGGAAGCACCAGCAGCAGCCGAGAGCGATGAACTGATCAAACCGGTTCCCCTCGGGCGGGCGGGTACTCCTGACGACATCGCCGGTGCTGTACTCTATCTCGCCAGCGACGATGCAGCGTACGTCACTGGTGAGGTACTCATGGTTGACGGCGGATGGCGGACAATCTGAGCGAACGGTCACAGCAGGAGAAATGTTATATGGATGGACACATTCAGCCCAATCGAAGCCAATGAACAGTCCCAAGCTTCTCGATACCCCATCAGGGAATGCAGTCGTTGTAGCGCTTGACCACGGACTCAGTCTCGGGGCCCCAGCGGGCTTCGAGAACCCGGAAGAGACGCTCGAGACGGTACTGCGTGGTGAACCGGACGCGGTGCTTGTCGGACCGCATTTCGCCAGGCACTACGCAGAGCAACTGCAAGCTGCAGACGTCGACATCATCCTCACTGCAGACGTCGTCACATGGTCAACCAGTCCCGGTCGTGACCACGGTCAAGATCTCTGGACGCCAGCGTTCGACACAGAGTTCCTCAAGGAACTCGACCCAGTGGGTGTCAAAATTGTCCTCGTCTTCGGCCGTGATGACGCCGAGACGTTCCGTCGCAACGTAGAGTACGTCAGTGAACTCGCCGAAGAGTTGAGAGGTACTGACATTCCGCTGGTCGTCGAACCCGTCATGTGGGGTGAACGTATCCCTGACCAGTTAGAAACGGACCCTGAGTTCGTCGCCGACGCACTTCGTATGGGATGGGAATTCGGAGCTGACATCCTGAAAGCGCCGTACACCGGTAGCGTCGAGTCGTTCGAACCCATCGTCGAGAACGCGCCCGTCCCCGTGATGATTCTGGGTGGGCCAGCGACGGGAACCACTCGTGGCATGCTCGAATCTGTCGAGGGTGCAATGGATGCCGGTGCGCGTGGTCTCATGATTGGTCGAACGATCTGGAAGTCCGAGGACCCCGAACAGACCGTACGTGCGCTCATGTCGATCGTCCACGACGGTGCGTCAGTCGATGAGGTGTGGGAGTCGACGGAGTCCACACCCATGCCGGATGGGGGAGAAAATTAAATACCCGCCACTGATACACGCACCTATGACAGGTGCATGGACGCGGCAATCGCACAATCTTCGTGGTGTGAATGCATGACCACACCCGAGCAACGCCGTCGGTCGGTAACGGAACTGGTCACGAAACACGGTGGTCTCTCGGTCGACGAACTCGCTTCGCGTCTCGAGGTGTCGCCATCGACGATTCGACGTGACCTGTCTAACCTCGCCGAGCGAAATCTCGTCGAGCGAACCCATGGCGGGGCCGTCCCCGTGACGAACGTGGGCGTCGAGCGGTCCTTCAACCGGAGACTCGTCCAGCATCTCGACCGTAAACAAGCGATTGCGGAACGGGCTGTCAAGGAGATCCAAGAAGGACAGGTAATCTACTTTGACGCAGGGACGACGACGATGCAGGTCGCGAAGGAAGTCCCGGATGTCGATTCGACCATCTCCGTCACTAACTCACCGCTACTGCTGCCCGAACTCGCGAAAGAGGACCGGACAGTCAAATCGACTGGTGGTGAGTACCGTCCCGAGACCAAAGCACTGGTCGGCCCGACTGCGGAAGAGTACATCCGGAACTCCCACTTCGATCTCGCGTTCATCGGCATCAATGGAATCGGACCCGACGGGACGCTCTCCGCGCCCAACGAGGCCGAAGCCGAACTCAAACGACTCGTAGTGGAACACGCTGCCCGAACCGTCGTCGTCACCGTCACGGAGAAGCTTGGTGAACAGAGCTTCCGGCGATTCGGTTCGATCGACGACGTCGACCTCTTCGTCACCGACGGTCGCGTTCCCGAGGACTACCACGACTTGTTCGAAGAGACGGCACTCGTCGACGACCTCTACAAGTGATCTGAGCGCAATATTTATTTTTCAGGCGTCTGTCGGTTCTATCATGTTTGATTCAAAAGAGGTTATCGACCTCTCTAACCCAATCTGCGCAGGAATCCCAGTATGGCCGAGCTTCCCGCAAGTCGAGCTCGATCAGACATCTATCGCCGCACGGGATGGGTTCACCATGGAGCGCATAGAGATGCGGAGTCACACAGCGACGCACATCGATGCGCCAGCACACTTCATCCCGGATGGGAAGACACTGGACGATTTCTCGATCGAGCGCTTCATGGGTGAGGGCGTCGTTATCGATTTGACACCGAAAGACCCCGAGGAAGCGATAACCCGCGCTGACATCGAGGCCTACGAGGACGACATCGAGCAGGGTGACGTTGTGATGCTCCATACGGGGTGGGACGAGTACTACGGACAGACCCCAGAGTACCTTTTCGAGTTCCCATATCTGACCGGCGACGCCGCGGAGTACATCGCCTCACTCGAACCAACCGCAGTCGGAACCGAAGGTGCGAGCGTCGGTGGCTGGTACGACGAGGTACCCGCTCATGGCCCCTCGACCGATGTACACCCAGCTGACTCACACCTCCCACTGCTCGAAAACGAGATTATCCCCATCGAGGAAGTTCGCAACCTCGATCAAGTACTTGATGGTGCGGACAGTCGACGTGCTGATTTCTTCTTCCCGCCACTCAACGTGCAGGGAACAGGCGGATGTTCAGTCCGCGCCTTTGCACTCGTTTAGTCGGCTATCCCCGAAAGAAGCTCTTTTACGACTGGTTCAGGCCATCTCTGCAGCAATAGACACTGCATCGAGCATACTCTGTTCGGACGCGACCCCCTCGCCAGCGATGTCGAAGGCTGTCCCGTGGTCGACACTCGTTCGGATGATCGGGAGTCCGATGGTGACGTTGACCCCGCTCACTGCATCGTCCTCGCCGGTGAAGCCGAGCATCTTAATCGGGATGTGGCCCTGGTCGTGATACATGGAGACGACGCAGTCGAACTCTCCGGCGGCCGCACGGACGTAGACGGTGTCGGGCGAGTAGGGGCCAGTCACGTTGACGCCCGTCTCGGCGACGCGTTCTATGGCCGGTTCGATAATCTCTGCTTCCTCGTCACCGAGGAGTCCCCCGTCACTCGCATGCGGGTTCAATCCCGCGACTGCGATGGCCGGGTTGTCGAGACCGAGGTCACGCAGCGCCTCGTTCGTGACGCTGATCGTCGATTCGACATCACCAACGGTGAGATTCGAACAGGCTTCCCGCAACGGAATGTGCGTACTCACGTGTGTCACCGTCAGGTCGTCTTCCACGAGCATCATCGAGTACTCGTCGGTATCGGTGTAGTCTGCGAGCATGCCGGTGTGCCCTGCGTACTCGCTGCCCGCCATCCGTGTTGCCTGTTTATTGATCGGTGCAGTAGTAATCGCGTCGATCTCCCCGGCCTGTGCCAGCTCGATTGCACGTTCGACGTAGGCGAGGCTCGCTGCACCGTTCGCCTGAGATAGTTCGCCATACCGATGGTCGGTCACGTTGTCTAAGTCGAGGACGGGCAGCACGCTCGGGTCGGCGCCTGCCTCGGCTGGCGATGTAACACGTCGCACGGAGAGGTCAGTGGCGAACCGATTCGCTGCGTCGGCGAGTACCGATTCGTCACCGATGACGACGACGGTTGCACTCTCGACCAACTGAGGGTAGGATTTGACGATGACTTCGCTTCCGATGCCCGCAGGGTCACCCATGGTAACCCCTATGGTCGGACGATTTTCACTCATCAGCAAAACCGATACGAGCGAGCGACTTAATTATTGCCTGCTCGTCACCAAACCCGCCAGCTTTTGTGATGACCGCCGCACCGTCTGCCACACCACCGACGACGGATGCAAGTGGGATTCCCGGTTCAATCGCGTCACCAGCCATCCGGAGTGCGTGGGCGTCTAACTGGTTGAGGATGGTAATCGCGGTGGCACCGCCGGTGAGAAAGAGGTTCGCTGGCTGGTCGTCGTGGACCAGCTCCCCGGCAGCCGTAGCGAGGGCATCCGTGACTCGACGCCGGACCATCGAACCGTCGACGCCAGCTCGCTCACCGGCTGCCAGTGTTCGGTCCACGTCGCCTCGGTTTTCAGCACTGTGGAGGACGACGCCACCGTAATCGTCGACAGCTTCCACCCCTCTAGAGGCAAGGTCAGCACCGGCAGCGGACGGTTCGGTGACCGCCATCTCGAGGTCGAGTTGTCGACGACGTTTCTGTGTAATCTCATCGATCTGCACGAGCGTCTCTGGAGCGACGCTCCCTGCTACCCCCACGACGGGCCGTGTCTCGTCGACATCGACTCCAGCGCCCGATGCAAGCCCAGGTACGTGGACGTGACGGGCGAGTCCACCACTCCCAACGTACAGACATCGGTCGGGGAGGTCAGCACCCGCGGCAGCCACTGCAGCGAGGTGGTCGTCCGTCAAGGCGTCACAGGTGACGATGACGGGCGCATCGTCCGACTGTATCGATTCGAGAGCCCTCCGAACGGCAGCGCTCCCACGGGCAACCGTCTCGACGCCGAGATGCTCAGTCACGTAGTCACTCTCCGCGAAGAACGCAGGGAGCGCGTCGGATGCCGGTGGGCGCTCAGCATCCTTGCCGGCCGAGGTGTCGGTCACCAGTTTGCCGTTCACAAGGTGGAACCCGCACGCCGTCAGTCGCCCGTTGATGGGGAACGCGGGCGCGACGAGAACGAGGTCGGCACCCACAGCGTCGAGTGCGGCTTCCACCTCGACACGGACGTTACCGCGGAGCGTCGAGTCGACCTTCTTGAACGCGATATCTGCACCAGGAACTTCGAAGGCTGTCTTAACGCGTTCTGCAGCCTCTTCGGGTGCTGCATAGCGTGACTCCGTGTTGACAACCATGACGTCACCCTGTGCCATCGACGTCTCTTTTTGTGGTGAGACTACGACACGCGTGTCGTATCCACGCATCGCGAATTCATGACCTGTGTCACAGCTTCCTGTCAAGTCGTCCGCGACGACAACACATCGGGTCACAGTCGTCCCTCCAGTTGTCGCTCGTCTCGGGTGTACAGTTGAGGAACGCAACGGTCCATGGTCTGTATGTTCAACCCGCCGTAAAGAAAGGTTCGCACACGACCATGTTTGGGGGCCTTCAATCCCACCGGACGTTCGCTGTGCTACGTGTGGTGGCTTCCGCCCCGGAGTGACTCACGTTGGCTAGACGGGGTAACACCTAAGGTGTTCATGTGTATTCGTGTAGATACCAATGGAGTTCGATTTTCCAGGACGGGACCGACTGGAGTCGGCCAACGACGTCGACGTATCTGACCTCCCACGTGCGTACCGCGTGAGTCGTACCCGAACACAGCCCACCGTGCAGAACGTTCCGGAAGCCTCGCGTACTGCGCTTGACGACATCCCGAAGCTCAAAAACCTCGAGCCAGGGAGTACGGTCGGAATCACAGCTGGCAGTCGTGGAATCCACGACCTTCCAACGGTCCTCGAGTCGATCGTCGCCGAACTACAGGAACGTGACCTCGAGCCGTTCGTATTCCCCGCGATGGGAAGTCACGGTGGGGCGACACCCGAAGGGCAGCGTGAGATGCTCAGAGAGCTAGGAATTACACCTGAGCGCCTTGGCTGCGAGATTCGTTCGTCGCTGGCCGTTGAGGAGGTGGGAACCGATTCACAGGGATGGTCGATTTATGCCGCCGAAGATGCACTCGAGGCCGATGCCGTCTTGCTGGTCAACCGAGTCAAACTCCACACCGACTTTCAGGGAGACATCGAAAGCGGCCTCTGTAAGATGGCCGTCGTCGGACTTGGCAAGCAGCGAGGGGCCAACGCCATGCACAACGCGGCCCTAGACCGTGGGTTCGCCGATGTAATTCCGGAGTGGGCGAGCGTTCTCGTCGATGAAACACCCATCGTCGGTGGAGTCGGTATCATCGAGAACGCCGACGAGCGGGCGGCCGCTATCGAGGGAATCCCTGCAGCCGACCTTCTCGAGGAGGAACCAGCGTTACTCTCGCGGTCTGCGGAGTTCTTCCCGGAACTCCCAGTCGACGACCTCGATTTGCTCGTCGTCGACGAGATGGGCAAGGAAGTGAGCGGAACTGGACTCGACACCAACGTCATCGGTCGGGTCTGGTTCCACGGCCAAGCAGAGCGTCAGAAGCCATCGCTGACGCGCGTCTACGTTCGGTCACTCACACCACCATCCCACGGCAATGCGCTCGGAGTCGGCCTCGCCGACCTCATCCACCGTGACCTCGCGTCGGAAATCGACTTTGGGGACACATACGTCAACATCGTAACGAGCGGTGAGCCGGTTCGGGCAAAACTTCCGTTCGTCGTCCCAAGCGACGCGACAGCGTTCGTCCTCTCCGCGTCGATGACCGGCGTCGCAAGCGCCGACGAGCTTCGGATCGCACGGATTCGGAACACTATGACTCCTGACGAACTGTGGGTGTCGGAGCCCGTCGCCGAGGAACTTGCTGACCGAGACGACATCGAAGTCCACGAAGACCAGCCATGGACGTTCGATGCGGAAGGGAACCTCACGATGGCACTGGATTCTGCGGCCCACGACTGACGCTGAAGACCCTCTACCTCCAACCAGTCTCGTCACACGCTCTCTCGACGACTTGGACTGCCAACCCACCGACACTTATTTGTACTAATAGTTAACATGTGCTATCATACCCCTTCACACAGTCTTATCACCATGACCACTGACACACCCAAACCACGAATTGAGGTCGAACACGTCCAGAAACGCTTCGGTACCGTGGAAGCACTCTCGGACGTTACCCTGACACTCGAAGAGAACGAGGTTCTCGGACTCGTCGGCGACAACGGCGCCGGGAAGTCGACGTTCATCAAGACGCTCGTTGGTATTCACCAGCCCGATGGTGGTGAGATTCGGTTCGAAGGTGAACCAGTCACCATCGAAGGGCCCAAACATGCCCGTAAGCTCGGCATCGGTACGGTATATCAGGACCTCGCACTCGTCGATGAACTCTCGGTTGCAGAGAACTTGTTCCTCGGCCGGATGCCCGTCAAAAAACTCGGTGGCGTCCTCCCAATCGTTGACCGTGAGTACATGGCCGCGGAGGCAGAACGGATTCTGAGCGAGCACCTGAATATCCACGTCGACCCCGACACACCAGTCGAGTACCTCTCCGGAGGGGAACGTCAGGCTGTCGCAATCGGTCGAGCCCTCGTCACTGACCCCGATATCGTCCTCCTAGACGAACCAACGTCTGCACTCTCGAAAGCCGCAGTCGACCACGTTGAGGAACTCGTCGAGCAGTTGCGCGAGAGTGGACACTCTGTCATCCTCATTGACCACAACCTCGAGGAGGTGCTGTCGATGACCGACCGGATTGCTGTCCTCTTCCAGGGGCGTATCGTTGACGTTGTAGACTCCGAGAATATCACGCGTGACGACGTGGTCAGTATGATGGTCTCTGGCCATTCCCTTCAGGACGATGACTCCGAACCAGACTCCGGCGATACCGTCAGCCGCAAATCAGAATCATCCTCGTCTAGCTCGTCTACTGCGTGAAACACTCCCCCAGAAACCAACCAAACGGCGACACACCCTTCGTTGTCGCAACTCCTGTCTGAGTTACTCCCGCTGGACTGTGTACGTCCTCTCTCCCACTCGGCCGACTTCGCTCATCAGGTGAGATGGAGTACTGTCGTTTTCTCCCCAGTACAGCGAACTCGAACAGATTGCGATTTTACCCTCGAGAACACCTCGCGACGACTATTATCGTATATTAGCGTTGACAAAATCACTCTGATAGAAACTATTAAGGTGAAACAGTGTGCTTGTCTGTCATAGACGTCATTAACAACCATGACAAGTAGACGTAAACTCCTCAAAGGCATCGGTGCTGCAGGTATCGCCGGTCTCGCCGGTTGCGCAGGTTCACAGAACAACAACCAAGCCGAAGACAGTGGCAGTAGCGGTGACAGTGGAACGACGACAGGAGACAGTAGCAGTTCGGACTCCGACAAGATGCGGATTGCTGTCTCGATGAAGTCGATGGGGCAGGCGGGCCTGTACGTTCAGGGTCAAGCGGCCAAGTGGTACACCCAAGACCGTGACGACGTCGAAATCGTCATCCTCGACGCTGGGTTCGACGCATCGAAACAGACGCAGGACGCCATCAACGCGATCAATCAGGGTCTCGATGGTATTCTCCTGAATCCCTTCGATGCCAAGGCATCGCGTAAAATCGTCGAAGAGGCGTCGAAGAACGACATCCCTGTGATGAACTTCGACACCGCCACACTATCGAAGGACATTCTCGCTGGAGCGCTGTTCGGCCAGTACGCAGGCGGAAAAGTCGCTGGTGAGCGCTTCACCAATATGATCGAGGAGAAGGGAATCGAGAACCCGAAAGTCATCACGAGCGTGTTCAACTTCGAATCCACGACGAGCCAGGCTCGCCTGTACGGATTCACCGAGAACATCCCGGACAGCGTCGAGGTTGTCAACCGCATCGAGAGCGACGGGACGCCTGAAGACTCTGCCCCACAGACGCAAAGTGCACTTCAGGCCAACCCGGATGTCGACGCCATCTATTCGAACAACGTTGGCAGCGGCATGGGTGCGCTGACCGCACTCAAACAGATGGACATGTACCACAAGCGGGACCACGAAGACCACGTCATGGCCTTCGGGATCGACGGAGGGCCCGAACTCAACCAGCGAATCGGTAGCGGCTACTACGACTTCGCCGTCGACCAGCCGCTGCATATGTACGCACCGTTGACCCTCGAACTGATGTGGGACTACCTCGAGAACGGCGACAGTGCGATTCCAGACGTCGGAACTACGCTCAAGCCAGGTGAAGACATCTCGATCAAGAACAAGACGGTCGAAGGTATCAAGCCGTGGTCCGAGCAGTTCTGGGGCCCCGCGACAGTGACCGAATACGAGGCTGAAGATGAGACGTGGTGGCGCTGGATTAAGTGCCAGCACGCGACGATTACCCAAGAGAACGCCGATGCACCATATCTCTACGGTAACGTGTACCGTGAGATCGAGGGAACGGACTGAATCACCGCACTTGAACGAACGATGAGTACGATATCCAAAGTGAGTTCGACGGTCTCCGAACTCCAAAGTGATCGCACGCGGATGATGTTGTTCGTGCTGGACAACCTCATCTGGCCCATCTTGTTAGTGGCATTTATCCTCTTCTCGGTCCTGCTCCCCGAGATATTCACCCAATATCGAAACATCCAGTTCCTGTTGTACATGAGTGCTGGCTTAGGAGCCATCACGCTCGCAGAGGCCATCTGTCTCATCAGTGGGAACTTCGACCTCTCGGTCGGTTCTGTCGCGGGTTTTTCCTCGATGTTCACCGCACTGTTCCTCACGAAATGGTTCAGTGGGGCCCCAAGCATCGTTGGAATCCTCGTCATCCTCGCAATCGGGGGTCTCATTGGGTTCATGAACGGCTTCTTCATCGCCAAATTCGACGTGAATCCATTCCTGCAGACCCTTTCGGCGCTCATCGTCTTCGAGGGTGGAATCTTGGTGCTGTCGACGCGCTCGGTGTACGACTTGCCCCAGAACTACCTGTGGCTCGGCGGCGGTGAAGTGTCGCTCGGCGGGCTATTGCCTCAGCCAGTCCCTGTCGCTGTCATCTTCATACTCGGCCTCTTCGTCGCCGTATGGTTCGTCCTCATGAAGACGCGCTTCGGCCGTGCAGTGTACGCTGTCGGTGGTGACGAAGAGTCATCAGCCGAGGCAGGTATCGATACCGACCGTATCGTCATCTCTGTCTTCGTTCTCTCGGGGATGCTGGCCGCAACCGGAGGACTGCTTCTGACGGGGTTCAACGGCGGTGCGACTCCGACACTCGGAACTGCTCAGCTGTTTCCTGCATTCACCGCTGCAGTCATCGGCGGTGTGAGTTTGTTCGGTGGCCGCGGGAACGTCTTCAACGCTCTCGGTGGAGTGCTGCTGCTCAGCACCATCGCTGCCGGACTCGTCATGCTGAACATCGACCCACAGATCGTCCAGACAATCAACGGACTCGTATTGTTCGCGGCGATTCTGCTCTACACCTTCGTCCAGAAAACTCGGGGACGGCTCCTCTCTGACCTCTAAGTTTGTCGGGACCAACCCACTTCTCTCTCTCTTTCGCGGTTTCTTTCTCACTTACTCTACTAGTTATGGGGCTTCCACGACTCTGACCCATATCCCGATTTCGTCGACGCTGTTCTCCGAGCTTAGCAGGGGAACGAACACTGCAAGTCCGATATGGGGGCGCTTCCGGAATTCACATCAAACTAGTCAGGCCTGACACTGAGTGTGAGCAGTGAACACCTCGACAGTGACGCTGGTAGCACAAAAATAGCGGACAGTGTGCGGGGCTCGTGTGAGTGTCCGGTGACAGCAGAAGACCAGTCACAACGAGTCGTTGGTCACGTTCTACAGCAAGAGACACCCCACTCGTGTTCTCGCTCACCACTAAAAATATAACAGATGGTTGTGTGGTTACAGCTAATGGCCGACAGAGAGAGTTCCACGAGTGAAACGAGAGAGGGGGTCCGTTCCTGTCGAGAAAACTTCTCGACCCACTCCCGTAATCACACAGTTCTATTCGGGTTCGATGGCATCATCGATACGGTCCGCGAGATGGTCGCTGAGCGGGAAAGTATGGATTCGGTGTCGCTCATTCGAGAACTGGACACGCTCGGAACCAATATCAACGACTCAGTGGCTTCGGAAACATCGCTCACTATCGAGTGGCTGGACCGTGGTACTCGAACAGGAGGGCACGTCTGCCATCTCTCACGTGTATTCGACGGATGGGGTTGTGACCCAATCATGATTGGTACGTTCGGCAGGCCGATGCGGTCGGAGTTCGAAGATGAGTTCGCCGGGAACACGATGTACTCCATCGGTGAGCCAGGCATGACCGATGCGGTCGAGTTCGACGACGGAAAGCTCATGTTGACCCAGGCTGGTAGCTATCGGGAGCTAGACTGGGATGCGCTTGACGAACACCTCGGTCACGACGAACTCGCCGACCAGCTCGAGGAGGCGGACCTGTTTGGGATTGGTTACTGGTCGATGATTCCAAACCTGCCAGAAATCATCCGTGGACTGGCTGACGACATCTGGCCAACGCTCTCGAACCCACCGTCGAACGTCTTCTTCGACCCGGCCGATATCCGCCACCTCTCCCAGTCACAATTTACGCAGGGATTCGACGCACTACAGACGTTGAATCGTCAGGTTCCAGTGACGCTCAGTGCCAATCGAGGCGAGACTCAAGAACTCATCACGAGTGGTGGTGGTTCGGTGGATGGAGAGTCGATGCTCGACCTTGCTACCACCGCTCGCGACATCGTCGATGTCGACCGAGTGGTCTCACACGGTGCGAGGGCGTCGGCGATGGTCACTGAAGACGAGCAGGCGCTGATCGAGACACTCCACATTCCCGACCCTGAAATCGTGACCAGTTCCGGGGACCACTTCAATGCAGGCGTCTGTTTAGGCTTGTTAGAGGGGCTTGACGCTGAATCGACGGTCGCACTTGGGAACGCCGTGGCTGGGTCCTTCATACGAAACGGTGAGTCACCCACGTTGGCCACGGTCGAATCGTTCCTCGAGGAGTATGAAACGCACGTCTAGTACGAGATGCGCCAGACCCGTTGTCTGACACGATAGCACACTCGTATCACTGTCGCGAAGACCCCCTCGAAAGATTACCGCGCTCGACTGTTCTCCTTTATCTCACTGTCCGGTCTGATTCTCCGACTACGCAGCGTTACTCGTGGTCATCGTCGGACATTCCGAAGTACAAACTGAGACTTCGAATCACCCAGACGATAGTTTGTCACGTAAACTCTTCTTCGACGTCGACGGATAAAGTCACAAAATAGTTCTCATCATATATGAATAAAATATAATGGTTCGATTGTATTATAAAGATACTGATATAATGTGCTGTTCGACTAGCATCGCTCGTAGCTCAACGAGTAATTGCTAGAATGCCTTCTGAGTGGGTTACACAGATTGAAAATGGTGTTTTCTGAACCCTGTTCACCCCTCAATATGGAACAGAATGAACTATACGTTTCGTCTGTGATTGGTGGCAGAACGTATTGAATCTGTTTAGATACTACATATACTTGAATATACATCTGAAAAAATATTCCTTACTATGATAAATACACACAATACCCTTGCTCAAATTGAATATGAACTATCACTTCAAAAGATATAATAAATGAAGGAAATAAGCAACTATTCGTCATTTGACGCGCAACTCACACAAATATTATCGTTTCAAACAACCGCGCCACCTGCTCGATGGACCATGCCAGCTGAGGAGCTGCAAGACTAGAATGTACAGTCCATTCACACACTGTGTGTTTTATTCGTCGAGAAACCTCATTCTGAAATGCCCAGCATTTTTCGTTTGTATAGCACAAACACTTATCATAGGGGGATGGAATACTACGCGTACATGCGGACACTCAAGACTGTCGAAACGACGTTAGATATCATCGAGGCACTCCAAGAGTTGGATGGTGCCGGTGTCTCGGAGCTAGCGTCTCATCTCGACCTTTCGAAAGGAGGTGTGTACAATCATCTTGCGACGTTGCACGAGCGGGAATATCTGGTCAAAGATGGCGCTGAATACCGGCTCAGCCATCGATTCTTCAACCTCGGTCACACTGTCAAGCATCGCACTGACCTGTACAACATTGCGAAACCCGAACTGGAGCACCTCGCAGAGTTCACGGGTGGTCACGCGGGCCTCATCATCGAGGAGTTTGGGAAGGCCATCTATCTCCATCGAGAGATCGGGAATCAGGGGGTCTCTGAAGAGTTCAGTGCCCGTCGACTCGAGGGGTCCGACCATCTCCACGTGAGCTCGTGCGGCAAAGCAATTCTGGCTCACCTCCCATTAGAGTACGTCGAGTGGATCGTCGAAACCCACGGTCTCCCAGCCAAGACACCCGATACGATTACGGACGTCGACTCACTCCTCGTTGAACTCGTCGAGATTCGTGAGCAGGGCTACGCAATCAGTGACGAAGAGGCTGTGCAGGGTATTCGTGCAATTGGTGTCCCTATCTTAGACACTGACGACAATGTGCTTGGAGCGATTGCAGTCTCTCGGCCAAAGAGCCAGCTCCCGGACGAACTCGCGTACGGTCTGTTACCGCAACTCGTCATCGAGGCCGCCAACATCATCGAAGTAAACCTGGTTACACAGAACCCTTCACAGGTGATTCGGTACTAACTCGTATCGCCGTTTGCACGCTAAGACCTGTTTGGGGACGAAGATTACACCTCTATGGTTGTAATGTAATGGTGGGGAACGTGGGTGTCGATGTCAAGCACGCCTGTATTCTCTGATATTCTCCACTCTGGGAAGGGCACTGGCCAACAACTCTCGAATTTCGTTTGCACCTCACGAACGGGTGCAGGTCGCCCACTCTCCGTGACAACAGAGGCTCGAAAAACATCGCACAGAGCCAGCTCTCCGTACCAGCAGAGGCCAAAAAATATTGCTCGAAGTTCGCTCTCTCAGAGGTCGCTCGCGTCCGAGAAGATATCTGAGAGACCGAGGTCTTCGCGCATCGCGTTAACCACGTTTCCACTCAGGCTCAGTATCCGACCGAGCTTAATTCCGGTTTCGTGGTACGATGAGACGTAATCTGTGTACTCACTGACGGCGTCACGGACGGGTGCGTCGATGAGGTAATAGCTCCGGTGGAACGTCTCAGTGATGTCGTCGAGGTGGGTCCCGAGTTCGGACTCCTGATTGAGAACGAGGCGGTCGTGTGCGTCCCCGAGCATCCCTTCGTCATCCAAGTCGACCGCTTCACGATTCAATTTGATGATACTCTTCATCAGGTCGTGGTACACGCGGAGTCGCTCGCGCTGGAGTGCTTGCTGCGATACTTCTGCAGTCTGTCTCCGCATTTGGAGCGCGATCGATGCACTACTCACCGCGAGAACGAGAAGACTCACCGCTCCAATGACCCAAAGCAGCGTCGTGGTTACAGTTGCCATTATGTATCGAATAGAGTGAGGGGCTATGTGGATTACCCTTCGTAGACCGGGATTGGTTTTTCTACTTCTTCGTCGTGGAGGTGACACGAGACCTCGTGGTCGTCCGTCTTCCCGACCTCCAGGAGTTCGCTCTCGTCGTCACACCGGTCGAACCGATACTGACACCGGTCTTTGAAGGCACATCCCTGAATCCCGCCAATGCGTTCGTTCACTTCCCCAGAAATGCGAACGCGGTTCCGCTCGTTCCGCGAATCAACGCGTGGAACGGCTTTCAACAACGTTTGCGTGTAGGGGTGTTTCGGATTCTGAAGGACTGCGTTCGCTTCACCCACTTCCATCATCTCGCCTTGATACATGATTCCGATACGGTCACAGATGTACCGGAGGAGCGAAAGGTCGTGGGAGATGTACAGGATGGAGACGTCGTGCTCTTCGGCGAGCTCTTTGAATACCCGAAGGACGCCCGCTCGCACCGAGACGTCGAGCATCGACGTTGGCTCGTCGGCAACGATGAACTTTGGCCGAAGAACCATCGCACGAGCTAACGAGACACGCTGACGCTGTCCTCCGCTGAGTTCGTGCGGGTATTTGTCGATGAAGTTCTCGACTGGCTTCAGGCCGCACTGGTCGAGCGCCTCCCACACGCGGTTTTCTTTCTCTTCTCGTGTCCCAATGTCGTGGATGGTGAGCGGCTCTCGTACCCACTTGCGGACCGTGAACCGGTCGTTAATCGACTCGTAGGGGTCTTGGAACACCATCTGTACATCACGACGGTATTTCTTGAGGTCTGTTCCTTCGAGCTGTGCAATGTTGCGTTGCTGGTCTCCGAAATAAATCTCCCCAGCAGTGGGGTCAGAGAGACGCATGAGGCAGTGCCCGGTGGTGGTCTTTCCACACCCACTTTCTCCTGCCAGACCGAATATCTCGCCCTTCTTTATTTCGATGTCAATTCCGTCGACAGCGTGTACGTACTGCTGATTTCCGCGGAAGCGTTCGAGAAGACCTGTCTCCACAGGGAAATGCTTCGACAGTCCTTCAGCTTTGACTAGAGTTTTTGCCATTTTTCTGACTCCGTAACGACTTGTTCGTAGTGTTCTTCGAGGTCGTAGCCGTCTGCGGTTACGAAACAGGCTGCTTCTCGACCTGGTGTTCTCGGTGTGAGTGCAGGGTCTGACTCTCCACATCGCGCTTCAGCGTACGGACAGCGGTCCATGAATTTACAGCCAGGTTCGACGTCGATGAGCTTCGGAGGCTCACCCGTAATCGTGATTAGCTCTGAATCTGACTCACCCTCTAGTGTCGGGAATGCGTTGAGCAGTCCCTTCGTGTAGGGATGTTCTGGGTTTGTGAATACTTCCTCTGTGGGTCCGACCTCGACGAGTTCCCCAGCGTACATTACGCCCACTCGATCACACGTCTCGGAGACGACGCTGATGTCGTGCGTAATCATCAAGAGTGAGTTCCCGACCGCGTTACTCAACTGGTCGATCTGATCGAGGATGTGGTCTTGGGTGATGACGTCGAGTGCAGTCGTCGGCTCGTCTGCGATAATGAGCGATGGCTCGAGTGCCATCGACATTGCAATCATCGCGCGCTGGCGCATCCCACCAGAGAGCTGGTGCGGGTACGAGTCTACACGCTCTTTGTCGATTCCGACACGTTCGAGCAACTCACCCGCTCGTTCCCGTGCCTCGGCCTTCGAGACGTCCTCGTGGAGTTGTATCGCTTCGATAATCTGTGCACCGATGGTATACACCGGGTCGAGTGCATTCATCGCACTCTGTGAGACGGTTGCGAGGTGTTTCCACCGGATATCCTGCAGTTCACGGCTGCTCGCGGTGACTAAGTCGAGTGAGACGCTATCGTTCGTGAGTTCGACAGATCCGCTCGTGACTTCACCGTTCTTTGGGAGTAACTGCATAATCGCCTTGGCGATTGTCGTCTTCCCGGAGCCACTTTCACCAACGAGACCGAATCGTTCGCCTTCCGCAATCTCGAAGGAGACGCCGTTGACTGCTTTTATCGTCTTTTCGTCGGCCGTGTACTCGATGGAGAGGTCGTCTACAGTTAGGAGTGTCATTTATGGTTCCCTCAGCTGTGGGTTCACAACTTCTTCGATACCCTGACTGACGAAGTACGCAGAGATTACGAACAGTGTAATGAACAGTCCCGGTGGGATGATCCAGTTCCACATGTCTAACTGGATTGCGTTTCCGACGTAGGCCGTGTTCAACATCTTCCCCCAACTCAACATGTCGGGGTCTCCGAGCCCGATGAACGAAAGCCCGGCTTCTGCGATGATTGCCCACCCGATGGCAAACACCGAGTAGAGGACACTGGTCGGTAACACCTTCGGCAGGATGTGATAGAGCATGATGCGTTTGTTACTCGCACCGCTCGCCTTCGCCGCGGTTATCATCGGTTGTTCTTTTATCGAGATGACCTCCGACCGAATGACTCGCGCCGTCCCCCGCCAGAGGAGGAGAGAGATTGCGAAGACGATGTTGAAGATGCTCCCCCCACCGACGACGATGATGAGGACGATTGCGAAGGGGAGGAACGGAATCCCGTAGGTGATGTCGACGAGACGCATGATTGCGCTTTCCGTGACCCCACCGTAGTACCCCGAGACGATGCCGGCAAGCGTTCCAATTCCCCCGACCATCAACGCCGTCAGAAGTCCAGCAATAAACGCGATGCGAGTCCCGTAGACGAGTTGGCTAAAGATTGGGTACGCTTGCGTTGTCGTCCCCAGTGGGTACTCCGCCGACGGTCCTGCTTCTTTCACCCACGAGCCGTCATCCGTGGTGACGCGCTCGTCGGGAACGTTTGGTGTGATGACCGGTGCGAACACCGCCATCAGGACGAAGAGAGTCAGCATGACTGCACCGACTTTCGCCATATCGTTGTCGAAGACGATACTGAGCGTCTCGCGGAACTTCGTGAGACGCCGTTGTAGCTCGCTAGTTTGCGGGACGGTACGGTCCGGTGGTGAGTCTGTTTGTGATGACATTGTTGAGTTATTCGTAGGACACCCGTGGGTCCAGGTAACCGTAGGCGATGTCTGCGACCAGATTCATCACAAGGACGACGGCGGCCATGATGAGGAAGGAAAACTGGGCGACTGGGTAGTCTCCACGGAACACGGAGTTCACCATCAGTCGGCCAATTCCGGGGTACGAGAACACTGTCTCGACGAGCACGTTCCCCCCAAACGAGAACCCGATTGCGACCGCGAATGCAGTCGATACTGGGAGCATGGCGTTCCGTGCAACGTGACGGTACATGACCCGTTGCTCACTCGCACCTTTCGCACGAATCAGATCAACGAAGTCCATGTTGATGACTTCGAGCATGCTCGTCCGCATGAGTAACAACGGGAGGCCCATTAGATACAGCGTCATCGACGCGATCGGGAGGGCTGCATGCCAGTAGAAATCTGGTCGGACGAGCAGTTCGAGGTGGCCACCGAACTCAGACCCTGGAGAGAGCATCCCGCTCATCGGGAAGAGGCCGAGTTTGGCCCCGAAGACGAAGATGAGGAGAATGCCAACCCAGAATCTGGGGGTCGAGCGAAAGAGCAGGGCGATAATCATCCCCAATCGCTCTGACGGCTGGCCACGCTTCCATCCGAGGTAGATGCCGCCGAGAATCCCACCGATGTACCCGATGAGGATTGCCGGGAGTGTGAGCAAGAGGCTATTGAACAGTCGCTGGGTGACGATACCGTACGTCGACTCCATGTAGTAGAAACTGATCCCCCAGTTGAACGTGACGAGGCCCTTGAGGAACGTGAAGTATTGGACGTACCACGGGTCGTTCAGACCGAACACCTCTTTCAACTCGGTGACTTGCTGCGGGGACATGTTCGGAGAGATGTGAAGCCCAAGTGGGTCACCAATCTGTCTAAACATGAAGAATATCATCGTCGCTATGACCAGATACGAGAACGCCGTCCCGACGAGACGTTTCGCTAAGTAGTTTCTAAATGCCATGTGCCTTGCTTAGTGGACGTTGCTGACGCGGACACCCACTGTTCTCCGTTAGTGTATCATTCATTTCGTATCCTCGATAAATTGGGTTGCGGGACGCGGGTCTAGTTCTCGTGGACTTCACACCCGAGCGGCTCGGAGTGGTCTGGGACCTCTCCTTCGGGGTAGTAGACGCCGTCGTCTGTGAGGGTAAACCCTCTGTCTTCGAGCACCTTCGTGAACGTCTCTTTTCCGGTGTACTCCATACCCCACTTCTTCTGGTCTTCGTTGAACCAGAAGGGGACTGCGGGACTGATGTTGCCGAATGCAGGTTCTGCGAACCCGTCCCAGACCTCGTCGGCGATGAGTTGTTTCGGCGCCACAGACTCGAGTGCTGCGCGAACTTCCGGGAACCCGAACGGCGGTGCGTTCGTGTTGAAGATCAGTGGATGGTTGCCCATGCTGAGAATCTCCTCGGTCGCGAGGTGGTCGTTCTCTTCTCCGACATCTTTGATGACCGACCGACTGGCGTCGACCGTGTAGAGGAGGTGTGAGTCGCCAGAGGCCATCGAATCGAGCGCCACCTGCGAGCTCTTGACCAGTCGGAAGACGATTTCGTCGACGCCCGGTGGACTGAAGTGGTCTTCGTTCGCTTCGAGCACGAGTTCTTCGCCCTTCCGCCAGTTCTTGAACTTGAAGTGCCCACTGCCGAAGAACTTCCCTTCGGAAGACGGTGACCACTCGACTGCTTTGGTCGCGTCGACGCTCTCTGGGATGTCTTCCCAGACGTGTTTCGGGAGGATTGGAACGCGAGAGAAAGTAAAGAGGAACACCGGAGCGAACGGCTCAGTCAGTGTGAACTTGATCGTGGTGTCGTCGATAACCTCCGTCGACTCGACTGGCTTCACGGCAGATGCCAGGAGTGGGCTGTTCTCCATGTACTCGTAGGTGAACGCCACGTGTTCGGCAGTGACCGGTTCGCCGTCGTGGAATGTGTGGCCTTCGCGGAGGTTGAACGTGATGTCCTTGTCGTTGTCTGCGACCTCCCAGTCGGTTGCGAGCCACGGCTTCGGAGCGCCGTCCGGGCCGATTTGCGTCAACTTATCGAAGGTATTCCGGACTGCTTCGAGGTTCAGCGCACCGGAGAACAACGGCGTGAGGTTGTTCGCACCAATCGTCACCGGGATGACCATCCGGGTTTGGTCTGTCTTGGGCTGGGTCTCGTTGTAGGTCCAGATGTTACGGATTCCCTGTCCGTTCACAACTGTAACCCCCTCGAAGAGGTCCTTGTTGTAGAGCTGAACCACCATCGGGTGGATGAGTGCTCGCACAGAACCGAAGTCGACGTCACCGTCGAGTGTCGCAAGTTTCTCCTGAATCTCGTGGACGGTCTTTTGCCGCTCGTCCCGGTCCATCTCTGTCGCCTGCGTGTCCAGAAGCTCATCCAGGTTTTCGTTGGAGTACGACGACCACTGGTACGTTCCACAACCGAGGTTGTTCGTGTTGTAGATGTCGTTGAGGAGCATGTGGGGGTCGAGACGGTTGGGTCGTGGCCCAAAGGTGAGCGAACCCATGTGAACAGATTGCTCGAACATCGTCTTTTCCACCACTTGCGTGTGCTTCATCGGTTGGAAGTTGACCTCGAACGGGGTCTCGTCGTTCACGGTCTCTGCCCACGTCTTCAGGACGTAGTGGACGATGCCGCGCTCTTGAGTCTCACCGACGACTTGAATCTCTGGAACTTTCGTGAGGCCATCACCACTGCCTCCGTCGCTGCTGCCCGAGTTCCCGTTATCATCCTGTGAACTACACCCTGCTAGTGCCGTGATTCCACCGAGCCCGAGGGCTCCGGCTGCCTGCATAAACCGGCGGCGTGTATTGCTTCCACTACCATCTCCATGGGTACCCTCATCTGGAGATGGGGGCTTGATATAATCTGCCATACCATCTTGGAAAGATTTTCCACAGGTTAAATAACTATGCATGTACACAATGTATGGCAATCTATTGAACAATAGTCTACCTTGTTTGCGAATTTTTAAAATACCAAACACTACCGTGTTATCACAGGGCGTGATTCCCTAAAGTTTGATTCCGGGCATAAGCCGCGAGCGAGTGACCCTTGTTCAGGAGTGTCTGGAGAATCATGTAATGGACGATTCGTGGAATCACTTCCCATTGGCCTCGACCGAACGATTCCACCGGTAAGTTTATCGACGCTACCTGATTGGGTTTCGTGTGAGACGACCCAACGACCTTCGTGACTCAGTAGAACGTGATGGTGTGGTGTTCGGAGCACGGACACGGTCAAATTCACCGATGTTTGTCGACGTGTACGGCGAGATGGGACTCGATTTCGTCTTCGTAGACACAGAACATACGGGGTACAGCCCTCTCGACAGTCCGATGCTGCAGCAATTTGCCCGAGCCGCAGATGTCGCGGAGACAGAGATTTTGGTACGAATGGCGTCTGGTGACCCATCGACTGTCCGAAAGGTGCTCGACTCCGGAATCCGAAATATCCTCGTTCCCCGTGTAGAGACGGCAGACGACGTACGGACGGCAGTGAAAGCAGCTCGATTTACGTACGACGATGCAGCGGGGGAACGGGGGGTAGGCGGTTCGTACCCGAACGTCTGGGGTGCAGACTTCGAAAACTATCCGACGAGACAGGACAACACCGTGTTCGTCGGTGCACTGATCGAGAACAAGCATGCAGTTGCAAACATCGAGGAGATTCTCTCCGTCCCAGAGCTCGGGTGTGTGTTTCTTGGGCCAGCAGACCTCTCAGTTTCGTACGGCCACCCGCTCGAAACCGACCATCCAGACGTGAGAGAGGCGCTCGACCACGTGTGGGAAGCAGCACTTGCTGCAGACGTTCCGATTGGGACATTCGTCTCGACTGCTGACGACGCAACAGATGCGGTCGAGCGGGGTGCACAGCTCGTGCAGTTAGGTGACGAGTTTGCTGCAACGAGGAGTGTTCTTGGGTCTCGTCTCGAGGAGATACACGCGGACCGGTAAGGGTCTCTCGTGGGGTGACCCTGCCGGTACCTTTAGCATGGAGTAGAGTTTCCGTCGAATGGTATGACAACAGTTGCGGAACTGACGAGGGAACTCGTTTCAATTTCGAGTCACGAAGACGAGACTGCTGCTGGTGACTTCATCGAGAAGTGGCTTCGCGAAGAGACTGCGGGCGAGGTCGTACGTGACGACGTTGGAAACGTCATCGCACGTCGCGGAACTGGTGAAACCTCGCTCGCGCTTGTCGGCCATCACGACGTGGTCGCGCCTGCGGCAAGCCAGACGAACGACGAAGGAGAATACATCGTCGAAGAGCGAGACGGTCGACTCTACGGTCGCGGGACTGCAGATATGAAGGGATCTGTCGCGGCAGCAATGCTCGCCTTCAGAGATGCTGACCCGTCGTGTGAACTCGTCTTCGCGAGCTTCGTTGGGGAGGAAACCGGCGGGACTGGTGCCACACACGCGATAAACGAAGGGTTCGCACCGGACTTCGCAATCGTTGGAGAGGGTTCGACGAACTACTCGAAACCCGGCGTCACGGATGTCGTCGTTGCGCACAAGGGGGGTCGTGGCAGTACAATCACTGTCGAGGGTGAACCCTCTCACGCGAGTGAACCGAGCGCTGGAGTGAACGCGATTTACCGCGCGACCGAAGCGATAGACCTCATCCGTGACCTCCCACGTCCGCACGTCGAGGTGTTCGGTGAGGAACTTTCAGGGACGGCAGTCGTCACTCAAATTCACGACGGTGGGAACGCCTCGAACGTGATTCCAGGACAGTGCACGCTGACAGTAGACGAACGCACGGTCCCCGGTGAACGAGTCGACCTCAGTCAGGTCGAGAATATCGACGGGGTCGAATGGACCGTCAACTACGATGGACCGCCGATGCGCTGTGACGACGAGGCGTTCGCTGAGACTGTGCTCGCTGCCGCAGTCGATGCACAGGATGGCGAGCCAGAATTGACCACGAAACCGCACGTGACTGATGCCGGGCGACTCGTCGGGGCAGGAGTAACCTGTGTTGTCTGTGGAGCATCTGAGCCGGGTGAAGCCCACACAGACACTGAGAGTGCGAACCTCGAAGTTCTCGAACGGTGTTATCGTATTTACCGCGGCACAGCGGAGCGCCTCTGAGAGACACCATACAACCCTGACTCGATGAACTTGGGACAGAAAGTGAGCAATTCTCACCGTACGTTCTGGGGTAGGTGGTCGGAACAGTCACGCTGTTTCCATTGGAACTTCGGTGGGCCTCTAACAGGTATCCTGTAGACTCCCCCGAGATGACTGTTTCAGACCGTAAACGAAAGGGGTGAACTATTGGTTTCGCAAATAGAGCACGAGTTCCAAACGAGAGGTGTTTGAGGAGATGGAACGAGACGGTCGAGAGACCGCTGTCGAGTCTGCGTCAGTTCACGTCGAGGTAGGCTCATTCGCGACGCAGTTTCTATATGCCCCGCCGACGAAGGCAGATTGGTCGACAGTATTCGTGACGAATCAGTCGGTTACGACGGAGAAAGCCGAATCGTTCTGTCGGCGCTACGGTTGTCGGTGGCAAGTCGAAAACGAGTACAAGAGTATCAACACGAATTCCTTGCAAAGGCATCGACGAGGGATTCCAGAGGTCGACTGTTCTACATCGACATTACAGTATTATTATATAATAACTAATTGATATATGACTTTTTGTTGAAAGCCAATTTCGGTAGTGAAATAAATGCAATCTTGTTGATAGTTTCGTCAAATTGGTTTCTTCTACGATGCTTCTCCTGATTTATTTAAGGAGCACACAGTCTTGCATTTGTAAACAGAATTGCTATTGCTGAACGAGTAATGTATCTATTCTGAGAGCTACACAGAACGAATTGTTATCGTTGATGTTTCAGACTGTTTATATAGAAAATCAGTCATTATAATACTAATTTTTTGGTAATGTAGACATTGTGGCATTATGGTCTTGATATAATCTTGGAGCAGGATTTGTTGCGTTCCTTTTTGTCAATGGTTTCTAGTGTAGAATGAGCTGAATTTAACCATCACAGGGGATAGTTTCTCCAGAAACGATGGGGTGAGATTCGAATAGCAGAGGTTATTTGAAAAATGCAATCTGTCTCGATTTAGATTAATTGGTCGACTCGACTACGTTGAGCGAAACCTGATTAAGAAAATGGTTTCGTACTCTCAAAATTCGAGCCCCCGTTTACATCACTCCCAGGTTGGGAGTCGGGTGGCCGGCGCACACATTGGTTTGTTCTATTTACGCACTACATAAATACGCAATCTAAACTGTGAGTCTCTTTACCGTATTCAATATGGTATACGGACACACTACCACGGAACGAAGTCGTTTATCGACTTCGTGACCACGTATCCCCAAGACCGCCCCATCTGGGTTAAGAACGGACGCTCGCCCGGCACGAAAAATCTTGTTGTGGAAGTCCCCAGCGATTACGAACTCTGTTCCATGTTCCTCTGGATTTGATCCATCACTTCCCCGTGTTCGTGCTGGGGGCTGAACAGAACGAAATCCGTGTCTTCGTCGGCCCGGACAGTATGTCCTGGTGGCCAGTAGAACATGTCACCGGTCTCGTCGGCTTCAGTGCTCCCATCGGTATACGTGACGGTCAGCGCCCCGCTCACCACGTATCCCCAGTGGGGAGCCTGACAGAGGTCGTCTTTCAGCCCCTTGAGAAGTGGTGTGATGTCGGTTCCCTGTGCGAGTGTGAAGTACTCTGCTCCGAGTGTCCCGTAGCCAGTCGAGTCCCCGAAATCCGGTTGTTGGCGGGCGATGGCGACTGGGCTATCGATTCTGGTTGGTACGGCGTCTTTTGCGACTTTCATGATGTTTGTTTGAAGAATCCTTGAGAACGGCGTATTGGGTCGCTCAGAATGGTACCAAGATGGACGTCTCCTTGGAGACTCAATAGTACAGACGCCTGGACAGGGGTTAAGCATATGTATTTAGTTTTATACATTTAATTTTGTATTAATGCTATTATTTTTATCTTCAAAATCTCGTGCTTTGGGCTTCGGTACTCCCATCCCTTCGAAAAGCCATTCATCAACCAATTCCTGTGGCCGACTCAGAGGGTGAATACATCACGCCCAAACCGACTAAGTGTTCTCTATCAAATTGTGACAAATATTTGTCAAATTAGTAACCAAGAACAACTCCTACCTACAACAGGCTCCTGGCGGTTTTACTACTCGCTATTCTTCTAGTCATTGCTCTGGGACTCGGCTATATTCTAACGTTTGACTGTATCGTCGGCTGTCCCGGGTAATTGGCCTGCACAGTCCTGCACGACTCGCGCCCTGTATTCAGCACGGCTTCAACAAACTATCAGCAACAGAGGGTTTCAACAGAACCGGGATTCTAGATTAGCGTTGTGTTTGGCGGATGAATTCGTCGAGTTTTGCGTCGATGTGGGTGGCAACCCGTCCGTTAGATTGCCAGAGCGCGGCATCGAGTCGCTCTTCGGTCTCGTCGTCACGGTCATCCCGCTCGCGGAGGGGTGAGCGGTTGTTGTGCAACCGCTGAAACAGTCTTTCGAGATGGGGCATACGACGATTATGAACGTGAGAATCTTGGAGGACGCTGGCGGATTGCCGACTGTGTGGCTCTCTCGGTGACGGAGTTCCCGCGAGATTAGTTCTCGAATTCGTCGTCGTATTGTTCGTAGATGATTTCCAGCTTCCCCGCCGTTGGACGTTTCGCTGCATCTTGGAGCGTTTTGAACGATTCGAGGAGTTCGCTTGTGTCGTCTGAACCCTTCCGGACGTTCGATGACTCTTCTCGAACCGTATCGAATACTCGCTCTAGAATGCGCCGAGCGGCGTACGAATCGGTTTTTGAGTTAATCTCGAAGGAAGCCACGTATCGCGACATACTCACGTATAGTTCTCCACGGGGTTAACAGTCGTCATGTTTCAGCGGGAGTCGTGTCATCGTCCCCGTCTGAGATGATTCTCGTCCCCTCGATTTCACCGGTTCGGACAGCGGTGAGAATACACTCCGGGTCGGTTCCGTCGATAACCACTGTTTCAAAGTTTGCACGTTGGATTCTCTTCGCAGCGAGAAGGTCGATCGGTACACTGCTCCCGGCAGTGCTCCCGATATCGTGGATGAGGGTAATGAGTTGGCTCGCACGTAACTCGTCGAATGCTTCTGCGTCTGGGTGAGTGTGAGGGTCCGCGCTAAAGACGCCAGGCACGTTGGTCGCATAGATGAGAAGTTCTGCGTTTATGTATTCAGCAAGTAGTGCGCTCACTGCATCAGTAGTTTGACCGGGTGCTGTTCCACCCATGACGACGATGTCGCCACAGCGGAGCGCTTTCCCCGCTGCTTCGTAGTCTTTTGATGGCGTCGAGACGGCATCTTCGCCGATTGCTGCGATGAGAAGTCGTGCATTTAGCCGAGTGACCTCGATACCGATTTGATCAAGCTCGACTTCGTTCGCACCGATAGCCCGCCCCACATCGATGAATTCACGCGCAGGAGACCCACCGCCGGTGACGACACAGATGTCGTGCTCCTTGGCGAGCGCTGTGATGACGGTTGCGTACTCTCGAAACTGCGCTTGGTCAAGCGTTGGCACGAGGATGCTCCCACCGACTGAGAGAACGATGCGCATGATGCTCTCTAGACTGTTGGATGGCGTCGGACTACAATCTAGCTCCTCTCGGATGTAGGGGTCGTAATTTTTCGGAGTCTCACTTTGATGAGCGCCTCTTGTGGCGAGCCCGGGGGAATCAATCTGGAGCAGTCTCTTTGATCTCCTGTCCAGCTAGGAGAGTCACCGAGTCACAACCAGTAACACAATACTCATCCTCCCACCACCGTACCATCACGAAGAACTCGGTCTGTTTCGGCGGTGATACGCGAGTCGACAGAGCAGGTTTCTGGGATAGACCACCAGCGTTTCGAGGATACCAACGAAAAGCCCTGCGAATGATGCTTGTACGGTTTCAGGTACAGTATCGAGCGGATTCGTGACCGTACAGAGTGGTTCACCCTCATCGACAAATTCCCCACTCTTGACGAGGCAGAATATCAACGATGTATCAGGCCCAGTATCCGGCTTCGGACGTCATCGGCGGAGTCGTACGTTTGGTTATCCGTTGGAGCAAGCACTTCTTCGAGGGACTCCGTCCCCCCCTGCGTTTCGATCTCGTAGTGGCCATAGGCCTCGACCAATTCATCGGTCGTGACTGGATAGTCCTCGGATTCGAGTACCTCATCAAGGCCACCAAGTCGCCCACCAAGGGCGCCGCTCATCGCTCGGTCTTCACGAACGCGGTCGCGTACTTCTTCTCGCTTCCGCTCTGGCTGTTGTCGCTGTTCGTCGTCTAGGTTCTCGTCTCGCCCACGTTTGTTATTTGGCATCTTTCGTAATAGGCGCTCGGTTCCGATAACTGTGTGGACGCTTGTTGGTGTGAACGTCTCGGGAACATAGAGATCCCACTACGCGCAACCGGACGGGCCTCTAACTGCTTGCCCGACTCCCCGGCACGGATCCAACCCTAATTCGGAAGGCTCTCGGTCTCGGTGCCAGGAACGTTTTTCTGCCGCGTTGTCGACGGTGAGATTCCTTCGCCAGATACATTGACGCGTACGATCATCCGAAAGTGGATTTGACCGAGGCTTACCGCTGTGTTTGGCGGATGAACTCGTCGAGTTTTGCTTCGATGAGGGTCGCAACCCGTTCGCTATATCGCCAGAGTGCTGCATTGAGTCGCTCTTCGGTCTCGTCGTCAAGTTCGTCCCGCCCGCGAAGGACAGAGTCCTTGGTGATCTGTGGGTGATACACACAGACCACACCAAGGGAGGTATCCGAACTCGATGTCCCAGCCGTATGGATTCCGTATTGGTCGGTTCCCCAGACACCATCGCCGCCCTCTCGCTCCAGCTCGGAATCGAGCGCGTCGAGTAGACGGAGTTCCGCGTCGGTGAGGATTGGTCGGTCGCCTTCGAACAGTTCAGCGTATGCCTCCCTCCGGGCATTTCTCGTCCATTGGTCTAACTGAGACCGCGCACGTAGTACGAGCTGGCGCTCGTCTGGGAATTCTGCCATACTCTAAGAAGGACGGCCAAGTCAATCAACGTTCGTACGGTGGCTCAGGCCGACGGGTATGCTGACGATGGTACTGCGATAGGTACGCCTTCAACCGTTTGGTTGCTATCGGCATGACCAGTGCATTTCACCCGTGACACGGGCCTTGGTAGGGATGACGGGAGCAATGGCTCCTCAGCAGGCGTGCAGAACGCTTTGGGGTCTTATTTTACAGCTGAGTCAGAACATCCGTCTCAAGCGCGGACACCCCAGAAGAACGCAATCCCGAGGACAGTGACCACTGACAACAACAACTGCAACGGCGCACCGACCCGTATGAAGTCCGAGAACTTGTAGCCACCGGGCCCGTACACGAAGAGGTTCGTCTGGTATCCCACTGGGGTCATGAACGCCGTCGAGGCGGCGAACGTCACTGCGAGGACGAACGCGAATGCATTCGCACCAATCGACTGGGCGGCGCTGGCGGCCACCGGAATCATCAACACGACGCTCGCGTTGTTGCTGATGACGCTCGTCAGCAGACCGGTTGCGACGTAGAACACCCAGAGAACTCCGATTGCTGGCAAGAACACCGCGGTCGAAGCGACGAGCTCTCCGAGAAGTGCCGCCGCACCAGTCTGCTGGAGGGCGATGCCGAGCGGGATGACGCCAGCGAGGAGGAAGATTACGTTCCACTCGACGGACGAGTAGAGTTCAGTCGGTTTCAGGACGCCGGTGAAGACCATCGCCACGACCCCTGCTAACGCGGAGACGACAATCGGCAGGATGTTCAGTGCCGGGAGTGCGACGACGCCGGCGATGATTCCGACCGCGAAGGGAATCTTGTCGCTCCGATAGGTCACCTCGTCGAACTCGTGGGCGACGATGAAGTCCTGGTTCTCAACGAGGCGGGTGAGACTGTCGGGTGGCGCCTGCACAAGGAGGGTGTCACCGACCCTAATACGAATGTCCTCAAACCGGTCTCGGATGACGTCACCACGGGTTCGAAAGGCTAGAACGTTCGCATCGTAGCGCTGTCGGAAGGTCGAACTCGCCAGGGTTTCGCCGACGAGGAACGACCCCGACGGAATGACGACCTCGACGAGGACTGGTTCTTCCTCATCCGGATGCAGGTCGTCTTCAGTCCGAGGGCCACCTGTCAAGTTGAGTCCTTCCGTGTCCATGATATGTTCGAGCGTCTCCCGGTTCGTCCTGAGCCGGAGTGTGTCGTTCTCGCGGATCTCTTTGCGAGCGAGTGGTTCTGAAAATCGTTCGCCGTATCGGATCAGCTGTAACACGTCGATGTCGAGTTCGTCGTCTCCCAGTGCCTCCTCGACTGTCTTTCCAATCAATGACGAGTTGGCTGGAACAGCGACGTCTGCGAGGTACTCTTGGAGGGCGTACTCTTCGACGAGGTCCTCGTCAGCGGGAATCCGTTCGGGGAGCAGTCGAACACCGACTGTCATCAGATAGAGGGAACCGACTGCGAACACGATGAGACCGAGTTTGGTGAACTCGAACATTCCGAACGCCTGAAGACCAAGCTCAGGCGATTCTGCACCAATCTGAGCAGCAATATCGCTCGCTAGGATATTCGTCGACGTTCCGATGAGCGTCAACGTGCCACCGAGCATCGAGGCGAACGACAGCGGCATCAGCAATTTCGACGGTGAGGTTTTGCCGTTGTGTGCGAGGTCGTTAATGATCGGGACTAAAATCGCGACGACCGGCGTGTTGTTGATGACTCCCGAGACGGGGCCGGTGATGCCGACCGTCGCCGCGAGTTGCTTACGGCGGTTGGTCCCTGCGAACGCCGCCATCTTCCGTCCGAGCAACTGAACGATACCGGTTCGGTTGATTCCAGTGCTTAGGATGAGCATCGCCAGTACGGTGATAGTGGCTGGATTGGCGAACCCCGAGATTCCCTCCCGAGGGGAGATCTGCGTCCACGGTTCGAGTACGATCAATAGCACCATCACCAGAATCGCGGTGACGTCGATGGGAAACCACTCAGTGGCGAACAACACGAGTGCGAGGAGGATAACTGCAAAAACGACGAGCATCTCAGCCGTTACGGACGAGAAGCCGAGGGCCTGGATTGTCAACGAAACGATAGAGAAGACCACACCGAATAGAGACACTGACACGGGAAAAGGACTGGTATGTGCGCCAGCGGGTTATTACGCGTGACAGGCCGTCGAGACAGTTTGAGTGGCAGTTGGAGAAATACAATAGAAGCGTTGTGCACTCCGAAACTGTGGGACCTTCGGACAAACACATTTAGTATAGCGATATACAATATACAAGCGCGTGGACCAATCTCTGCACCAAATCGCTAAACCTCGTTGTCTGTGTGCGACAATGACGTTTGTAAAATAAATACTAATCCAACATAATCTTGAGAACGGCAAAATTCGGCGTACTCACAGCGACTGAGAGGACAGTCTTCTCGCTTTCGAGGTGGCGAATTCGCCACCGCAGCAGATCAAAATAGTCGAATCGATGGCTCCGGGCCGCAGAAGACAGTCACAGTACTCAACGGTCGTCTATCGATACTAATTCGACTTCCTGCTCGGGAGTCACTGTGACGATGTAACCCATGTAGCGAAAGGTAACCTCGACTGGAGAGTTTCGGAAGAGTTTGTCGAGTGCTTCGGGACTGATACTCTCGTAGAGTGGCGTGTCCAATGCCTTCACGTCGACGCCTTCTGCTTCCGCAATAGCAGCAAGAACTGCCTCACTTACTGAGTGGTCAGACATCCAAATCTATGTCCTACCAGTTTGAACGCCACTATTAACCCTACGCATTCGGTGAAGCGTCTCAAATACTGGTAGAAAATCACGGTTCTGTTGAAATCCTCTGAGTTTGATAGGTGTTGCGTGACACATACAGAGGGTGTATGCAGCACCGATTGCTGGTCGGTTTCACGCTCTCAGGGCTGATTCAGGCGTTTCTCCTCCTCTCGGACCTCGTCGATTACGCAGGAGAACACCTTTCTGTCGCCGTCTTCCTTTCCGTCTATCACGTCAGAAAACGTCCTTCATTAGTTCCTGACGGACGGTCTGCTCGCCTTCATCGTCGTCAACACCCGCTTGTTTACAGCCGTCATAATCAGTGACCGTACTGCACTAGACTACCCTGATAACGCGACCCTCGTCCGAAGATTGCTGGACCGCGTCGAGGAGTCTGTGGACCTCCACCGCATCCTCAAAGCTGGGAGCAAACGGTTTCCCTTCTTGAATCGCCTCTGCCATGCGTACATACGCCTGCCCCACGTTCTGTGGTGGGCCAAATGGTACCGATGCTGGCACTACTCGCAGTCGTTCAGGAACTGGCAATTCAACGAGCGGCTCGTCGCCTTGAGCACCAACAAGTTTGATTGGCGTGATCTGGGGTAGTCCCTGGGCCGTTGCTATGATTGTTCCCTTACTACCATACACAGCCATCCGCCACCCGTCTCCATGGAATGGAACAGCTGATAACTGGTAAGAGAGCAGTGCGCCATTGGTGAGTGCGCCGTTGATAAGAACGTTATCGGCTGCTTCTGCATCAACCATCTCACCAGTATCAGCCATACGCAACTTCTTCACTCGTGTTGCTACCCTGGCCGAAACCTCAGCCAGTGACCCGAAACAATACGCAATGTAAGCAAGCGTGTGTCCACCAATGATCGTCAGTAAATGGGCACCTCGATGGATCTCACGCTCGTATTCCATCCGAGAGGAGCGGTCAGGGATACTCGTTCCTAGGAATGTCATCTGAACGGAATGAATGTCGCCTAACCAACCGTCATCACATAACTCCTTGATGTGGGTAAGGGAAGGATCGTGACGCCCTTGAAGCCCAATTGCTGTGACAACACCTTTCGCGTGTGCGAGTGCCGCCATCTCCTCTGTTTCTGTGAGATTTGCACCGAGCGGCCACTCACAATAAACGTGCTTTCCAGCGTTTAGTGCTGGCATCACAATTTCGTAGTGGCTTGGTATGTTTACAACAGCCGCGATGATGTCGATGTCTGGTTGAGCAACCAGTTCATTGATATCATGATATGCACGGTCGATACCGAATGCTTCTGCGGCAGCGGCAGCCGATTCGGGACGACTTGTACAGAGTGCCGCCAACTCGATCTGTTCTATTTCGCGCAATGCTGGGATATGAGCAGCTGGTCCCCAGCTCCTTCCAGCGGCATCTGCCCCCACCAACCCTAACTTTAGTTTGTTTGCCATACGGTACCTATCCTGAGCTAATGTACACTCTTCTACAAGAAGAAGCTATGTTGCCAACAATATTCTGCGTAAAGTGTAGTATTCTGATTCCTATCTGCTCAGGTGGGGCTGCTGGTGGTTCCGAAACGGTCGGGCGGGCGTTCCGCAATACAGAGAGCCGGAAACTCACCGACTAAGCGGGATTGGAACGCAAAGAGGTCCTCGTCGTATTCTCGCTCTTTATCGGTCGACTCAACCCGTCGATTTCGACCACTCGATCGTGATCGACTTGCGCCTTGTATTCAGCACGCTCGCAGAAACCTCACCGGAGGCTGTCAGATACGACGTGACACATCCAGAGCATGAAGTCAGTAAGCTGCCATCCATCTGTCTTTAGCAAAGAGACGAAAGCGTGACAGCGTCCGCTTACTCTCTCGTCAGACCGAAATAAAAGACTATGCCGGAATGGAGTCTATAACGATGTACGGTTGGGTATCGGCCGGAGGGTGCCGACGTGGACGATGTGCGTCCGGCACGTCTGGTTCGTAATCCCAACGGTGATTCTACATGAAACTGAAAGACAAACGAATCGCCATGTTGGTCGGACCCGGGTTCGAGGACTTGGAGTTCTGGGCCGTCTACATGCGCATGAAAGAGGAAGGGGCACAGATCGATGTCGTCGGCATCGACGCTGGCGTGGAGTACACGGGAAAGAGCGGTGGACTCACCGCCGAGACCGAATTTGCGGCCGGGGAGGTCGACCCGGCGGCGGTCGACGCGGTCCTGGTCCCTGGCGGCTGGACGCCCGACAAGATTCGCCGCGACCAGTCGGTACTCGACCTCGTCCGGGACGTCTACGAGGACGACAAAATCATCGGGATGATCTGTCACGCCGGGCTGGTCGGAATTTCCGCCGGCATCGTCGAGGGCTCGGACGCGACGGGCTCGCTGGGCATCAAGGACGACCTGATAAACGCCGGTGCGACCTGGGTCGACGAACCGGCGTTCCGCGACGGCAACATCGTCTGGGGACGCGTCGTCAAGGACATCCCCGATTATTGCCGCGTCCTGGTGGACGCACTGGCCGAGCACTCCGCCTAGGAAACTGTTTCTACCGACTATGTACGCTGTATTCAGCACGACCACAGAAACTCACCCAGATACTGTCAGAAGTGGTGTGCGAGATACAGAGGGTATTTCTGCTACGTGCGTAGATTCATTTACAATGCAATTCTGCGACGAGTGTGGTTCGATGATGCACACGGAGGGCGACACGTGGGTGTGTCGCTCTTGTGAGAACAAGGAGCCGCGGGACTCGCAAGCGGAAGCGGCGATGGCGACCCAAGAGGGGCAGCAGGACGACGGGGCACCCGCCGTGGCCGACGCGACCCAAGGCTCCACCGAAACGGTGCAGGAGCCCTGTCCGGCGGACGACTGCGACAGCGACCGGGCCTACTACGAGATGATGCCGAAGCCAGGCGGTTCCTACGAGGTCCGGCTGTTCACCTGCGTCGAGTGTGGCCACAAGTGGCGCGAGTCCTGACGGCGTATCTCGCGAACCATACCCGATAGATACGCTCAGACTCCCCTCCTCATTCCTTCCAGAAATGAACGCCGATGAGCAACTGCTGTCTGCTGGCTCTGCTCAAAACTGAAATAGTGAGAATGTGCTACCGAATACCTCCGTTAAGTTGGCTCTGCTTGGAATTGCTATCTTGATGGCAGGCGTCGGTGCTATGGTTTGGACAAGATATATTCTATCTTGGATACGCAATTCGAGGAACTGAAACCCTCTACACTTGGTGAGGAGATGCTGGCTATGATGACCGACTTGCGCACTGTATTCGGTATGGCCTCGAAAAACTGTCGTCAGGTGAGGATTTCGATAGAGCCAAAATGCCACATTGTCGTGGTCCCGCGTCTCTCATCGAGGTGGGTAGCATTCGAATACGGTCGTGCTGTTCGTTGAACCGCTCTGCGAGTACCTACTCGCCAGCGGCCGGATCGAACTCAGAGAAGGGCCGCTGGAGGTCCCGTTGAATCAGGTCTTCGTCAGAAACACGAAGACCAAGGTCACTCAACTCACGCGCTATCCGTGCGAGGTCATTCGAGTCTGTGCCGACTGCACCCACCAAGACGTTGCTCTCGCCGGTTGCGAGTTCGCGAACACTGACGACACCTGAGACGTCCAGTGCCTTCTCAGTGAGGTCTCTCCGCAGTGGAATCTCGGCGGTACACTCTATCTGCATGAAGAGTTGGTATCCTGCATTCTTGTAGTCCACTGCGGCGTGATATCCGGTGATGATCTCTTCAGACTCTAGTCGTTGGATGCGCTTTCGAACCGTACTCGGAGAGGCATCGACGGAGTCGGCGATGTTACGCGACGAAACGTGTCTCGCATCACGTTGAAGTTCGTGGAGAATCCGTCGGTCGAGTTCGTCGAGTCCTTTGAGAGTCATAGCGTCCTCTTCGAGTGGTCACGTGAAGTAGTCTCGTCCTGGACGGCGACAGCTGTAGCGTCTCGTCTCGATTGGCGGCGTGACCGACACGCTGTTTGAGCGCTGTTCACTACTGGCCGTCCTCCGGGTACAATGCTGCGATGCACTCGTCTGTGAACTCGGGAATCGAGACGCTGTTTCCGGCTTTGATTTTGATGATGAGCCCGGTCGTATCCGAGAGGTACAGATGAACGGCAGTCGCCCGGTCGTGCTGGAGGACGAGTGAGTTCACGTTCCCGAGGTGAGTGTAGACTTCCTCGATGTACGGGCGTCGGAACAGCGCGATCGACCGGTGGACGACGACGTCGAACTGGTGGTTCGAGAGTTCTGTCTTCAGGTCTGGACGGATGTATTGGACGGTGTAGTTGTACGTCTTCGAATCGAACGACGCGACCCAACGGAGGTTCTGACCGAAACGGCCGTGAAGCATCTCGATGAGGTTCTCGTAGTTCGGTACAGCGGTCATGTCGATGTTGCTGGTCATGATTGTGTTAGTATGGTGTGAGGAGAACGACACCGAGTGCGAACCCGACGGTTGCGAACAGCAAGACGAGGGCTGACTGGATGGTGTCGTTCAGTCGCGGTTCGGCCCCGACGGCCGAGGCGGTCCGTTCGATGAGCGATGCAGCAGCGCGATTCGCTGCGTTACTGACGGCAATCGCCCCGACAGAGAGTGCTGTCGTCCCGCGGACAGCGAGTGGGTAGAGGACTCGGTCGATATCGACGAGGTGTATCTGTGCGATTCGCGTTCGGAGCACGACGAACCCAAGGATACCAGCGACGAGGACAGTGCTGGCTTTGACGAGTTCACTCGTCGCGTACGCGTCGAACCCACCAGAATCGCCGGGCATCGAACCGAGGAGTGCCTCTGGGAAGATGCCGAACGCGACCGATGGAATGGCGGTGACAATCAACACAGCCCGGAGGCTAAGGCTGGGAGGCCGTACGTCGAGGTCGTCCGGAGCGGCACGGACGAATGCGTAGTAGCCGAACTTGGCGAACGACAGCACTGTGCCGACACTGCCGAGGACGAGAATCCACCACAGCACCGTGTCTCCCGTGCTCTCGACGGCCTTCGTGATGAGGCCTTTGCTGACGAATCCAGAGAAGCCGGGCGCTCCGGTGATGGCGAGTGCGGCGACGAGGAACGCCGAGAACGTCACGGGCATCACGCGGGCGAGTCCACCGAGGTGTTTGAGTGAGTGTTTTCCAGTCCGGTAGATGAGTACGCCGGCGACCATGAACAGCAGGCCCTTGTAGAGGACGTGCGCCACGAGATGGGCGAACGACCCGGAGAGCCCAGCAGCAGTGCCGATTCCGAGTGCAACGACCATGTACCCCACCTGCGAGATGATGTGGTACGACAGGAGACGTCGCATATCGGTCTGGAAGATGGCCTGAGTGACACCGTAGAGAATCATCAGACCGCCTAACCACGCGACGAGCACCGCACCGTCAGGTGCGACTCGGAAGAGGACCACGACGGCGACTTTGGTCGTGAAGGCCGCGAGGACGACGCTCGCTGCGACGTGCGGCCGGGGGTAGGTCTCTGGTAGCCAGAAGTGGAGGCCGATGAAGCCGAGGTTGACGCCGACACCGACGAGTGCCAGCGCTCTCGGCAGTCCTCCCACGAGGCCACCGTCATAGACGAACGTCCCGGTCGCCGCGAAGTGGAACGCGATGCCTGCGACGAGGAATGCCCCTCCGACGAGGTGGTAGACTGCGTATCTGAACGCGGGGCGGACGGCGTCACCGCCGTGATGCCAGACGAGAACAGTCGCGGTCACCGCGAGTAGTTCCCATCCGATGAGGAGGGTCAGCCAGTCACCTGCGAGCACCGCGACCACACCGGCGCCCATGTACGACAGTGCGTAGAGCTGTTGTCTCGTATCGGCGCTAGTCGCATAGCCGTAAGCGAGGTTGACAGCGGCAATGAAGCCAAAGAGCATCACGACTGGGCGGGTGACCCCGTCGACGGTGAAGAGAACTTGTTCGAAGCCGAAGGGAGAGACCACGAGGTACGACCCAGCCTCGACAGCCCACATCCACGGGATGGTGAGTCCGACGAGAAGGACTCCGACGGCCGTTCCACTCACCCGTGGTGCGACGCCCACGACGAACAGTGCGAGGATGAACGCAACCCACGGGGGGGCGAGCGTCAAGAACTCGGTCATCCGAACACCTCCCAGACCACAGCCTCCGCGAGGTCCCAGAACGGAAGGTAACTCGGGGCGACACCGAGGACGACTGCAACGCCTACGGTGGTAAGAATCGGGACCAGCATGAGCGGCGTCGTCTCGGTCGAGAGCGTGCGGCGCTCCCATCCAACGTGGTTGCGTCGGTGGGCGACGCCACCGCCATCGGTCGCGTGCACATCCTTCACTTGTGGGTTCCCGACTGCGTGCACTCCGTGGGTGTGTGCTGGCGCGAACGCGTGTCGACTCGCCGGCGTCGAGCCGTCACGCTGGCCGAAAAATACCGTGTAGACGATGGGCCAGAAGTAGAGCAGTTTCAACAATCCTGCCACGAGGTACGCAGCGACGAACACCGGAGCAGGACCCTCCGCGACACCCACGACGAGCGTGAATTTGCTGACGAACCCCGCAACGAGTGGGAAGCCGATGAGTCCCGCGGCTGCGATTGCGAACACAGTCATCGTGACGGGGAGTCTGCGCCCAACACCTGCGAGGTCAGAGACGTACTTCTCGCCCGTCTCGACTGCGACGATGCCCGCGACGAAGAACAGTGTAATCTTCATGAACGCGTGGGCCACGACGTGGAGGAGCGCACCAAACACTGCGAGCGGCGTTGCGATTGCGAGTCCTAGCACGATGTACGACAGTTGCGAGATGGTCGAGTATGCGAGGCCACGCTTGAGGTTGTCCTGTCGAAGGCCAACGAGTCCTGCGACGACCATTGTCACTGCCGCAAAGACGGCGAGCGGGAGGCCGAGACCGAGGTCCCACATCGTCTCCGGGCCAAAGACGTAGAGGACGGTCCGTGAGATTGCGAACGCACCACTCTTGACGACTGCAACCGCGTGTAGGAGGCCCGACACGGGGGTTGGTGCAACCATCGCGGTCGGAAGCCACTTGTAGAGCGGGACGATTGCCGCTTTGACCCCGAACCCGACGGCGAGGAAGATGAACGCTGCCTGTGCGAGCGTCGAGTCCGTCGCGGCGAGGTCAGCGATTCCCCCAGGGACGAACGTGAGTGTCCCGACGAGAACCGCGACGAGGAGGATTCCAGCGAACGCGATGACACCTCCACCGAGTGTGTACACGATGTACGTGCGGCCGGCCGCACGTGCTGCCTTCGTCCCGGCGTGGACGACAAGTGGGTACGTTGCCAGCGTCAGGAGTTCGTAGAAGACGAACAACGTCAGCAAATTCGCAGCGAGTGCGACGCCCATGGTCGCGGCGATGCTCCCGGCGAAGGCCGCGAAGTACCGCGTCTGGTCGTGTTCGTCGAGGCTCCGGACGTAACCGACGCTGTAAACGCTGGTTACGATCCACAGCGTCGACGCGAGCAGTGCGAATAGCAGTCCTGCTGCATCGCCACGGAGGCTGAGTTCGATACCAGCGATAGACCCGAGTGACGAGACGTGCGTGACCGGAGATCTGACCATCAGGGCGACGACTGCAAACGTTACCAGTGCCGCGATGAAGGTCCACGCTTCACGAACTCTTGGATTCGACCGCGACAGGTAGATGAGCGGGATTGCGACTGCGGGGATGGCTACTGCAGCCACCGGAAGGAAGGACGCGACGTCGGTCATAGCCATCCCTCCACGACTGGCTGGAACCACGCTGCGAGGTCGGACGACCAGAGGCCGAGGGCAACGACAGCAACTCCGACAGCGACGAGGACGAGTGACGCACGAGTGAGGCTCTGTGTCGGTAGTTGCCCGCCGTCAGCGCTTACGGGTGGCCGGCCTGTCGGCTCGCCCCCTGTCCGACCGAACACGTCGGTGCTTGGCGTGCCGAAGACCATCGTTTCGACGACACGACCGACGTAGAGAATCGAAAGCAGGGTACTCCCGACGACGAGGAAAGCAATGGTCCACGATTGAGCCTCGATTGCACCGAGTGCGACGTACCACTTCCCAGCGAATCCAGCGGTCGGCGGAAGACCGACGAGCGACGCGAACACGACGCTCGCAGCGACTGTGAACACGGGAGCGTCGCGGACGAGCCCGGTGTAGTCGGCGACCGTTTTCACGTCGAAATCTCTCGCGAGGATGCCGACGGACGCGAACAGCCCGCCTTTGGCGATGGCGTGGCTGAGGAGGAGGACGAGCGCACCGGTCACCGCCGTTGGCGTCGCGAGACCGATGGCGACGACGATGAGACCGAACTGCAGAACCGACGAGTAGGCGAGTAACCGGCGGATGTCGGTCTGTCGGAGCGTCAGGACGCCCCCTGCGACGACGCTCACCGCACCCGCGACGAGGAGCCCGACCCGGGCGGCGGGGACGTCCGTCAGGAACCCGAGCGTGTACACGTCGAACGTCAACCGCACGAGCGCGTATCCCGCGATAGTCGAGACGAGTGTCGCGAGGAGTGCACTGACATCAGCTGGGGAGGTTGCGTACGCTGCAGGCTTCCAGGTGTGGAGTGGGAACAACGCGATTTTCACACCGAGTCCCACCGCGATGAGGGCGAACGACGCGATGACCAGCGTCGAGTCGTAGCCGATTTCGGAGAGAGCCGCGTTGAGTCCGGCCATCGAGAGGGTTCCAGTCGCGATGTAGAGGTAGCCCACCCCGAGCAGATACAGCGTCGCCCCCACGGTCCCGACGAGGAGGTACCGGAACGCGGCCAGTGCGGCCGAGGCCCCCCGACCGGTCGCCACGAGAGCGTACGCGGCGAGCCCCGATATTTCGAGGAAGACGTACAGGTTGAACACGTCGGCGGTGACGGTCACACCTGAGAGTCCTGCGACGAGGAGGAGCCAGAGACTGTCTCCGAATCTGGTGCCGGTCGCTCGAACTACCACGAAGAACGCGACTGCACTACCCGCGACGAGGACGAGGAATGCACTCGTCACAGCGTCGGCGAAGAGTCCGATACCGACTTCACTCGGAAGTCCGCCGACGACGTAGGAAAGTGGTCCCCGTCGGGCGACGGCTGCAACAACTGCGACAGCGAGAGCAGCTTGCACGATGAGTACACCGCCGGTTACGAGGCGAGACAGACGATTACGCCGACCGACGACGAGCGGGAGGACGGCACCGATGAGCGGCACCGCGACGACGAGCGCGAGCAACACACTCAT
>NZ_WKJP01000003.1 GCF_009674585.1 Haloferax marinisediminis | reverse complement strand
TTGACGTCGTAGGTACCATCCGAGACGTCGCTCACGTCGATGTCGCCGACGTCAACGGTGGAACCGTCCGAACTCGTAGCGGACGCGTTAGGTTCGCCCGTGTTGAGGACACCGTTGTTGTTGATGTCGACCCAAACGTAGACGTTTGCGCCGTCGTCTGTTGCTCCGTCAGTAACCGATGCGGAGACTGTTGTACTTCCGGATGCCGATTTTTCGACAGTAACCGCGGTACCTGCCGTGGTACCGTTGAGGCTAATGTCAGAAGCATCGGCGGCAGCACTACCCGAAAGCGCGACGGTCCCGGCGAAAACCGAGAAGACCATCAGCGCAGCGAGAAGTACTGCACGAATTTGCTTTTGCGTGTCATTGTTGTTTTGATGGGTGTTGCAGTCGGGGACATCGTTTTCGTCGACCCTCGGACGTAACCTAGCCGGGGATGAACCCGGGCCGAGGCGAGGTACTCACAGATGCCTCCATGGGCAGGGGTACAGTTGGACATGTTGACCTTTCGCGGTAAATACTTTGTGTGATTGAAAGCTCCCGAAACGGTAACAATCGTGAGCGAGAAGCCCTGAAAACCGAATGTAGCCCACAAAGCATTTATGTGGTGAATGATTCAATATAAAGCGCGTGCGCACGCAACCTTGGGTAGGAACGACGTCCCCGATTCGTCGGGGACAAACCCGTTCTCGACGACACTGACTTCTGAGCGCCCGCGCTGCCACTCGACCGGGGTGTGACTCGACAGAGCGAGTCGGACTACGTTCGCCAGCCGCCGTCGGTCTCCTGATTTCTATCGACGTTCTCCACTTGCTCCCTCGCGCGTGGGCAGGCGAAAGACACTGTACTGGCTCAACAATGACAGACTCGACACAACTTCGACGCGTTCTACCGACGGCGATTCTCCCTCGAAATACGTCATTTCATTCACACATGTCAGACAGAAAACCAGTTGTCAAAAATCGAACTGATTTCCACCACTTAAACTCCATATAAACAGTATATTAAACGTGAATTTTTAGGGCGTAATACCCCGTTAATTTGGCAGCCACATTTAAGTAACCCGAGAGTAACCAATCGATTAGACACACCGCGACGGAATTCCGGGCAGGGAGCGAGGGCACATCCCCTCCACGTGCGACATCGAGCGCACCAGTGAGTCCGGCATCAACCTCACCGTCCGGGTGTCGGACAACCAATGCAACTCAAAAACCTCTTCACAGAAGACCGTGCAGTCAGTCCAGTCATCGGGGTCATCCTGATGGTTGCAATCACCGTCATCTTGGCGGCCGTCATCGGGACCTTCGTCCTCGGTCTCGGTGACCAAGTGAGCGAGACCGCGCCGCAGGCGAGCTTTAGTTTCAGTTACGACCAGGATGCCAATACTAACGGGGAAGTCACTATCACTCACGAAAGTGGTGAAGGTATCAGCACTTCGCTTATCTCAGTTGAAGGAGATAATGTCCCAACTACTGCAGCCTTCTCAGACAGTGACTCGAACAGTAAAGTGAATGCGGGCGAATCCGCTGTATTCGAACCCGATGCAGCACTCAGCAGCGGCGATACGATTCGAATCATCTGGTCGTCCGAAAGTGGCAGCACCTCGTCCACGCTCCAGAAGTGGACCTACAACGGATAAATGAACTTCAAGGAACTCCTCGCTGACAACGACGCTGTGTCTCCAGTCATCGGGGTAATCCTGATGGTTGCCATCACGGTCATCCTCGCGGCCGTTATCGGGACGTTCGTCCTCGGTCTCGGTGACCAAGTCGGCAACACGGTTCCGCAGGCGAGTTTCAGCTTCGACCTCACCGACAACGATCAGTCGGCAACTGATAACCCAGATTCCCTCTCGATTACGCACGAGTCCGGGACTGAAATCAACCCAGAGCAGTTGACGTTCGCAGTTTCCGGTGCTACCGCAGATGACGCTGACGAATCAGCCTCCGCGACGCTGGCAATTGATGGAGTATCCGGGGCAACGTCGTGGAATGACCTGTCGCCAAATGACGTGAGCGCAGGAAGCACAGTCACTCTAGACGGAAATGACTTCCAATACGACCTTGACGGTGATGGTAGTTTTGCAGCAACCGGTGCTAACAACGACAACAGCGGGGTTGACAGCGATGCTGAAGCACTCAACTTGAGCGGAGCAACTGTCCGCCTCGTTTGGGCCGACGGATCCGGCGAATCGTCCGCCACGCTCAGAAGTGGTCCGCCCCTGACGCCTAAGCAGTAACGACCCTTCCGTCACCCGTTTTCTTCGTCGTCTGACGCCCCGATAGTTTTAGGTTCAAATGTCGTGACTGTTCAACAGAACACACAGTCAGAAATTATGAAATTCACTGACCTACTCACAGACGACGACGCAGTATCGCCGGTTATTGGGGTTATCCGGGCGGTCCCATACCCATTAAGGGGAATTCGGCTTATTTTGCCGGTTTTAACAGCCAACAGCGGTGGTTGGCGTGATGCTCCTCTCCCTCGAGGCCCAGCCTCGTGAGTGTGAGTATTGGCGGGTCGCACGTCACCCACAACTTCTGTCGCGTCTACGGCGATTCTGAGGACCGCGTACACCGATGCCGAGAGTGCGACACCGCCGTTCGGATTCAGCGAGGGTCTGCAGCCGGCCGTGACGTTCCAACGCCGGACCCGCAAGAGTCACCCGGTCGTCACGGTGGGGCAGCCAGAGAGGTGGTCGAAGTGACGCCTGTCGACTTCGTCCGCGCCTCGAAGCTCTACCCACGTCGAGAGTCAGACGGCCGTTCGTCACCCTGCTCTCGACGCGACTGACGCCGACGTTCGTCGAGCGGTCGGAGGTGACACGGCGTGACCGTCGAGTGTCCAACCTGCGGCCACGACAGCGAAAAGCTGCATCGTTGCGAGCGGTGCGGCCGTGACCTCGTCGGAGATGACCGCCAATGAGCCACGTAGCCTCTGCACCCCACGAGACTCGTGGCAACCTACTGTACACGGAGTACGAAGACTCGCCCTACTGGGCCGTCCGCCAGCTGTACAACCACATCGACGGCGGTGCGAAAGGAATCGAGGTAGAAATACCACGCTACGACGCGCCGGGAACAGAGGTTTGGACGGTTTCACTCCGGGTTCACGAGTCCGGGCTGTCTCCCTCGAAACGTGATACCGTCAACTCGCTCCTCGAGTACGACATCAACGCCTACGGTGAGGGACAGCGAAAACTCCCGATTATCATTCAACCCCGACTCGGATGGGACGACGAGAACCGGCCAAACAGCGTTCCTGCGAACCTTGGCCGTTCGACCAACGTCAAACTGAACAACACGGTCAACGTCGAACTTGACGAGATTCCCCATCTCATTCCGGAGATATTACGTGCCGTCTGTGAGAGAGTCGGCTTTGACTGGTCTCGTCGGTACTTCACAGAGCACCTCACGAGTATTCGACCATCACCCAGCACGAGCGGTACATCCGCATCCTTCGGGACATGGCGAAGAAACTCGTCCACAGCGACGGGGTTTTCATGAAACTCTTCATGCTCGTCGCAGACCTGGAGGGGTCGCACGTCGTCTACGATTCGAACAACGAGAAGGTTGTTGGCTACAACCACCAACTCCGATTCGACCGAAGGCCATCGAGGAGATTTCGAAGAATAGCCGTCATCGACCACGCGGGATGCAGCTCAAGCACTACCATCCCGAGCACGTGCGCAAGAAGTCGGGTGACGACCCACTGTACCACCCGAAGCTCGGTGCGCTCTACAAGAAGAATCTGAACCAAGACCAATCGGTTCGGTGGACCGACCGCCACGACCTCGTCGACGACCTGGAAGAGAAAATGATGAACGTGCTCGAGTGGGCCGGCATTCCAACGAATCCGGGGTCATGGTTCGTCGAAGACGACCACTTCGTTCCCGGAGAATCCGACCGGCGGATTGCGTTCTGGGACGACCCGACGCCGGAAATTGAGGCGTCGCAGGAGTCGGTTATCATCCGGACGCTCCAGGAGCTGGAAGACTCTGACCGCGACGTCCTCGAATACGTCGCCATGGCCGACGGGGGAACTGTCGACGGGGCAGCCGAAGAGACCGGGTGGTCCGAAGCGACCGTCTACCGGCGTCCTTCAGCGACTCAGCGGCCTCCTCGACTGCGACAATCGTGTTGTCTCGTGGGTCTCCTCGAAGATGTCCCAACAGGTCCGCGAAATCGTCTCTGTCACCGAGGACGTCGTCGAGTCCAACGCACGACTCATCGAGAATGTCCTCTCTGTCGACCCACGTGACCTGGAACGCTCCGGCCGTGCTCTGCAGAACTGGCTCAATCGATACGGTGCTGAAGTCGTCCAGGGGATGGACGATCGCTCGAAGCGCGTGAAGATTCGCGTTCGGTCGATTCTAACCGAATCGAAGAACAGCACTGCGAAAGGCGAGTACCTACCCGACGTGATCGACGCAGGCTACTCCGCGTGGTGTGACGCCGGCCTCGACGCCGGTCGGTTCTACAACGCCATCATCGAATTCGACCAGGCGTACGGTCCAAAACAGTCCGCAATCGCGAGTCAGCACCTCAGATAGAGCGGCCCTCGTGAGTGGCAACACTACTCGTCGTCTCTTTCTTTTATATACTACACCTTGGTTTTCGCCCGGACCCGTGTTTCGGGTGGACCCTTCGACACCTGTGAGCGACGGCATCGCGCCGGTTCCGCGGCAGGTCGGTCGCACTGCGTGCGACCATCCCCTTAGCGAGTGTGACTAACGTCACAACTTTCAAAAAATAACCCTCCGGCTGTGTAGCTCCAGTTGACGCAGTCGAAAGGGGAGGGGCGAAGGGTTGCATGAAGAATTCGGAAGTTGATGCTTGAGTAACTTCCACGCTCGCTGATTACGCAGTGTGAAGCAGCAACAACCGAACCTATTCGACGCAGGAATGGAATTTGATTAGTCGTCGAACTCGTCCAGACTCGATTCTTTCCGGACGAACTCTTCGCGGGCTCTTTGATAGGCCAATTTTCCTGTCTCCTCGGGAACCATCCCATCAAAGAATTTGTCCTTCACCATGTCTTTGATCTCACCTGGGTCTTCTGACTCCCACATTATCCTAAAGTCACGCTCTTTAACCACGTCTGCGTCTGAATCCTTTATCATACCATAGTTCAGAGCGATCTCCAACAGTTCATCTATCCGCGAATCAACAACGCGGTCTATGTTCCGGCGGTTGGTCCCCAGATGGATTTTGGATTTGAATGTCCGCTCAAACTCTCGTTTTCTAAATTCCTTTGGTTCATCAACCGAGCCCATATTGTTTAAGTAGAGTTGGAGCAGCACTTCGCCGAGAGGAAACACTGGGTGACTGGTTAGGTGGAATCGAATATCGTCGTTCTCAGCAAGTGTTGGGTCGATTCCGTCCTCTCCTAATCTCCTCAAATTTGGATTTTCAACGTGGCCATCGTGGTATTTTATCGTCTTATCTTCCTCGTCTGCTTCAGGAGGCATTTCGGCCTCGATTAATTTCCAAACAGCATACTCGTCGGGATCTGTAGCAATCTTCATCACTTCCATGTCTGCATCGACAAGATCGATTGCTCGAGTGAACGTGAGATACTGAACTGACTGAATTGAAAGGTCTGAACACTGAATGTGTCTTTTTATTTTATCACGCCCGTGACCCGGACTCGAGCAGGTCTTTGGTCGTGTTAATTTCATCAACCCAGTGTTGGTATTCCTCGCCACCTACATTACAAGAAACAAACAGAGATGAACACCACTAGGTTGTTTTTTCGCTAGAAGTAACTCTGCTCCAGAGTCACCAAATTCACGAAGAGGGTTTATGATCGTTGTCTCAATCCACTATCACTCCCCATTGCAGCGTCCTTAGGGGAAAACGCATTCACGATATCCCGGAAGAGGTTGTACTCTTGCTTACTTGTTGACTGAAAAGTCGTGACATAGTTTTCCTTGCTCTCTCTTCGTCGATGCTGTCGTATTTTTTAGTGAATAACCGCTCAAAGGAGCGTTTGTCTCCTTTCCCCAGTTCAGCAAAATACCCGTCGTCGTATGGTTTTGGGTCCTTCATGCGACTTTCTTCGGGGTACATTCTGAGTCGAAGTGGTCACTCAAAAAGTTGAATATCCGAAGAGACTGGTCAATGTCAGTCAACTCTCTCGGGAACACCCGAACTTGGTTTCCTTTACTCTTGAGAGTGGTTCTCTCGTTAGTAGTTTCATCAATTAACTCTGCTTGGAAGGATTTGAATTCGGGGTACGCAGTATATTCTGAAACGCTGAATTCCCAAAAGTCGGTATCCATATGCGATTCGAAGTTCTCCAGGTTTTCCGCACTGATACCATCAGCAACCTCAACGGCCCAAGGAGTACTCACAGAGAACTTATCTTCTCCGAAGAATGCACTGTCTGCTTTTCCGTAGTGCCCAGTATTCGCGTACTTTTTCATCTCCTTGACACGTTCAACTTCTTTATTGAACTGCAGCCACAGTTCTTGGAGGCTACCATTGACGTGTACGAACGTACCGTCTGTTTTTATTTTGAATTTGAATTCGTTGGGCTTCTCAAAAACCATTATCTGAGGTAAAATCCCGTAATTATACCTCATCTCACGGTAGGTGTCCAGTCCATCGATAGCACGATACTGAATCGATCGTTCAGTTTCAGGACGACGTCGAGCGCTTATTTTCGAATCAGCAGAGCGTCTCGCACTGAAATATGGGACTAATATATTTTCGTGGTTTGCCACGATATCCTTCCGCAACTCGTCCAGCTCACGCTTGGAAAGCATTAGACGACCCAGGTGAGGCGTTTCGATCAGAAACTTTGAGATGGTGGGTGGAATTTGGTCCGTTTTGTTTGCGTTTGTAATGAACAGAGGAACATGGTCATCGAGGTAGACATAGCTGTAGACCGGTTCTTCATCAACTGTACTGTGTAGTAGATGGAGATCGCCGGACGAGTTAAGGATGCTAAAGCTAGACTGCACAAAGCCTAGGAACTCGTCCTTTCCGCCAGCCAGATTGTTAACTGCGCCAATTATGTTAAATTGGCCAGAGGCTTGCTCATTCTGATAAAGATAGTCAATATATTTAATGAGCGCAGCCTGGTCATCGAAGGACTCATCAATTATATCTAAGAAGTCCGACGACTGCTCAGGCATTAGACACCTCTTAGAGATGATTGCCCACTCTGGCGCTCAATACTTCTCATACCACATGATATGTATAGAGTCCGAATAGTTTTTCGGATATTCATCCTTCAACGAACTTACTTCGAGATACAATTTCAGCGCGAGTCTCTTCTAACTCACCAATATTGTCATACAGGTCCTCTTGTACAGTATCAGGGATCTCCTCAGACACATTCTCTGATTCACTAATCCGTTGGATTACGCCCTTGTATTTGGTCACTTTTGAGTAGAAATCCACCGCGTTCTCTAACTCAGACCCACGGAAAACCCCGCCTAATAGTCCGATATTTACTGCACTGGCTTCATACACCGTTGTCGGGATTGAGTCGGGAGAAGGCATATCATCAGGTTGTAATTGACGACCTGGAGGACGTTTGCTTAACCGCGCCATTTGATTAGCACAATCAGTAATTCCGGTCATTTGGCCGACTTCGGTGAGAAGGGCCCGCTTCAGCTTTTTTCTCTCCCAAACTTGCCTAGCAGAGTACACTAAGAATGCAGATACGAAGGACGCGGCAACTCCGATGATAGTAGAATCCGGTAGACTTGCAGAAGAGCTAGACTGAGCAACGATAGTTGGGAGCGTAACCATACTTATTGATATTCCTGATTCTTTTAAAATCTGAATGGTAATACCCGGCCAGTAACTACGGGTTCATCTCACCTTCAGTCTCAATCGACCTATGGAATGTCTCCAAGAAAAATCAAGAGCTAGGTAATTCAGATTCAATCTATCGACTAATGAGTAATCTATTCCATGGTTAAACAAAGATCCGCCGTGGATGGATTTTCACTTGCTCTGAGTTACGATGTCCACCTGAGCCGTAGAACCGCAGCCGCAGCGACGAGGCTTCGACAGAGCGCATATTTCGAACCCGAATTCCACCACCTCCAGCACCACCAGTAGCAGAGTAGAGCACGAACACGTACAAGCCACCTTCTCGCCGGAGTCGAGCATGGTAGTCCTCGAAAACCCGGAAACGACCGATTTTCCCGCTTCTCCGATTCACCATTGCAGCTTTGATTTCAACGGGGCGGCCGTCGTCGGTCTCAGCGTCCTGCCAAGATGAGTGCGCAGAGACAAGACCGTATCTCTGCCGAGCAGCACGCTCAGCGAGTGCACCGTAGTGGGCTGCTTTCTTACTCCGATTCGTCATGACCTTTGACCCACGACGTCTTCGCGCCGATCACCTCGAGGACAGAGAGCAAAATTCCGGTTCCACGGGGGACGGGCAACCACCGGGGTGCCGCCAATCGGCGCCACTGTGTAAGTAAGTATGCGACCACGGGGGGTGTGTGGTGGTGGTGATGGTCCAGAGTCGCTGTCGTCATGCGCTTTCTCCTTCTGGGGCCGCCACGAGGTCTCGATGTTGTCCCTTCTGCCACTCTCGGACTCTGTCGCCAACCCACGAGGTCGAGTATGGAACGAGGTATTCGGTGTCTTGGCTGTTCTCCTTGCCGATATCGGCGTAACTCATACCGTCGTCATCCCACGGACGGGCAGCACGGATTGCTGTCGAGATAGCTTCCTTCCGCCTCGCATCGTCGGCAGTCTCGACGTCCTCCTGGTCGTCGTCAGTCTCGTCCTCGAGGTCGACTGCGAACGAGGAAGCTTCGTGTTCGTCGTATCGTTCGGCAGTGTCGGTGATACCCTTGTACTCGGCTACTTCCTCGAATTTATCCGTCGTGCCAGTGGATTCGAGGATTTTCACGCGGCCGGGGTCTGCGCGAGATGGCTTCTCGAAGATTGCAGAGTAAAGTCGTCGGAGGTCCTTCGCGGTGTCTGCGCGGGTATGGCCGACGATGAGAACCGAGCCACGTTTCGCGTACTTGTCGCCGGTTTCCTTCTTCCGGACGTACTTGAGCGCCTTGGCGAATCGGTCGGCAGACTGTGCCTCAGCACCGCGCGAAGTGAGCGACTGACTCCCTTCATCAATTATCGCGAGGACAGGGCCATCGAAGTTCGCCATCTCGTCGAGCATCTCCCGAGCACCCGAGATGTGAGTTCCGCCGTTCCACTTGATGTTCGTGACCACCTTCCCGCCAGTGACGGCTTTCCAGATCCGACCGATATCGAGCGTCATCGCGGTCTTCCCCGAACCCGGTGGACCGAGTACGGCACCGATTGCTCCCTCGTCGGTGAGCATCCGGGCCATTCGGGTGAGCCCCTCATCGCCGTCTTTCGTCCTATCGACGAGACCAACCATCCCTTGTAACTGCGAGACGTTTCCGAACTCGTAGGCCGTGTTTATCGAGCGCGTCGAGGAGGACGAGATGATGATTTCGGCCATTCGAGTATCGAGGAAGTCACCCGCGCGGTCGGCCCAGAGTGAGCAGTAGTGGTTGAGGAGGTCGAGCGTGTGAGCGTCGTCGACGAGTCCGGCGAACCGGCGAACGTACTCAGGCCTCTTGTCTCCGAGCTCACCTCGGAGATAGGTTCGTCCCTGTGCGGCGGCATACTGGTCGTTTTTGCTATTGCTCATGGGCTTCCTCCGTCGTTGAGCATCGGGTCAACGGGCTCGAGGGCATCGCCGTCACCTTCGAACACCAGGTCCATTCCGGCGAGGTCGTCCTCGATATCGTCGCTGGCGTCGTCCGACGAGAGTCGGTCCGGTAAGAGGTCGTCCGGCAGCGTCTCGGCAATCACTTCGTCGATAGTCTGGCCACCCATGTTCGGTGCGAGGTGTCCCTCGAGGGCGGCGTTCTGTGCAGCCGCGCGTTGACGGTCAAGTATCCGCACTATCGAGATGAGGTTGTTCCGGATGTGCTGGCCGCGTCGGGCCTCCGGCTCGAGGTAGTTCATCATCTCGTTGATGATGTTGAGCGCCTCGTCGATGTCGTGGTGGCCGACGATGTGTGAATGTGGCCGCATCCCGCGCCACGTACCAACTGCGAGGTTTCGCTCGTCGTCGTAGTGGTAACACTCGTAGGCTTCGCCCTTGCTCTCAGTGAGAGGGTTGAGGCTTCCTGCCGCGACTTCCATCTCAGCAAATTGGTCCTCAGAGAGTTCCCAGTGCTCTACCTTCTCGTCGTTACCACCGTCGATGACGGCGAGCGAGACGGTCGGCGGGTCGGGTATGAGGTCGTCGATCTTCCCACTCGCGACGAGTGCCGCGATGCCTGCGATAACGAACATCCCGACTGCGAGCGGCGTCCACTGCGGGAGTGCCACGTCGCCAGCGTAGACGGCCACGGCACCGATTCCGCCGAGTTTGAGGGCATCGTCGCGCTTCATTAGAGCAACCTCTCTGCGGTCATCTCCTTGTCTTCGCGCTTCTTCTTCACGTACCGGAACGTCCCGGCGGCGGTGACGATTGCAGCACCACCGACGAGCGCGTTCGCGGTTCCCCACTTGACGGGGGGGTTCCCAGCTCGTACCGCATCACTTCGGAGCGCGACGATTCCGTCAGCGTTGCTCGAAGAGATAGTCACTGCGCTGGCTCCGTTGAAGTCCTCGGCGTTGAATTTCACCGTCGTCATTCCAGGGGTCAAGGTCAAGCGACGCATCCGGGCTTTCCCTGCCGCTTCGCCTTCTCCCTCCGAGAGAATTCGCGAGAGTTTCCCGGCGTCGGTGATGGCAACGCGGGTCGGAACGTCGACGTCGAACGTGACGTAGAACGTCCCGTTGTCGAACCGCCAGTTCGTGATACTAGTCGTTTCGGAGAGTTCGATCGTTCGGTCTACTTCTGGCGTCGAGGGCGCGGGCGTCTCCGTCGTGTTTTCGTTCGATTGCGCGGCGACGGTGCCGGCGAGTGCGGGCGTTGCGACTGCGGTCATGATGAGTATGAGTGTGAATATGATTCGGCGCATGGTCGTGGTCCGAAAGGGGAGGTTGGTTAGTTGGCTGTGCTAGCCCTTGATGACGGCAAGGAGCAGAACGACGATCGCACCCGCGATAATCGCCTTATCTTCGGTGCCGACCCCACCGCCGAGGTCAAGGCTGCCACTGCTTGATTTGGCTTCTTCGTACTCGTCGCGGACGGTTTGGAGTCGGTCTAACTCCTCTTGAAGATTCGAGGCGTTCGTTTCCTCGTAGACGTATTCCTGTGGTACTGTGGTGGTCACCGATTCGCCTGTGTCGGTGTTCGTCGCACTCGTGAGAGTGAATTCAGTACCCTCCTGTCCAACGTCGATGATGCCGGACGAGTTGTTATTCTGGTAGGCAAAATACAGCGTTCCGTTGTAGTCAGTGACGTTGTATGTCGTGTTAGTATCCCACCCGGCGGATGCGTCACTGCCGGTATAGAACAGCGTACCCTCATAGGTCGACGTGTTCGTTCCGTTCGTGATTTCGATGGTGTGGGAAACGTTCAGGTCCCCAGATGCACCCATCGCGGCAAGTTGCATTGCCGCGTATGAGTAGTATCCAGTGGAATTGTACTCGGTGGATGCTTGGCTCGCAATGAGCGTCGGGTCCAGTTGTGCTACTTCGGTCGAGTTGAATTCACTACCGTTGTACTGGGAATAGAACGACGTTGCATATACGTCGATGTTCGACTTTACCTGAGTCGATTGATTCCCGAGGTCCGTGTAGGTCTGTTCGTATGGGTCAGACTCAAACACTGCCTGATAAGAACCAGTTGGCGGCTTCGTTTCGACCCAGAAGTCCGTTTCTGCGGGGTCTGTATCGAATTGTAGAGTGTAGCCGGACGTGTCTTTCAGATAGATGGACGTGGCGTAAATCACCGTCCCATTTTCCAGCAAGACGCTACTAACTGTCGGGTCGCCTTGTTGTTCATCGAGGCGGTATAGGTCGCTTGGGACCGTTGCCGAGCCACTGTCGTAGACGTGGCGCATCTCCACGCTCGTCTGGTTCCCGAGGTAGAATATTTGCGCAGCACGTTGGTTGTAGTCTTGAACGAGGTTGTACTGAATGTTCGAATAGTACTCTTCGACGGTCGCGTTCGCCGCGGCGGTCGCGTTCGCTTCGGTGGACCCGTTTTGTAGTTCGTTGATGAGGGTGAGCTTCGCCTTCATGAAGGCCACCGAACGGGTGTCTTGCATGAAGTTGTTAGTCGTCGTCAAGTACGAATTCTGACCCTCGTGGATACCCACAGCGGTTGCGTGGGCATCGGTTGCGGAGACGTTGGCGTAGTCTATTTCTTGCCCAGTGAGCCAACGGCAGCCGGTGTCGGTGCCGACTAGCGTGTTCCACGCCGCGCCTAAGAGTGAGTCTGTTAGGTCGCAGTCTTCGGACCACTCGGCAGAAGCGTCACCGACAGGTGAGGCACCCGGAAGGGCACCACTCATTGCGGCGGTCGTGACGAGCACCCCAACGAGTGCGAGGGTGCCGGTCTGTCTCGCCTTGACCTTGACCCCCTTCGGCGCGGCGTCGAGGGCGCGACCGAATCTCTCGCGGACGCCACCCATCATTGACACGCGAAGGATGACGAAGAGCGCCGCGAGGAGTCCGACTGCGAGGCCGGCCGACGTTTCGCCGTGGATGCCAGTGAGGTACGCAGCGGCCGCCGAGAGTCCGACGGCCGCGTAGGTCGTTGCGTAGTTCAGTAGCATCGGTGAATCAGTCCTTCACGATGAACAGCAGAGCAAGCACGAGGACGATACCTATACCCGCACTACCGGACGAACCACTCAGCCACCCGCCACCCGACGAGACTTCAGCCACGGTGCCGATGTCGAGGGCAGCAGACTCGATTGTCGTCGAGTTACCTTCCACAAGCACGCGGTAGCTCGAGTAGTTCGCCGTGTCGAGAGACGTGTACTCGTACATCTCCGTCGAACCCGTGGCCGCGGAGATTTGCACCTTGTCGACTTGCGTCTCAGTCCCGTTGTCGATAGCGAAGACCGTCACGTTCGCGGCGGTCGAGGCGTTGTACGTGTCGTTGTCGAGTTCGACGTAGAGCGAGCGCGTGCCGTTGTCCACCGCGAGGGTTTGGTTCGCAAGTTCGTCCGTCCCGACGGCCGTGAGGTTCGCAGTGTCAGTATCGACCGTTGCAGCCGCACCACCCGCGAGGGCGAGCATCGCGACGGCGGAGACGACCGCGACGAGCAAGCCGATTGCTCCGACGTCTTTCTTTGAGAGACTCATCCGTCGAACACCTCCGTCACGCCGAGGTGGTCGGTGACGACGACGACTCCCGCAGCGCCGACGGCGATGTAGCCGATGCCGACATTGCTACCGAGCAGGTCGGCCATGTAGTTGGTTCCGAGCAGTTCCGTTGCACCGTAGTTGATGGAGCCGACGGCCGCGCCGATCGTGGCGGCCATCTCGGCGTCAAGGTCGAGGTCCACCATTACAGCATCCACCCGATTGCGAAGGTCGCCGTGGTCGTGATACCCACGTACACGAGGCCCCAGAGGTCACTACTCTGGAAGAATGACGCAACGGTGTTGGGAAGGAGAACCCACCCGACCATCAGGCCGGCCGTGAGGATGATAGCCCCGTAGTAGTAGTCGTCGAGCTTCTCAGCGTCGTCCTTGAGTGTCTGCAAGGACGTGTTATCGTTCGTCGCGACCGTCCCGACAAACGAGGCTGCCGAGATTACGAGCGCGACCGTGATTTCAGTCGACCCGGTCGACCAAACGACGTCTGTGAAGTTGATATCGAACAGTTGGAACGTTGCGATTCCGGTCATTATGAACCCAGAAACCATCATCGCGACCACAAGGGCCGCGTCTTCCGGGTCAAATTCCATCTTTGACATGATACGACATCGGCGGCCACCCGTTCTGCAATAACACTCAGGAAATCCGGAGTGTTGAGCAACCCAATCCTATCGAGGTTCTCACCCCCTCCGAAGGATTAAGTACAGGCGGGTGGCCGACCGCCGTGAAAATGTTCAGAAAACTTCGGAATCACGACGGAACGCCGTTGATTGCACTCGATAAAGATGAATTAGAGATGGACGGTGTCCTCGAGGGTGGTGAGACACCGGACGAGAAGCAAATGCACGTGCAGCGGCTTGGGGAAGGTGTGTATGTCGTTCGGGACGTCTCGGATGGAGGTATTGCGGAGATACCAGAAATCGTTCCACGATAACTTTCACATCTCCTGAGAACAGGAATTAGGGTTCTTACTCGGGTCATCACAGACGTGACAATCTTTGTCTGAGTGGCCATATTATGCAGTAAATTATCTGTTCACAAATTAATTTTAAGTCGGTGACACGATAAGCCGATAAGTGTACATGTCACGAATTGCGGTGGTTTTTGCATGCCTAGTCTTACTTGCGGGCTGTACCTCTCCTGTTGCACCAGGTGGGGAAACAGACACAAAACCCACATCAACTGATACACAGATAGCAGACGGGAGTTCACCGTTTTCGGCGGATTATCAGATAAACTCAATTCAGAACTGTGGTCCGACGTGCAAGCAGGTGAACATCTCTGTTGAGGTGACAAATACAGGTGATGACGAGGTCAGATACCCAGTGGTGTCGATGTCGGTCTATGTCTTAGATGAGAAAGAGGACATCTGGTTTTGGGAAAGGGAGAATGAACGTAAGGAAATCTGGTCGGATAGCGACTATGTTGATAATATCTCTGCTGGCGAGACTGTGACTTTCACGAAATCGTTTGAGGTTGGAGTTGGAGAAGGAATCGAGATTATCTATGGCGGTGACTGCGTAGTGTATGGCGATGTTGCTGTAGATTATTCTGACCGGGAGTGGAATAAGACGAAGCAGTTTAACATTGAGTCGGATCGGTGCGAGAACTGATCACGAGATCTAGCACGAACTGCCCATCATAGTTTGAGGGGGTTCAACAGAGCCACCGAAACAACCATCACACATTGGGTGGCCGGTCTCCTCGATGCCTCGAACCAACCAATCTTCGACCAGTAGCATTGTACAGAGGGGTCTTCGACCCCGACCCCACGGGGTTGCTCGCGAATGTATACGTCATCCTCGATGTATGCACCTTCATCGACGTCAACAGCGGTCACCGTGCATAGATTCAGACCAATTCGACCAGGTAACTGACGCGGTCGCGGTCATGGGTCACCAGGAGTATAAGAAGAATCAACGCTCACTCACTCGAGATTCACGCAAATCGACCCCCGGTGCATACGGTGATTCATAAATGACCAAGCGAACCAGCCTGAAGCTCAACGACGAACGGCAGCTGTTGTTCGACAAAGCGAGCGAGATAGTGGCGCGGGATGCGTCGGACGATCCGCCGCGCAGTGATGTAATCGATGCGGCACTCACCCACCTGATTGAGAGCTACAAGAATCTCGAGGATGTTCGAGACGAGTACCCGCCGCAGACTGTGAAAGACTGCTGCAATACGTCGGTATTGGGGATGCGGTATAGGACAAGTATCGACAAGAAGTGGAGATGAGTGAATAGACATAGTCCTCTATTTGAGAAACTGTACTAACCTCAGTTGAGTCTTTTCTGAGCCACTAATTGAGTTGGAATAGAACCAATGTAAGTAACAACCAATAGACTGAGTTGTCTGACAAGGAAAATATAATGCCCCCGGGACTCTTCGTTTTCGTAACGTGACTACTGTAGCTTCTCTCCGGGATGTTCTGACTGACTTTATTGAGGAGTTGGACAACCAATTCGAAGACCCACACGACATTGAACAGATACTCAAAGGTCATCGCAAGCTCACTCGTAGAGATTTAGGAGCAGAACCTGAATCATGGACCGAAGATATTCTCATTTATCCAGTCCTTGAAGCGGTCGGATTACACAAAACCCCCGGTCGCCCAACCTCACAGCGAAAAACGCCAGATTTCAAGTTAAGGGAAGAGTTCGATGGGGGTACTCTCGAAATCGTTGGTGAAAACAAGCCACTAAATAACATCGAGCAGGCCGAGTTCGAACTTGTAGATGATTATCTATCGAATATATCATTTCCAAACGACGGAATCGCTACTGATGGTTTCGACTGGGTAGTTTACCGTACAGAGCAAGGTGGTGATTTCTTTGAACACAGTGATGTTCGTCGTCACAGTTTCCGTAGGGTACTGTGGCAATTGGCACGCGATGAAGGAATCCTCAGTCGACAGCAATCTCTCCCGGGGAACGAGGTTGACATAGAAAAGGAATTAGAGTCATTCGCACTCACTTTCAAACCAAATCACTTAGTTCCACTACTCACCAAAACGGCACCTCTCGAATTTCGCGACCGGCGTCAGAAAGACGTAGATGATTTCTACGAGGTATACATAGAAGTTCTGTTCGGCGAGAGTGATGAACTTGACTACGATACATGCCTCCGTAACGATATTGTCGCCCCCGACAGCGCGACTAAGAAGGAAAAAGATATATTTGCAGTCACTCTTGCTAATCGCCTATTGTTCATTCGGTTCCTCGAGGAAAGAGGTGTGCTTTCTGAAGGATTCTTAAGTGACCGAGTTGACGATTATGGAGACAGTATCCCAACTACCCTTTACGAAGCTACTATAAATCCTCTGTTTTACGAACTATTCAATAAACCTCGTGATCAACGGGATCTTCATGGTGATTGGTACGATGACGTGCCATATCTGAACGGGGGTTTGTTCAGACAAAACCTCCCGAACGAAGACCAGTACGATGTACGCAACCCGTCGATGATACTGGTAATCGACAAAGTCATCGAAGGAAACCACGAGATGGATATTGAGGTTGATCCAGCCATCCTCGGTAGCGTTTTCGAGATGACCATCAATCACATCAGTGAGTCCGAAAACCGTCAGAAGGAGACTGGTGCGTACTACACCCCGAATGACGTTACTCACCTCATCAATTCACAGGCAGTCAACGGTCAAATAAAGGAAACAATCATTGACGCGTTTTCAGAATCGCTTGATGACCAGGTCGAATCTACATTTAGAAGCGAAGCGGA
>NZ_WKJP01000002.1 GCF_009674585.1 Haloferax marinisediminis | reverse complement strand
GCCGCCGCGGCGTTCGCCCTCGGGTCGTCCTCACCCGTCGTATCGAGTCTGACATGCCGATCGAGACGATGTGGTCGATGCTCGGTGCGCCCTGTTGATGCACGCCATCTCGGTCGGTCTCCGAGAGTCGTTCGCCGACGTCGTGTTGAACACGGAATCGCTCCTCGCACTCGCCTACCTCTCGGTGGCGGCGAGTGCAATCGGCTTTCTCATCTACTTCGACCTACTGGAGCGACTGGGCCCCATCGAAATCAACCTCGTATCCTACGTGGCCCCGATTTTCGCAGCACTCTCCGGGTGGGTCTTCTGAACGAGGTCCCGAACCTCGCGACTGCGGGTGGCTTCGCGCTCATTTCTTCGGGTTCATCCTCCTGAAACGTGGCGATTCGGCGTGAACTCCGCCACCGATTCGGCGACAGCGCAACGCCGACCGACTGAGTGTCGCGGTCGGACTACGCTTCGAGTCGCTCGACAGACGTGACTTCACCGACCATCGACCAGCCCTCTTCTCCGGGTGCCTGTCTCCCGACGATGACGGCATCGTTGTCTTCGGTCGTCGCGAACCGATACGCCGCGTCGTCGCCCTCACGACTCCCCTCTGCTTGAAACTCTGTCTGGAAGAACTCCGCGCTCTGGAGGGTAAACCGCCCCTCGAGGTCCTCGTCGACGACGAGGTACATCGCGTTGGGTGGATGTTGTACATACGTTTGGCAACGCGGTTGAGGTCGGACATGATTCGTCAGTCGTGCTCACGAAGTAAATCGATACGGGAAGTGCCCGTTGGAGACCAGACGGGTTTCACGCCCGTCTAATGTGTGGTGATCTGGCCTCGACACCGAGCGCGAAAATCACCTCACGTGCTGCATTTTGGAACGTCCTAATCGACTCCCAAAACTGGACGACGTGCGCCGGTTTGTGTTCTAACGTCACGTTTTTCGCATATATTCAGAGAATTCATACTGTTCGAGATTACAGAAGGTAGCACTGAATAAAAGAGTAGAAGACTCTATAAAGTATTAGATTGCCTCTAGACAGGCAATGAATTTCAGCGTTTATTAGAATATCTCGACTAAATGAGGGTGAAACGAAGCGAATCTCGCACGTAATTATGACCCCGAGTTGATATAGTGGATGTAGGTTCCCCCGCTATGTCAAACTCATCACCAACCTCCCCCACGCGAACGTCTCTCCGAACTCCGGGAGATGGTCGCAGACGCAGCAACTCCGACGGTGGTGTGAGACTCGTTGCGGCGCCACTCCGATTCGTTGGCTTTTGGCCGCGTCGCCCTCCCGTTTTCTGTACGTTCCACTCCTGTTCGGCGGTCTCGAAGCGAGCGAACTCACCGTCTTCGTGGCGCTCGTCGCGCTCAACGCCTCGCACTCGTAATCGGCACAACTACGCCCGTTCGTAAACTCGCGCGACTCGACCCTCCTTCGGCAGAGTCATTTTTGACGTTTTACCGCAGTACGTATTCTCCAATTAATTCCGATAGTCGCGGGTGAATCGAGATTCTTTACCACGACCAGTCGTCGAGTCGAGTATGTCGTCGAGATGGTCCGTTGGGACGAACCGGCACGAGCGTATCGGAAATCGCGTTCGGAACGTGGCGATTCGGCCGACAGAACGACACAGGCGAGGTCGAAGTCGACGCTGCACAGGCGCACCGACTGCTCGACGCCTACGCCGACGCGGGCGGGAACTTCATCGACACCGCCGACATGTACGGTGACGGTGCGAGTGAGTCGTACATCGGTGACTGGCTCGCGAATCGCGATCGAGAAGACTTCGTCATCGCATCGAAGATATTCTGGCGACTCGCGAGGACGCCAACGGGCACGGTCTCAACCGAAAGCATCTGCGCCGGCAAATCGACCGTATCCTCGACCGACTCGGGACCGACTACGTCGACCTCCTCTACATCCACCGCTGGGACGACGACACCCCCGTCGACGAGTTCATGCGCACGCTCGACCAGTTCGTTCGCGACGGAAGGTGAACTATCTCGGGACGTCCACGCTCGAACCGAACGCCTGGAAGGTCGTCAAGGCGAACGAACTCGCCGACCGCCGTGGCTACGAACCGTTTAGAATCGCCCAGCCTCGGTACAACGTCGTCAACCCGCGAGGTCGAAGGGAACTATCTCGAGATGTGCGACGACTACGACATCGGCGTCATCCCGTGGTCGCCACTCGCCGGTGGGTTCCTCACCGGCAAGTACGCTCGCGGTGAGTCGCCACCGGCGGACTCTCGCGCGGCGAACGACCAACGATTCGCCGACTCGTACCTCACCACAGCGAACTTCGACGCACTCGACGCCGTCGAAACCGTCGCCGAGGAAGTCGGTGCGTCGCCCGCACAGGTCAGTCTCTCGTGGCTGATGCACCACCCGCAGATCACCGCTCCCATCATCGGCGCGCGGACCGTCGACCAACTCGAAGAGAACCTCGTCGCCGCCGGCGTCGACCTCTCGGCCCGACCAGTTCGAGCGTCTCTCGGCCGCGAAGCGCCACCTCTCGGTGTAGACGTTCCAAACGTCAGGTGTAGGTGTCAGCGGCCGGTATCTCCGCCCATGACCGACGACGCGTTCGACCCCGAGAAATACGTGGCCGAACTTCGCGAAAAGCGGCGTGAGAAAGACGACTTCTTCGACTCCCACCCTCAGTCACCGGTTCCACCGGCAGAGCGCGAGGCATTCGACGGACTGGACTACTTCGACCCGGACCCGGACTTCCGGGTGTCGGCGACTGTCGAGACGCACGCCGACCCGGAGCCCGTCGTGATGGACACCACTGCGGGGCGCGAAGTCCGGTATCTTCGCGTCGCGACGTTCCACTTCGAACTGCGCGACACCGACCTCGAACTCGGTGCGTACCAGCAGGAACACGACGACTCGCCGACGCTGTTCGTCCCCTTCCGCGACAAGACCACCGGCCAGCAGACGTACGACGGCGGTCGGTACATGGAACTCACGCCGGACGTCCCGCTTTCGGAGCTCGACGACATCGTCGTGGACTTCAACATCGCGTACAACCCGTTCTGCGCGTTCACCGACACGTTCGACTGCCCACTGCACCCGAAGAGAACTGGCTGAGCGTCGTCGTCCCCGCGGGCGAGAAGAAGTACGAGTCGCCGTAGCGACGAAAAGCGCAAGTTCCATATCCTCTTGTTCCGGATACGCAATCATATGGGACTGTTCAGTTCGCGCAACGCGCTTATTGGAATGGCGCTGATGGTCGTCGGCACGCTCGCAATGCTCCCCGCGCTGCTTCCGAACGCCGCACAAGTAACGTCGTACGCTCTCGTTCTCGGCGCGGCGGCGCTCACCTACGGGACGTGGCTCGTCGGCACGTCCGAAGACGGACGTCCGGTCTAAGGCCGAGGCTCGTCGCAGGTATCAGTGTCTAAAGAAATCGGGTTTTAGCGGATTTTACGCTTCCGGTCCAGACCACTTCTGGAGCGTCGCCGAGGTGGACCCGGATTCGTCGGACCAGACGATGCGGACGGTTGCGCCGGCGAGGCTGATGTCATTAGCGGGGTTCTGTTCTGAAGATCCGTCACCAGTTTCGTCGAACGTGGTGTCATCGATTGTGATTGTCTTGCCGGCACTCATGGGGTCAGGAATAACTGGCTGGCTGTCTGTAACAGTTACTGAACCACCAGCGCCGGTTTTCGCACTGCTGATTGAGACCGAAAGCTGACCACTCGGAATCTGGTCACCACTCTCGTGAGTGATTTTGAGGACGTCACCATCAATCGAGTTACTTTCATCTGCCGAGTTATTCGTGTAGTCGAAGGCGAAACTCGCCTGTGGAGCCGTGTTGCCAACTTGGTCACCGAGACCGAGGACGAACGTCCCGATAACGGCTGCGAGGATGACCGTAATTGCGACCATCAGGCGTGCAATTACCCATCAGTAGCCGACTCTCCACTACCTCTATCGGTTGAACCGAGATGTACCTACTCATGGCTCACTCAATCCGAAGTTTGTCCAGGTGAGGACGGCGACGAAGTTCCATCCGCTCGCGCTGGGACGCTTTGTCGTAATGCTGTTCAATAACGTCCTGAGACGCATTCACGCGTTCTGCCGTCACCTCAGGAGGGAACCCGCGGTCTCTGTGCCACGTAATTGACCCCGTCCGAACGTGGTGTGGTGCTCGAGAAGACGGACACTTGCTTCCCTGAGTGTATGACCCCGCAAATTCGCAGGAATTTTTCTCGTATTCGTGCGGACACGGACCAGCAACGCACGGTTGCGTCGCCTGATACATCCACCCCCGAAAGCCGTTCTTCGAGATACGAGTCCCGTGGTGTGTGACGAACAACGGTGAGCGACCGAAGTCGTCGTGACCATCCGGTCGGAACTTCTTGATGTAGGTGTTCAGCGATTCGACGACCTCCGGCAAGAGCGAGACCGTGCGCTCACCGTTCATCTGATTCTTCAATGGCGTCTCGGACTCCGGCCGGTGGACGAACTCGACATACTGCTCGTCGGGATAGTAGTCACGAAGATCGAGACCACGAAGAGCACCAAGACGTGCTCCAGTGTGCCACGCCAGCTCAAGAACAGCGTGGAACCGAGTTCCACGGACGCTACTGTGAGACCGATAGAACCGAAGCAATCGAAGCGCGTCCTCAGGAACCAACATCGTATCCCGCGACCGTTCCGACATCGGCACGCTCGGCACGTGGACCTTCTTCGAGAGACCGTCGTCAACAGCCTCGATGCGTTCGAGATACTCGACGAACCCGAGCAGTGTCTCCATCTCGCTGTGGAGCGTTGGTGAAGCGATGTCCTGACCGGCGCGGAACGCCTCGAACTGCTCGAACGTCCACCCGTTCAGGTCAGAGACGCGCTCGATATTCCGGTCCTCGCACCACTCGACCCAGAGCTTCAGGCGGTACTTGTAGGTCTTGATGGACGATGACGAGAGTTCCGTCCCACGGCGGTCAAGGTACCGGCGAACTGCCTCGCGGGGTTTGAGTTCTGAAGGTCGGTCCATGCTTATTCGACCTCCCGGCCGGCGCACTTCCGGCAGACGCTCAGACGAGTTTTAGCGTCGATACCGATTGCAGCGCGAACACGGCAGATCGCACATGGGTACCCATCGCCCTTATCAAACTGTGCCGCATTGGTGACTATGCGGGTGTTAACACCCGCTTTGGTGGCATCCGTCATGGTTATATGACGGAACCTTCCCGGGTGCGGTGCTGGTCTCACCGCACTCAGGGCCTACAAATATCATCTCGAGCCGACGGTATCTCACGTGGTTCCGTACTCGTTCATATTCGTTATTTTTGCATAAATGTTGTGGTCGGTGCATTGAATACATATGTCTGCACTAATACCACATACAGTAGCAATAGTAGTGACCTACGCAAATATTCACAGAGAATGAGGAAATCCGCATCGTGGATGACCATCTGGGACGACCGGATTCTTGAATATATTGACGAGAATGGCTCTGCCAGTCCCGGTGAGTTGGACAAATCTGGCTATTTTCAGGTCTCTCGGTCTCAGATTTCGCGTCGACTACGACGTCTGAAAGACAAAGGAATGTTGCAACATCTCGGAAATGGTGTCTACGTCATCACTCCAATCGGCGAGGAATACTTAGAGGGAGAACTCAACGCAGAGGAATTGGACGGAGAGAACGGTGGAGAGGGCACTGCATCTGCGTAGATTTCATGGTCAGGAAATCAGGTGACTGGATGACGATTTGGGACGATAGAATTCTGGAGTATCTTCTTGAGAACGACTGGGGGTCAAGGTCAAGGCGAGACAGACCGGCACCCTCGCACTCGTTGGGGTGCTCGTCACGACCGCCGCAATGAGTGGTGCCCTTCCGGGTGCCTCACCTGTCGGTGACGCTTCTGCCGAGTGGTCCGAAGACTGCGACCTAACAGACTCACTCTTAGGCGCGGCGTGGAACACGCTAGTCGGCACCGACACCGGCTGCCGTTGGCTCACTGGGCAAGAAATAGACTACGCCAACGTCTCCGCAACCGATGCCCACGCAACCGCTGTGGGTATCCACGAGGGTCAGAATTCGTACTTGACGACGACTAACAACTTCATGCAAGACACCCGTTCGGTGGCCTTCATGAAGGCGAAGCTCACCCTCATCAACGAACTACAAAACGGGTCCACCGAAGCGAACGCGACCGCCGCGGCGAACGCGACCGTCGAAGAGTACTATTCGAACATTCAGTACAACCTCGTTCAAGACTACAACCAACGTGCTGCGCAAATATTCTACCTCGGGAACCAGACGAGCGTGGAGATGCGCCACGTCTACGACAGTGGCTCGGCAACGGTCCCAAGCGACCTATACCGCCTCGATGAACAACAAGGCGACCCGACAGTTAGTAGCGTCTTGCTGGAAAATGGGACGGTGATTTACGCCACGTCCATCTATCTGAAAGACACGTCCGGCTACACTCTACAATTCGATACAGACCCCGCAGAAACGGACTTCTGGGTCGAAACGAAGCCGCCAACTGGTTCTTATCAGGCAGTGTTTGAGTCTGACCCATACGAACAGACCTACACGGACCTCGGGAATCAATCGACTCAGGTAAAGTCGAACATCGACGTATATGCAACGTCGTTCTATTCCCAGTACAACGGTAGTGAATTCAACTCGACCGAAGTAGCACAACTGGACCCGACGCTCATTGCGAGCCAAGCATCCACCGAGTACAATTCCACTGGATACTACTCATACGCGGCAATGCAACTTGCCGCGATGGGTGCATCTGGGGACCTGAACGTTTCCCACACCATCGAAATCACGAACGGAACGAACACGTCGACCTATGAGGGTACGCTGTTCTATACCGGCAGTGACGCATCCGCCGGGTGGGATACTAACACGACATACAACGTCACTGACTACAACGGAACGCTGTATTTTGCCTACCAGAATAACAACTCGTCCGGCATCATCGACGTTGGACAGGAGGGTACTGAATTCACTCTCACGAGTGCGACGAACACCGACACAGGCGAATCGGTGACCACCACAGTACCACAGGAATACGTCTACGAGGAAACGAACGCCTCGAATCTTCAAGAGGAGTTAGACCGACTCCAAACCGTCCGCGACGAGTACGAAGAAGCCAAATCAAGCAGTGGCAGCCTTGACCTCGGCGGTGGGGTCGGCACCGAAGATAAGGCGATTATCGCGGGTGCGATCGTCGTTCTGCTCCTTGCCGTCATCAAGGGCTAGCACAGCCAACTAACCAACCTCCCCTTTCGGACCACGACCATGCGCCGAATCATATTCACACTCATACTCATCATGACCGCAGTCGCAACGCCCGCACTCGCCGGCACCGTCGCCGCGCAATCGAACGAAAACACGACGGAGACGCCCGCGCCCTCGACGCCAGAAGTAGACCGAACGATCGAACTCTCCGAAACGACTAGTATCACGAACTGGCGGTTCGACAACGGGACGTTCTACGTCACGTTCGACGTCGACGTTCCGACCCGCGTTGCCATCACCGACGCCGGGAAACTCTCGCGAATTCTCTCGGAGGGAGAAGGCGAAGCGGCAGGGAAAGCCCGGATGCGTCGCTTGACCTTGACCCCTGGAATGACGACGGTGAAATTCAACGCCGAGGACTTCAACGGAGCCAGCGCAGTGACTATCTCTTCGAGCAACGCTGACGGAATCGTCGCGCTCCGAAGTGATGCGGTACGAGCTGGGAACCCCCCCGTCAAGTGGGGAACCGCGAACGCGCTCGTCGGTGGTGCTGCAATCGTCACCGCCGCCGGGACGTTCCGGTACGTGAAGAAGAAGCGCGAAGACAAGGAGATGACCGCAGAGAGGTTGCTCTAATGAAGCGCGACGATGCCCTCAAACTCGGCGGAATCGGTGCCGTGGCCGTCTACGCTGGCGACGTGGCACTCCCGCAGTGGACGCCGCTCGCAGTCGGGATGTTCGTTATCGCAGGCATCGCGGCACTCGTCGCGAGTGGGAAGATCGACGACCTCATACCCGACCCGCCGACCGTCTCGCTCGCCGTCATCGACGGTGGTAACGACGAGAAGGTAGAGCACTGGGAACTCTCTGAGGACCAATTTGCTGAGATGGAAGTCGCGGCAGGAAGCCTCAACCCTCTCACTGAGAGCAAGGGCGAAGCCTACGAGTGTTACCACTACGACGACGAGCGAAACCTCGCAGTTGGTACGTGGCGCGGGATGCGGCCACATTCACACATCGTCGGCCACCACGACATCGACGAGGCGCTCAACATCATCAACGAGATGATGAACTACCTCGAGCCGGAGGCCCGACGCGGCCAGCACATCCGGAACAACCTCATCTCGATAGTGCGGATACTTGACCGTCAACGCGCGGCTGCACAGAACGCCGCCCTCGAGGGACACCTCGCACCGAACATGGGTGGCCAGACTATCGACGAAGTGATTGCCGAGACGCTGCCGGACGACCTCTTACCGGACCGACTCTCGTCGGACGACGCCAGCGACGATATCGAGGACGACCTCGCCGGAATGGACCTGGTGTTCGAAGGTGACGGCGATGCCCTCGAGCCCGTTGACCCGATGCTCAACGACGGAGGAAGCCCATGAGCAATAGCAAAAACGACCAGTATGCCGCCGCACAGGGACGAACCTATCTCCGAGGTGAGCTCGGAGACAAGAGGCCTGAGTACGTTCGCCGGTTCGCCGGACTCGTCGACGACGCTCACACGCTCGACCTCCTCAACCACTACTGCTCACTCTGGGCCGACCGCGCGGGTGACTTCCTCGATACTCGAATGGCCGAAATCATCATCTCGTCCTCCTCGACGCGCTCGATAAACACGGCCTACGAGTTCGGAAACGTCTCGCAGTTACAAGGGATGGTTGGTCTCGTCGATAGGACGAAAGACGGCGATGAGGGGCTCACCCGAATGGCCCGGATGCTCACCGACGAGGGAGCAATCGGTGCCGTACTCGGTCCACCGGGTTCGGGGAAGACCGCGATGACGCTCGATATCGGTCGGATCTGGAAAGCCGTCACTGGCGGGAAGGTGGTCACGAACATCAAGTGGAACGGCGGAACTCACATCTCGGGTGCTCGGGAGATGCTCGACGAGATGGCGAACTTCGATGGCCCTGTCCTCGCGATAATTGATGAAGGGAGTCAGTCGCTCACTTCGCGCGGTGCTGAGGCACAGTCTGCCGACCGATTCGCCAAGGCGCTCAAGTACGTCCGGAAGAAGGAAACCGGCGACAAGTACGCGAAACGTGGCTCGGTTCTCATCGTCGGCCATACCCGCGCAGACACCGCGAAGGACCTCCGACGACTTTACTCTGCAATCTTCGAGAAGCCATCTCGCGCAGACCCCGGCCGCGTGAAAATCCTCGAATCCACTGGCACGACGGATAAATTCGAGGAAGTAGCCGAGTACAAGGGTATCACCGACACTGCCGAACGATACGACGAACACGAAGCTTCCTCGTTCGCAGTCGACCTCGAGGACGAGACTGACGACGACCAGGAGGACGTCGAGACTGCCGACGATGCGAGGCGGAAGGAAGCTATCTCGACAGCAATCCGTGCTGCCCGTCCGTGGGATGACGACGGTATGAGTTACGCCGATATCGGCAAGGAGAACAGCCAAGACACCGAATACCTCGTTCCATACTCGACCTCGTGGGTTGGCGACAGAGTCCGAGAGTGGCAGAAGGGACAACATCGAGACCTCGTGGCGGCCCCAGAAGGAGAAAGCGCATGACGACAGCGACTCTGGACCATCACCACCACCACACACCCCCCGTGGTCGCATACTTACTTACACAGTGGCGCCGATTGGCGGCACCCCGGTGGTTGCCCGTCCCCCGTGGAACCGGAATTTTGCTCTCTGTCCTCGAGGTGATCGGCGCGAAGACGTCGTGGGTCAAAGGTCATGACGAATCGGAGTAAGAAAGCAGCCCACTACGGTGCACTCGCTGAGCGTGCTGCTCGGCAGAGATACGGTCTTGTCTCTGCGCACTCATCTTGGCAGGACGCTGAGACCGACGACGGCCGCCCCGTTGAAATCAAAGCTGCAATGGTGAATCGGAGAAGCGGGAAAATCGGTCGTTTCCGGGTTTTCGAGGACTACCATGCTCGACTCCGGCGAGAAGGTGGCTTGTACGTGTTCGTGCTCTACTCTGCTACTGGTGGTGCTGGAGGTGGTGGAATTCGGGTTCGAAATATGCGCTCTGTCGAAGCCTCGTCGCTGCGGCTGCGGTTCTACGGCTCAGGTGGACATCGTAACTCAGAGCAAGTGAAAATCCATCCACGGCGGATCTTTGTTTAACCATGGAATAGATTACTCATTAGTCGATAGATTGAATCTGAATTACCTAGCTCTTGATTTTTCTTGGAGACATTCCATAGGTCGATTGAGACTGAAGGTGAGATGAACCCGTAGTTACTGGCCGGGTATTACCATTCAGATTTTAAAAGAATCAGGAATATCAATAAGTATGGTTACGCTCCCAACTATCGTTGCTCAGTCTAGCTCTTCTGCAAGTCTACCGGATTCTACTATCATCGGAGTTGCCGCGTCCTTCGTATCTGCATTCTTAGTGTACTCTGCTAGGCAAGTTTGGGAGAGAAAAAAGCTGAAGCGGGCCCTTCTCACCGAAGTCGGCCAAATGACCGGAATTACTGATTGTGCTAATCAAATGGCGCGGTTAAGCAAACGTCCTCCAGGTCGTCAATTACAACCTGATGATATGCCTTCTCCCGACTCAATCCCGACAACGGTGTATGAAGCCAGTGCAGTAAATATCGGACTATTAGGCGGGGTTTTCCGTGGGTCTGAGTTAGAGAACGCGGTGGATTTCTACTCAAAAGTGACCAAATACAAGGGCGTAATCCAACGGATTAGTGAATCAGAGAATGTGTCTGAGGAGATCCCTGATACTGTACAAGAGGACCTGTATGACAATATTGGTGAGTTAGAAGAGACTCGCGCTGAAATTGTATCTCGAAGTAAGTTCGTTGAAGGATGAATATCCGAAAAACTATTCGGACTCTATACATATCATGTGGTATGAGAAGTATTGAGCGCCAGAGTGGGCAATCATCTCTAAGAGGTGTCTAATGCCTGAGCAGTCGTCGGACTTCTTAGATATAATTGATGAGTCCTTCGATGACCAGGCTGCGCTCATTAAATATATTGACTATCTTTATCAGAATGAGCAAGCCTCTGGCCAATTTAACATAATTGGCGCAGTTAACAATCTGGCTGGCGGAAAGGACGAGTTCCTAGGCTTTGTGCAGTCTAGCTTTAGCATCCTTAACTCGTCCGGCGATCTCCATCTACTACACAGTACAGTTGATGAAGAACCGGTCTACAGCTATGTCTACCTCGATGACCATGTTCCTCTGTTCATTACAAACGCAAACAAAACGGACCAAATTCCACCCACCATCTCAAAGTTTCTGATCGAAACGCCTCACCTGGGTCGTCTAATGCTTTCCAAGCGTGAGCTGGACGAGTTGCGGAAGGATATCGTGGCAAACCACGAAAATATATTAGTCCCATATTTCAGTGCGAGACGCTCTGCTGATTCGAAAATAAGCGCTCGACGTCGTCCTGAAACTGAACGATCGATTCAGTATCGTGCTATCGATGGACTGGACACCTACCGTGAGATGAGGTATAATTACGGGATTTTACCTCAGATAATGGTTTTTGAGAAGCCCAACGAATTCAAATTCAAAATAAAAACAGACGGTACGTTCGTACACGTCAATGGTAGCCTCCAAGAACTGTGGCTGCAGTTCAATAAAGAAGTTGAACGTGTCAAGGAGATGAAAAAGTACGCGAATACTGGGCACTACGGAAAAGCAGACAGTGCATTCTTCGGAGAAGATAAGTTCTCTGTGAGTACTCCTTGGGCCGTTGAGGTTGCTGATGGTATCAGTGCGGAAAACCTGGAGAACTTCGAATCGCATATGGATACCGACTTTTGGGAATTCAGCGTTTCAGAATATACTGCGTACCCCGAATTCAAATCCTTCCAAGCAGAGTTAATTGATGAAACTACTAACGAGAGAACCACTCTCAAGAGTAAAGGAAACCAAGTTCGGGTGTTCCCGAGAGAGTTGACTGACATTGACCAGTCTCTTCGGATATTCAACTTTTTGAGTGACCACTTCGACTCAGAATGTACCCCGAAGAAAGTCGCATGAAGGACCCAAAACCATACGACGACGGGTATTTTGCTGAACTGGGGAAAGGAGACAAACGCTCCTTTGAGCGGTTATTCACTAAAAAATACGACAGCATCGACGAAGAGAGAGCAAGGAAAAGCTATGTCACGACTTTTCAGTCAACAAGTAAGCAAGAGTACAACCTCTTCCGGGATATCGTGAATGCGTTTTCCCCTAAGGACGCTGCAATGGGGAGTGATAGTGGATTTGAGACAACGATCATAAACCCTCTTCGTGAATTTGGTGACTCTGGAGCAGAGTTACTTCTAGCGAAAAAACAACCTAGTGGTGTTCATCTCTGTTTTGTTTCTTGTAATGTAGGTGGCGAGGAATACCAACACTGGGTTGATGAAATTAACACGACCAAAGACCTGCTCGAGTCCGGGTCACGGCGTGATAAAATAAAAAGACACATTCAGTGTTCAGACCTTTCAATTCAGTCAGTTCAGTATCTCACGTTCACTCGAGCAATCGATCTTGTCGATGCAGACATGGAAGTGATGAAGATTGCTACAGATCCCGACGAGTATGCTGTTTGGAAATTAATCGAGGCCGAAATGCCTCCTGAAGCAGACGAGGAAGATAAGACGATAAAATACCACGATGGCCACGTTGAAAATCCAAATTTGAGGAGATTAGGAGAGGACGGAATCGACCCAACACTTGCTGAGAACGACGATATTCGATTCCACCTAACCAGTCACCCAGTGTTTCCTCTCGGCGAAGTGCTGCTCCAACTCTACTTAAACAATATGGGCTCGGTTGATGAACCAAAGGAATTTAGAAAACGAGAGTTTGAGCGGACATTCAAATCCAAAATCCATCTGGGGACCAACCGCCGGAACATAGACCGCGTTGTTGATTCGCGGATAGATGAACTGTTGGAGATCGCTCTGAACTATGGTATGATAAAGGATTCAGACGCAGACGTGGTTAAAGAGCGTGACTTTAGGATAATGTGGGAGTCAGAAGACCCAGGTGAGATCAAAGACATGGTGAAGGACAAATTCTTTGATGGGATGGTTCCCGAGGAGACAGGAAAATTGGCCTATCAAAGAGCCCGCGAAGAGTTCGTCCGGAAAGAATCGAGTCTGGACGAGTTCGACGACTAATCAAATTCCATTCCTGCGTCGAATAGGTTCGGTTGTTGCTGCTTCACACTGCGTAATCAGCGAGCGTGGAAGTTACTCAAGCATCAACTTCCGAATTCTTCATGCAACCCTTCGCCCCTCCCCTTTCGACTGCGTCAACTGGAGCTACACAGCCGGAGGGTTATTTTTTGAAAGTTGTGACGTTAGTCACACTCGCTAAGGGGATGGTCGCACGCAGTGCGACCGACCTGCCGCGGAACCGGCGCGATGCCGTCGCTCACAGGTGTCGAAGGGTCCACCCGAAACACGGGTCCGGGCGAAAACCAAGGTGTAGTATATAAAAGAAAGAGACGACGAGTAGTGTTGCCACTCACGAGGGCCGCTCTATCTGAGGTGCTGACTCGCGATTGCGGACTGTTTTGGACCGTACGCCTGGTCGAATTCGATGATGGCGTTGTAGAACCGACCGGCGTCGAGGCCGGCGTCACACCACGCGGAGTAGCCTGCGTCGATCACGTCGGGTAGGTACTCGCCTTTCGCAGTGCTGTTCTTCGATTCGGTTAGAATCGACCGAACGCGAATCTTCACGCGCTTCGAGCGATCGTCCATCCCCTGGACGACTTCAGCACCGTATCGATTGAGCCAGTTCTGCAGAGCACGGCCGGAGCGTTCCAGGTCACGTGGGTCGACAGAGAGGACATTCTCGATGAGTCGTGCGTTGGACTCGACGACGTCCTCGGTGACAGAGACGATTTCGCGGACCTGTTGGGACATCTTCGAGGAGACCCACGAGACAACACGATTGTCGCAGTCGAGGAGGCCGCTGAGTCGCTGAAGGACGCGGTAGACGGTCGCTTCGGACCACCCGGTCTCTTCGGCTGCCCCGTCGACAGTTCCCCCGTCGGCCATGGCGACGTATTCGAGGACGTCGCGGTCAGAGTCTTCCAGCTCCTGGAGCGTCCGGATGATAACCGACTCCTGCGACGCCTCAATTTCCGGCGTCGGGTCGTCCCAGAACGCAATCCGCCGGTCGGATTCTCCGGGAACGAAGTGGTCGTCTTCGACGAACCATGACCCCGGATTCGTTGGAATGCCGGCCCACTCGAGCACGTTCATCATTTTCTCTTCCAGGTCGTCGACGAGGTCGTGGCGGTCGGTCCACCGAACCGATTGGTCTTGGTTCAGATTCTTCTTGTAGAGCGCACCGAGCTTCGGGTGGTACAGTGGGTCGTCACCCGACTTCTTGCGCACGTGCTCGGGATGGTAGTGCTTGAGCTGCATCCCGCGTGGTCGATGACGGCTATTCTTCGAAATCTCCTCGATGGCCTTGCGGTCGAATCGGAGTTGGTGGTTGTAGCCAACAACCTTCTCGTTGTTCGAATCGTAGACGACGTGCGACCCCTCCAGGTCTGCGACGAGCATGAAGAGTTTCATGAAAACCCCGTCGCTGTGGACGAGTTTCTTCGCCATGTCCCGAAGGATGCGGATGTACCGCTCGTGCTGGGTGATGGTCGAATACTCGTGAGGTGTCTCTGTGAAGTACCGACGAGACCAGTCAAAGCCGACTCTCTCACAGACGGCACGTAATATCTCGCGAATGAGATGGGGAATCTCGTCAAGTTCGACGTTGACCGTGTTGTTCAGTTTGACGTTGGTCGAACGGCCAAGGTTCGCAGGAACGCTGTTTGGCCGGTTCTCGTCGTCCCATCCGAGTCGGGGTTGAATGATAATCGGGAGTTTTCGCTGTCCCTCACCGTAGGCGTTGATGTCGTACTCGAGGAGCGAGTTGACGGTATCACGTTTCGAGGGAGACAGCCCGGACTCGTGGAACCCGAGTGAAACCGTCCAAACCTCTGTTCCCGGCGCGTCGTAGCGTGGTATTTCTACCTCGATTCCTTTCGCACCGCCGTCGATGTGGTTGTACAGCTGGCGGACGGCCCAGTAGGGCGAGTCTTCGTACTCCGTGTACAGTAGGTTGCCACGAGTCTCGTGGGGTGCAGAGGCTACGTGGCTCATTGGCGGTCATCTCCGACGAGGTCACGGCCGCACCGCTCGCAACGATGCAGCTTTTCGCTGTCGTGGCCGCAGGTTGGACACTCGACGGTCACGCCGTGTCACCTCCGACCGCTCGACGAACGTCGGCGTCAGTCGCGTCGAGAGCAGGGTGACGAACGGCCGTCTGACTCTCGACGTGGTAGAGCTTCGAGGCGCGGACGAAGTCGACAGGCGTCACTTCGACCACCTCTCTGGCTGCCCACCGTGACGACCGGGTGACTCTTGCGGGTCCGGCGTTGGAACGTCACGGCCGGCTGCAGACCCTCGCTGAATCCGAACGGCGGTGTCGCACTCTCGGCATCGGTGTACGCGGTCCTCAGAATCGCCGTAGACGCGACAGAAGTTGTGGGTGACGTGCGACCCGCAATACTCACACTCACGAGGCTGGGCCTCGAGGGAGAGGAGCATCACGCCAACCACCGCTGTTGGCTGTTAAAACCGGCAAAATAAGCCGAATTCCCCTTAATGGGTATGGGACCGCCCGGATTTGAACCGGGGTCACGGGCACCCAAGGCCCGAAGTATACCAGGCTAACCCACGGTCCCGCATATACTCCTCTTTTCGTCTTAGTGTAAAGGGTTTCGTTCTGATTCGTCAGGTCAGTGGGAAGAAGTACGCCACACCGACGGTCGTCACGACCCGAGAACCAGTTGGAGCGGGCCGCCGACGCGCATGTAGTCCGTGAACTTGTAGCCACCCGGACCGTAGACGAACAGGTTCGTCTGGTAGCCAACCGGCGTCATGAACGCGGTCGACGCGGCGAACATCACTGCGAGGACGAACGAGAACGGACGCGCACCGAGTGTCGTCGCCGCCTCGATTGCGACGGGAATCATGAGAACGACGCTCGCGTTGTTCGAGATGACGTTCGTCAACAGCGCCGTCACGAAGTAGAACACGCCGAGGACTGCGAGCAGTGGGAGAAACTCACCACTCATGACGACCATCTCGGCGAGGAGTTCAGCGGCCCCCGAGTTCTCCATCGCGATACCGAGCGGGATGACACCCGCGAGGAGGAAGATGACGTCCCACTGGACGGCGTCGTACAGTTCGGTCGGTCGAAGACACTTCGTCGCGACCATCGCGAGCGACCCGAGCAACGCCGAGACGACGATGGGGATGAACCCGAGTGCCGCCAAGAGGACGACGCCCGCGACGATGCCGACAGCGACGGGAATCTTGGACTCGCGGTAGTCGTGGCGTTCGATTTCCTGGGCGACGATGAAGTCACGGTTGGTGTCGAGGCGTTCGATACTCTCGACAGTCGCTTGCACGAGGAGTGTGTCACCGACACGGAGTGGAAGGTTGTCCATCCGGCGACGGATGAGTTCGCCACCACGCCGGAGGGCGAGCACTGTGGCGTCGTACCGCTGGCGGAAACTCGCGGTTGCGAGCGACTCGCCGACGAGCGACGACCCGGGTGCGATGACGACTTCGACGAGGTTCTGCCCTCTGTCGGCGAGTTCGAGTTCGTCTTCGGTGACGGTTTCCCCGACGAGGTTGAGGCCCTCGACGTCGAGAAGCTCGACGAGCGTGTTGCGGTCGGTTCTGACGGTGAAGACGTCGCCAGCCTGTATCTCCTTCGGCCCGAGCGGTTCGAGGAAGACGCTGTCACCACGAATCAGTTGCAGGATGTCGACGTCGAAGTCCGTCTCGACGAGGGCGCGCTGGACCTGTTGTCCAACGAGTGGGGAGTCCTTGCGGACGACCACTTCGGTGAGGTACTCGGCCATCTCGAACTCCTCGGTCAGGTCGAGCCGCGGTTCGATACGTGCCGGGGTGAGTCGGCGGCCGATAGTGAGGAGGTAGACGACTCCGACCACCATGACGAGGGCGCCGAGGGTGGTGAACTCGAACATCGAGAAGGGTGCTTCGCCGGTGATGCGCGAGTAGACGTCGCTGGCGAGGATGTTGGTCGACGTTCCGATAACCGTCAGCATGCCGCCGAACATCGACGCGTACGAGAGGCGGCAAGAGGAGTTTCGACGGCGAGGTCCGCCCGCGCTCTGCGAGGTCGGTCACCATCGGCAGCAAGATAGCCACGGCGGCGGTGTTGTTGATGAACCCGGAGATCGGTCCGACGACACCGGACGGTCGCACCCAGTTGCTTCAACTCGCTCTCGCCGGGTGACCGCCGAAATCTTCGCCCCCAGTATCTGGATGACGCCGGTTCGCTGAACGCCTTCGCTCAAGATGAACATCGCGAGGACTGTCAGCGTCGCTGTGTTGGCGAACCCGGAGAGCGCGTCACCGGGATACGACTCGAAGAGGATGATGGGGGGTGCCCAGTAGTCCCGCTGCGACGAATGCCTCCGAGATGGGTTTGAATCAGCATCAACGTCACCATGATGCCGATTGGCTGTCACGTCCACCGGAACCGGTTCGGTGGCGAAGAACGCCAACGCGACGAGGATGACGGCGAAGACGACGAGGATGGCCGGCGTTATCGCTACCACGGAACCACGGACGTACTGGCACCCGAAAAGCGTGGCGGGATTCGGAACCTCGCTTCCGCCGGGTGGAGACCGTCGCGGCCGTCGCCGGGAGACGCGCTGGCTATCGTCCTTCGTCGGCGAGTTCGAGGTCGGCGACGATGTCGTACGGCGAGAGGCCCTGACGGATTCCGTCGAGGATGCGGAACGCCTCGTTCGGCGAGAGGAACTGCCGGGTGATCGCGAGACCGAGCGGTGTCGGTTCGAGCCCATCGATGAACTCCCATTCGAGAAGCTTTCCGACCGAGTGGGTCGTCGGCACCTCGCCGAGCATCCGGTCGTTGAGCGACTTCGCCTTCTTCCCGGCGACGACGATGTTCGCCAGCGTCTCTTCGACGGCGGCCGACTCGTCGTAGACGGTCCTGACCTCTTCCATCTCGCCTTTCAGGAGTTTGAACGCGACTTCGTCTTCGGTCATCTCCATCGAGTTGTGGTACGAGGCGTCCGGTTCGACCAGCAGGTAGACGGTCCCTTTGTCGTGATAGTCCGGCCGGCCGGCGCGCCCGAGCATCTGGCTGAACTCCTGAACAGAGAGCCATTCGATACCCATCGCCAGCGTGTCGAAGATGACCTGCGACGCCGGGAAGTCGACCCCGGCCGCGAGTGCCGCGGTGGTCACGACGGCCGCGAGGTCCTGATTAGCGAACTGGCGTTCGACTCGCTTTCGACGCTTGTAGTCCAATCCGGCGTGGTACGGCGCGGCGTTGTACTCGAGCTTTCGCGAAATTTCGTGACACCGACGCCGCGAGTTGGTGAAGATAATCGTCTGGCCGCGGTACCCCTTCGAGGATTTCGTGTCGAACGCCCGTTTGACGAGACGGTTCTCGATGCGCGGTTTCTCTTGGCCGTTCGCGAAAGTGACGTGTCGCTCGATTGGAACCGGTCGGTCTTCGTACTCGACGAGGTTGGCACGGAGGGTTTGGGCCAACCACTTCGGGTTGCCGACGGTCGCTGAGAGGTAAATCCACTGTGCGCCGTCGTAGTTGTCGCGGCGTTTGGCTCGCGTCTCGCAGTAGTACTTCAGGCGCGAAATCATCCCGTCGAGGCGGTGGCCACGCTCTTCTTCTTTCAGCGTGTGAACCTCGTCGATAACCACGGTACCGATGTCCCCGAGGTCTTTGCCTGTCCGGAGGGCGTGGTCGATGCCCTCGTAGGTGCCGACGATGACGTCCGCGTTCGGGTCGAAGCGGTTGCCGTCGTCGTTGATTCGACTCGCGCCGACGCGGATGGTGACCTTCCCGAGGTGGCCGTATCGCTCTTTGAAGTCCTCGTGTTTCTGGTTCGCGAGTGCGACGAGCGGAACGAGAAAGAGCATCTTCCCCTTGCTCTTCAGCATGCGGTCGATGCCGGCGAGTTCACCGATGAGCGTCTTCCCCGTCGCGGTGGCGCTCACGACCAGTTGGTCTTTCCCGTCGAGGACGCCGTTTCGGACGGCGAGACTCTGCACCGGGAGCAACGTCTCGAACCGGTCTGTCAGCATCGACTTCAGGTTCGGATGGATATCGAGGTCGGCAGTGTCGACGAGGTCGACGTCTTCGGTCGTCGCACTGATAGTGTCGAACTTCGTCAGGTCGGGGTCTAACTCCTTGCAGGAGGTTCGTAATACGGGTCAGGTCCCCGGTCTCGTAGAGGAGTTCTTCGAGGCGGTCTTGGGCCGCTCTCGTGAGGCCGCCGGCGAACGAGAGTTCCTGTTCGAGTTCGCGGACGGCGCAGTCGCGCAAACGTACTCGTGTTCGGCCTTGATGGCCGTGTCGTCGGTGATGGGGAGTACCTGCTGTTCGCCGAGCATCGGCGACAGGTCCGGACGACGAGTGCCTCCAGTTGGTAGCCGTCGAGCATCGCTTTGAGTTCCTCGCGGCCGTGCTGGGAGGTCTGCTGTGAGATACGAATCCGAGAGGCCGACCGGGCGAGCTCGACGAACTGACTCGGGTCTCGCGGCGTTTCTTCGCCCTTTCGGATGACGAGGAATCGCAACGGACGGGGGCCCGCGTTCGTCTCTTTGAGTTCGAGTTTACCGCGGAGCACCCGCTTTCCATCTCGCTGGACGACGACGAGATAGTCGTCGTCCGTCTGGTGGAGAAAGAGCGTGTCGACGCGGGTGACCTGTTTAGACACGATGCCTGCTACGGTGACGTGGTATTTCAGGGATTCGTCTGCGCGTCGCGTCTGTGGTGTGTCTGTGTCGCTTACTCGTCGTCGACGAGTTCGATTTCGTCGTCACCGTTCGGGACGGCACACAGGAACGAGCCTTCCTCGTCGGACTCGTTTCGGTACCAGTGGACGACGCCAGCGGGGATGAAAATCGAGTCACCGGCTTCGACTTCGTACTCTTCGCCGTCGATACCGACGACGTACCGCCCCGAGAGGACGTGTTGCTCGTGTTCGACCTCGTTGGTGTGCTTCGGCACGGAGGCACCCGCGTCGAGGACGAACCGG